>JAQWAL010000003.1 GCA_028707695.1 Bacteroidales bacterium | reverse complement strand
CCTTATTCAAGACAGCTTTAAGTACCTCCCCTTCGGCAGAATTATGGTCTTCGTAGTGAGCTACAACATCTTCTTTGATTTTATTGTCACTATCCTTATACAACCTTGTGATTTTTGGACTGGCACCTTTCAAATGTTGGTAAATGACCAAAACGTCCTCGCTGTTTTCACCTGGAATGAAACCTTCCTTCAAAGAATTCAGGTTATACTCTGCAAAACTGGCCAGATTGTTATTTGCAGCCATATACAATAGCACAACCCTTCCGTCGGGAATATCCCCGGCCTTGTCCTTCTCACACGAAAACAACATGATGTAAGAGAGCAAAAGAACAATAATATACAAGGATCTATTTATCTTCATACCGTTTAAAATCTGTCCCAAAATTAACTATAATTTTCCTCTATAACCAAATTGAAGAGATATAATCCCCAAAAAGCGAAGATTCATTTAATAATTTTCCTTTAATAAAGTATCTTTGTGTCCAAGTAACTATTTTGACATGAAGTTGGTTGTTCTATTTTTTTCTTCACTCATATTACTATCTTGTGACGCCAGGCAAAGTAAAACCGTCCAGGAATGCTGTAGGGAATCCCTCTCCAAAGCAGAGCAATATTCATATACAGACCCGGACAAAGCGCTACACATCCTGGACTCTGTCAAACAAAAAAACAATCTCCTTTTTGTAAAATCCAAAGCAGATTATAATCCCGGACTCAATGCCTACACAAACCTCATTTATGCAATATCATACGAACAAAAATATGGGCATTTCCTGAACGATTCCATAATAAACATCTCATGTGAATGGTACAAAAACAAAAAAGACAATTACAATATATGTCGTTCCTTATTATACAAATCAATTGCATCTTACAGCAAGAACAGACTGGATTCCTTGGCGTTCCGGTCAATCAACCAAGCCATTGACATATACGAAAAGTCTCCTAACAAAGATTATGACTTAGGGGCCAAATTGTATTTGTACCTGGGTAAACAGTACAGGGCCAGTTCAAACACAGAACTAGCGATTGATGTTTACAAACATAGCATATCATTGGCAGAGAAATGCGACAACAAAAACACACTGTACAGCTCCAAGATAGAACTTTTCGGGCTTTACCTGGCTTCCAGGAATTTTTCAGAAGCTTTGAACACAATCTCAATATTGGCAGATGTGGACACTATGCCCAAGTTCATAGAATACAATCTCTACCTCTCCATGTACAATTATTACTCAGCCAAAAAGGATGGGGAGATTGCACTTGAGTATCTCAGGAAAGTGACCAAAATGGACACAACAGGACTTGTGAGGAGTATAAATTTCCCAAGGATATACTACCTTATGTCATTGCAATACAATCGCTTAGGACAATCAGACAGCTCTTTGGCCTATTCCAAAGCATCGGTAGAATCGGTAAAAGACACTACTCTGCCCGACACTCATTTTTACTACAGGACCCTTGCCGACAAATACCAGCAACAAGGCAATTTCAAAGATGCAGCGGCACTTTACAGGAAAGCCCACTACTCATATATTATTTCATATACCAGACTATCCCAAAAAAAAGTAATCGAACTGGAGTCGAAACTAAACCTCATCAAGCTTGACCAAACAATTGAGAGACTTAAGACACAATCAAAAATAATATTGTCTTTATCATTGTTTGCCTTAACTTTTTTATCTCTGTTTTCGTTAAATTACTTTAAAAAATACAAGCAAAACAGATCCAGGTTGGCCCATCTAAAAACAGTACACGATCAGCTGTCCCAAAATTACAATGCCAAATGGTTGGAATCTGAATTGTTAAGGCATTCATCTGCAACAATTACACAACTAACGGACAACATTATACAAGAAGCTGGCAAAATAAGGAAAATATCAAAAGAATCATTTGAGAACCTGAACAATCTTGTCGATACCACAAATAATTATACTAGATCATATCTGTCGGAAATATCAAATTCACAACATTTCAAAAAACAGTACGGACATATAACCGAACTTTCAATAATGACAGATTTTGAAAAGCTGGTTTACATACTCAACGAAGAAGGGTATTCCAACAATGACATTGCAAATTTTCTGAATACTTCACACTCGAGTATACGGTCTGTGAAGGTGAAAATCCAGAAAAAAATCCAAAAAAATGGGTTTGAATAATACTCATTAAGCGCAACAAATCGCGACAAGTTTTTTTTCAAACCCTTAAGATAAGCATTTTATACGCATCAAATGCGCAACAATCTGCAACAAGCACACTCTTGCATACAACATTTGATTTTTTATCATAAGTTTGTCTACCGCTTTAGTAAAAAACAGCACTGTATACCGGAGCATTGCCACCAAAAGGTAGGGTCAAGATGTGCATTCGGGCAACCAAGGCAGAAGCTCAAAAACATCCTTAGGTATGCAGTACTGTTTTTATTTTTATCCAAATCCACTATTTCTTTTGGGCACTTTTATCTGGAAAAGTTGGAATAACAGCAGGCCTGTATTCATACTTTTCTATCTCCTTTTTGGCCACCTCAATTGCTTTTTCCAATTGTGCATCGTATCCATTGAACTCTGCATATGGATCATTTTCTATTTCAATGTCAGGATAGACTCCTTCTCCTTCAATTATCCATCCGCTGCCATCAGAAGCAAAAGGTGCATATGAAGGTGTAACTATAGAACCTCCGTCCACGACAGGTACTGTCCCGCTATAACCGACAACACCTCCCCAGGTTCGTTTCCCAATCACAGTCCCTAGCTTGTTGTATTTGAACCTGTAAGGGAAAAGATCACCATCCGATGCAGAATATTCATTTACCAACAATACTTTTGGTCCATCAAATGTGCCCACCGGATTCAAAGAGCCCTCTGTTTGGTTTGTATGCATTGTAAAATAGGTGATTGTCCTTTGTAGCCTCTCAATTATCATAGGAGAAACATTTCCACCACCATTGCCTCTATCGTCAATAATCAAAGCTTTTTTCCCAAGTTGAGGATAGTAATGTTTTACAAATTCGTTCAATCCATCCGAACCCATGTCCGGAATATGAATATACCCAACCTGGCCGTTTGTAGCATCTGAAACCTTTTTGATATTACCTTGCACCCAATTGTAATATCTCAGTTTGGATTCGTCTTCCAAAGGTATTGTCAGTATTTTTCGCGCTCCCTGCCTGGAAGCCTTACTGTTAACCTCCAATTCTGTAACCATTCCAGCTGTCCCTACCAGCAGTTCTGCCAAATCGTTTGCACCATTCGTACTCACACCGTTTACAGAAACAATAAATTCATTTACTTCAACTTCACAACCAGGCATGGTAAGAGGAGAACGTAACGATTCGCTCCAGTTTGCTCCTTTCAACACCTCTTCTACCTTGAAAAACCCAGATTTGTCCTTTGAATAGGAAATCCCCAGCAATCCCATCTTGATTCGCTGAGGTTCAGGTTTTTCCCCATTCTGAGAATAAGCATGACCTACATTCAGTTCGCCAATCAACTCGCCTAACAAATAAGTCAAGTCCGACCTGTGGCCAACATAAGGAACCAGTTCTCTGTATTTCTCTCCAACTTTATCCCAATCTACTCCATGCATGTTTTTTGCGTAGAAAAAGTCCCTCATTTGACGCCAGGTTTCGTTGTATATCTGCATCCACTCTTCCTTGTAATCTACATATTTTTTAACACCTTCAAGTGATACAGCATTCTTGACAGTTACCGGTGCCCTGGGAATATCCACTACTTGAACATCTCTTCCCGATACAGCCAATGCCTTTTTGTACCCATGAGCAAAAATTATGTTTGCCTGGAGAAATGTCTGTTTCTTATCTTCCAGATCATACATATAAGTACCTCTTCTTGTACCGTAATATATCCTGTTGTCTATCATATGGATATTACCGTAAGTAGAGGGAGATACAGGAACTTCTACTATCTTTGAAGAGACATTAGAAAAATCATACTCCTGTTTTTCAGTTGACTTCACACTCTCTTTTGATTTTTGATCTGTTTCTACTCCTTTTGTGGTAACGCTCACAGTGTCATTTTCCGGTGCAAAAGGAACCTTTGCATGGCTAGTCAACGGCAGGATGTAAATTTTGCCCATGCTATTGTAAATATGGTTCCATTCTGTCCTTCCATACATCGGGTTGAAAGTCCTGTCCGATGCAAACAACAGATATTTCCCATCACTACTGAAGTTACCAGACCCTGAGTTGTACCACTGGTCGGTAATATCATATTTCTTATTTTCCTGTGTGTCTAAGACAACAACCACATTCACATATTTTCCAGGCTTTGTATAAACAATATGCCTGCTGTCAGGAGCCCAGTTGTAGTCATTCAATGGACCTATCCCGGAATTTTCCAACACTTGGTTCTCCTTGGTTTCCAGATTAATTAGATTCAAGGTGTTATTCTTGTCACTCCAAAGGATCTTCCTTGAATCCGGAGACCATTCAAAACCATATATGTAACCTTTAACATCTGTCAATTTAACATCACTCCCTTTATTGTCGTTAAAGTAAATGTTAAACTCTCCATCTTTGTCCGAAACATATGCATATCCGCTTCCGTCAGGTGCCCAATCTGCATTCTTATCATGTGCATCACAACTGTTTGTCAAATTATATGTAATCCCATTTTTGGTTGGCACAGAAAAGAGATCTCCCCTTGCTACTGCAAGGATTCTCTCTCCCTTTGGCGACAAAGAAAATGACCGTATCCTGGAAGCAAGCTCTTTCCACTCACCACGCGCATAAGCTGCATCATTATTGATCATTACGGATGCCCTTTTTTCCACTTTGTTCACCGGGTCATACTGCACAATATAGCCTCCGTGTTCATAAACGATAACTCCATCCCCATATGATGGAAATTTGATATCATAATCTGTGTAAAAGGTAAGTTGGTCAGTTTCCTTTGATTGCATATTCCAACAATACAAATTCATAAACCCGTCCCTGTCAGAGATATAATAAATATTTTCACCATCCTTGCTCCACATGGGAAACACATCTTGGTTTACATTACCGGAAATCCTTTCCGATTTTCCACTTTTGATATCCATTACCCTGATATCATCAGCCATACCGCCTGTATATCTTTTCCAGCTCCTGAACTCCCTGAAAATATAATTGTATGCAATTTTCTTACCATCAGGCGAAAAGGATGCAAAACCACCATTTTTCAAAGGAAAAGGCTCAGGAATTCCCCCATCTAAGGAAATTGTCATCAATTGTCCGGTAAAATCGTTGAATGTATATGCCCTGGTTCTGTACATGATTTTCTTGCCATCTGGTGTCCAATCAAGTACAATATTGTTTGGCCCCATACGGTCTCCAACATCATCCCTTGAAAGAGTAGCTGTATATGTCAACCTCTTAGGCTCACCACCTTCGGACGGAATCACAAAAACCTCTGTGTTCCCATCATACTGTCCGGTAAAAGCGATATGCTTACCATCTGGCGAAAACCTCGCAAACATCTCATAACCTGGATGTGAAGTCAATTTCCTTGCAGAACCGGAATTGGTGCTGCTCAAATAGAGGTCCCCTGCATATGTAAAGACAATTTGCCCGTTGTGAATATCCGGAAACCTTAATAATCTTGCTTCTTGATTATTAGCCATTGACTCCTGAAAAAGAGCTGCTAAGAATACAGAAAAAATTGAAAATAGAATTTTTTTCATGGATTTAAATAATTATGTATTTTGTGATATTAACAAATTTAACTAAATTATTTATTATCTTTGCAAAACGGAGTTCGAAGTTATACGCATTCACCAATATACAAAAGGGATATCTTTTTTTCCTGGAGTTGTCGTTTGAAGGACTCCTTATTATTATTATCATTTTTATATGGCAAGATCACAAATCACATTCAACAAAAGAGAAAAAGAGAAGAAAAGAATCAGCAAACGTCTGGAAAAACAACACAAGAAAGAAGAGCGTAAAGCCAGCTCAACTGGCGGTGGTTTAGAGAACATGATGGCATTTGTAGATGAAAACGGTGTTATCATGGACACTCCTCCCGATCCCACAAAGAAAAGTAGTGTCAAAGCAGAAAACATTGAAGTATCAACACCCAAAAAGGAGAAAGATGAAATTCCTTCAAGTTACTTTGGCAGGGTTGAGTTTTACAACGAAAGCAAAGGTTTTGGTTTTATCCAGGAGAGAGAAACCAGGGAAAAGTATTTTTTCCATGTAAACGGGACTTTGGAAGAGGTCTATGAAAATGACAAAGTTGAATTCGAAATAGAAAAAGGGCTGAAAGGTTTGAATGCAGTCAATGTCAAAAGGTCTGGCAAATAGATTTGACTTTCTGTTTAGCTGAACAAGCCATACAAAAAATAGGACATCATCACCAAAGAGAGAATCAATTTCAAACCTGTTCCTGCCAAAAAGCCAACGAAAGAGCCGACTCCGCTTCTTAAAGCTTCATTTGCATTTTTATTTGCCAGGATCTCTCCGGTGAAAGCTCCTATGAATGGCCCGATGATTACGCCTAAAGGGCCAAAAATCAAACCAATCATCGTACCTGCAAAAGCACCCAGCCTACCCTGCCTGCTACCGCCAAATTTGCCGGTGGCCCAGGCAGGAATCACATAATCCAGCAAAGTTACCAAGATTGTAAGGATAGCAAATACAACCAGCAACTGTGTTGTGAACATTGCGTATTTGGTGTAATGCAGCATTAGCAAGGCAACATAAGATATAGGCGGGCCAGGCAAAACCGGCACAAAAGAACCGGCCACCCCCAACAAAATCAAAACAATAGCTGCAATTAAAAGAAGCACATCCATACTTATTGAGCATTAAGGAATATTTTTTTGTAAATTTACTATTAAATATTTCAATAAATGGACTCAATAATAACAGCCACCCAGGAATATTTCCCGATAATCCAAAACATTGCAAAGGAGGCGTGGCCTGTTGCTTTTGGAAACATCCTTTCTCAAAAGCAAATCAATTACATGATGGAGATGATGTACAGTTCTGACTCCCTTATAAACCAAACGCATAACCTATCCCACACTTTCATTTTGTCTTGTCTTGACAGTGGCAGTACATTGGAATATACTGGTTATGCATCATATGAACTTAATCATAACAACCAAAGAAATTTAAAACTTCACAAATTATATCTGTTGCCAAGCTTCAAAGGGAGAGGCATAGGAAAACTTCTGATATCCCATATAGAAGTTGTGGCAAAACAAAACAACATGGATAATGTAATTCTCAATGTAAACAGGTACAATCCTTCAGTAGGATTCTACCTTAACATTGGATACAGCATTATGGACTCTGTGGATATTGATATTGGAGAAGGCTTTTTGATGGAAGACTACATAATGGGAAAACCCATCAGCTACTAGAAAATGATTATACAAGTTTTGACAAATAATTTCTTTACCTTTAGTAAAAGTGTTTTAAAATGGATTTTGACTTATATAAGAACAGGTTTGAAAAAGCAATACTTGCAGGGGACAGGTTGCTTGCCTCCGAAATAATAAACGACCTGGTAGAAAAAAAATCAAAAATTAACGACATTTACGAAAACGTTATAAAAAGGGCCCTTTACCAAGTGGGTCTCCTTTGGGAGACGGGCAAAATCTCTGTGGCAACAGAACATCTTGCCTCTGCAATTGTAGAATCTGTCCTTAACGAACTGTATTCCAAAATCATTTCCAAATACCGGATGGACAATGTTGTGGTTGCAGCTTCTGTAGAAAAAGAAGTACATCAAATAGGAATCAAAATGGTTGCAGATGTATTTGAAATGCGTGGATGGAATGTCCATTTCCTTGGAGCCGACACCCCGTCATCCGATCTTCTTAAATTCATAGAGACAGTCAATCCCAAATTGGTTGCACTCTCCATGAGCATCTATTTCCACTATCCCGAGCTCCTCAAAATCATAGGAATGATAAGGGAGAGATTTCCTGACCTTGCAATAATTGTGGGTGGGCAAGGATTACTGCATTCAACTTCTGATATTTCAGAAAAATACAAAAACGTTCACTACCTTCCGGACTTGTACTCCTTAGAAGAATTCATATCAAACATAGAAAATTATGGATAAATCCCAATTAATCAAATCGGCATCATTGCTGAATGATGTAAGCACATCCGCTGCATACGAATACAGCAACAAAAGCGACAAACTCATAGCCGAGATCAACGAAAGGATTTCATCACGTCAAGATTTGGAGTTACTTGTCGGCAACGGTAACCTCGCCATGATGAGGGACAACCACGCAAATCATGTGAGGTTCATCTCTTCTATTATTAAAAACCGCAACGACGAAGTTTTGGTGGAAACCATACTTTGGGTTTTCCACGCATACAAAAATCATGGGTTTTCTACTAGTTACTGGGCAGCTCAGTTGAACACATGGATAGAGATCCTGCAACAGAACCTGACAAAGGAAACTTACGCAGAAATTTACCCATATTACGAATGGATGCAGGTAAACATACCAATATTTTCTATTCTTTCAGAAAAATTCACGGGACACCACATACCTGAACACCAATAATGGACATAAACCCGGAATACATACTATCTGCATGGAAAGAAGAGATACAGGCCAGCATTATCAATAATGGTACTCTCTCTGTTGCTATTTTCGAATCGGATGGCAAACTCATTTTTGCCAACGAAGCAATACGTACTTTATTTGCCGGTGAGCCCCCCTACCTTAGCCTTCTGAACCCTACATTTGAAAAGCTAGCCGGCACAAAACAAACAGACGGGGAAATATACAATGGCTATATAACCTTTGGCAACTACTCCGAAGTCAACAGCTCCATAATGGCACAAGTATACCGGAAAGGTACCAAACTTCTTATAATCGGCGGGGTAGACTCTATGCAATTAATGCATCAAAACATCATGATGCACAACCTGAACCGTGAGATAAACAATCTTCAAAGGCAACTAATAAAAGAAAAACACAACCTGGAACAAACTCTCAATCAACTTAATGCAACCAACAACGAACTAAATTTCTCCAATGCCACAAAAGATAAATTTTTCTCAATAATCGCACACGACTTAAAGAATCCATTCAGTGTACTTATTGGATTCAGTGACCTTCTTGTTGATAACGCAAATGATATGGACAGTGAGTCTTTGGCAGAAATACTCTCTCACATCAACCAAACAAGCAAGTCAACATACGCTTTGCTGGACGATTTGCTAATGTGGTCCAGAAACCAGCTTGGCAAGATAAAATTCTCTCCGGATAACATATTGTTCAGTAAACTTTACAACGATGTTGTAAATAATCTTTCAGATCTTTCAAGAAAGAAAGGAATAAACATTCAGGTATCTGGTGATGAACCTCTGCTTTTCTGCGATCCAAACATGATAAAAACAGTATTGAGGAATCTTTTGACAAATGCCATCAAATTCTCTTTTGACAACTCAACAGTCCAAATCATTGTCAAAGAACACGAGAGCCATGCAATAATAGAGGTAAAAGATGAAGGTGTGGGTATTGAACCTTCCCGCATGGACTCTCTTTGGAAAATTGGTGATAACAACTCAACGCCAGGCACACACAACGAAAGCGGTACCGGTTTAGGACTGGTACTATGCAAAGAGTTCATAGAAATGCACAACGGAGAAATTTGGGTAACCAGCACCCTTGGCAAAGGCAGTTCATTTTACTTTTCAATTCCAAAAAGATAAACAACAAACCAATATAAAAATGAAAATCACAAAAATCAAAGAGGTTGATATTAAAGAGACACCTCACAAAGTAGATGTAAGGAACATATACAACCACGACAATGCGCAAGTAATGCATATAACTTTAAGGGCGGGAGAGTCCCTCAAACCTCATATAACACCTGTAGATGTTTTTTTCTATATTCTGGAAGGAGATCCACATGTACTTGTGGGAGAAGAAAAAATCCAGGTCAGCCAAGACACAATTGTTGAGAGTCCTAAAGATATAATCCACTCCCTTTACAACGAAACAGACAAAATAGCCAGGATACTGGTTGTGAAAGCACCAAGGCCAACAGCCGGCACCAAACTGGCTTGACAAAAGAAAAAGAGACTGTCTTTATAAGGCAGTCTCTTTCACATACATTTGAAAAGAATTTATCTAAAAACTCTTTCGAGTCGATTTTGCTATGCTAAACTTACATTTACTGCATTCAATCCTCTTCTTCCCTGTTCGAGATCAAATGTGACTTCGTCGTTGTCCCTGATTCTGGATTTTAGACCTGATGAATGAACGAAATAATCCGTTCCTGTTTTTTCGTCTTTAATAAAACCAAAGCCTTTGGTTTCGTCAAAGAATTTTACTGTTCCTTTGTTCATGTTATTAATTTGTGTCCGGCGAAGGTATGTATTAAAAATGAAAAAACAACATTTTTTTATTTTTTTTCATTCATTTCCCTTATCAAAGACTGGAAAGTCTCCTTGACACTTGTGATTTTTTCTGCAAGGAAAGCATTGGAACCAGCAAAAGCGTACCCTTTGTTGAAGTTGCCTTTGAATGCGTTGTACAAAGCAACCATTATGCAATACGGGCTTTTGGTATAGTCGCAAGTCTTTATACAATGGAAAGGACATTTTTTGGGTTTTTCCAGACCATCTTTCACCCTTTGGAGAAATTGAGAAAAAACAGCTCTTCCGGGCAATCCTACAGGACTCTGAATGATAGTCATATCAGATTCCTCTGCTTTCAAATAAGACTCCTTGAATTTTAGGGAAGCATCACATTCATCCGTAGTCACAAAACGGCTTCCAAGCTGTACGGCAGAAGCACCCATGTCCAGAAATCTCTTGGCATCATATCCATTGTAAATACCACCGGCAGCTATTACAGGAATTTTCCTGCCCTCCATCTCTTCAATAACCTTGAGGTTTTCCAACAATTCAGGAAGAAGCTCTTCCAGGGAAAATTTGCCATCGTCAATCTGGGCTGGTTTATAACCAAGATGTCCCCCGGCTTTTGGCCCTTCCAGTACAAATGCATCAGGAACATAGTTGTAGTTTTTTATCCATTTTTCACACAACAATATTGCAGCCCTTGCAGAAGAGACAATAGGAACAAGTTTTGTCTTGTATTTACCTTCAAGGAAAGATGGAAGGTCCAACGGAAGTCCCGCCCCTGCAAAAATCACATCAGCTCCTTCAGATAATGAGGTTTTGACCATATCAGTAAAATTAGTCAATGCTACCATAATATTGACACCTATAATACCTTTGCTTTTTTCTTTTGCCTTCCTTAGCTCTTCTTTCAAACCAAATATTGAAGCTTTTGTATAATCAGAAGAGAATTTTTTATACAACAAGCCCAAGCCAGCGCATGATATTACACCTAAACCACCCTCATTCGCTACCGCAGAGGCCAAACCAGACAAGGAGATACCTACTCCCATGCCACCTTGCACAATAGGAACCTCTACTCTTAGATCACCTAGAAATAAATTATTCATCAAATAAATTGCTATTAATTTTTTTTTGCAATGTAGCCAGATTTTCCAAAACATACATAATTATTGGACCAAAGCTAAACATTGAATTATATAACACTCAATATCTACTTATTAGCATATCAGAATAACTATACTTAAAGCAGCTGCAAAATATACTATTATTGAAAACCGGTCAACAATGGTTCATATGGAATCGAAAACCAAAAACAGCTTCCCTCTCCCGGCTTTGACTTGACATTTATGGTTCCTCCCAAAATCCTGACATAGGATTTCACTATAGACAATCCCAAACCGGCTCCCTCGTAGGGTCTGTTTATCGATTGCTCTGCCTGAACAAACCTGTTGAATATGATTTTTTGCCTCTCCATGGGAATACCAACACCGGTATCCTGTACATAAAAAAGCAACCTTTTATCTTCGATTTTATAGCCAACCTCCACCTTGCCGATATCAGAATATTTGATTGCATTTTTGACCAAATGAGACATTGTGGTTATAAGTTTTTCACGATCTGTCATTATAAGGGACTCTTTATCTTCCAATCCTTTATATATCAATAAGGAGAGGCCTTTATCTGCAGCATCCTTGTTGAATAAATTATATAGATAATCAACAATTTCATTAAGGTTTATCTGGCTTTCCCTGAAACTTACCTGACCTGCTTCAATTTTTGAAATTTCAATTATATCATTTAGGGTAGTTATAATCCTGTCACTGCTTTTCTTGAGGAGTTCCACATAATGCTCCTTATCCTCTTCCAGCAAATCGTCAGATCTTAAGATATCCACAAAACCAGTAATGATATTCAAAGGAGTCCTGATCTCATGGCTTAAATTTGCCAGGAAAGAAGATTTGAGGCGATCGCTCTCCTTTGCCTTTTCAGTTGCATTGAGCATCTCAATGCTTCTCTGTACATCATTGGTCTTATCCTTTATTATCACCAATTTACTTCCAGGATAATTGACAATATCTTCCTTTTCAATCAAGAAAAAACGGCTGTCTCCCTCGCCCTTCAATTCAATTGTTGTTTTTGGCAAATCATTCAACACGGCATCCCTCAAATAAATATTCACCTCCCCTATCTCAAAAAGAGTCATTCCGGTAATATCCTTCCTGTTAATATTAAGGAACAAACGTGCAGAATTATTAATATCCTGCACTCTAAAGTTAGTATCCAACACAAGAATCCCCTCCTTTATACTTTCAAGCAATTTTTCCCTTGCCACCGGTACCAGGTCCAGGAACTTAGCCCTGAACATTGCCATTGACAACAATGTCCCGCTCAAAATCATGCTCAAAGGGACCAAATCAAATCCTGGCACTATGTTGTTTCCTGTAACATAGAACAAGCTTGCAATCCAAGGTATCATGGATGCCGAAAATACCATTATAGCTTGTACCTTGAAAGTGTAAAGGTGCGTATAAATGAATTTAACCAGATACAAAGATGAAATAGCAAGCAACAAATAGTTGTATGCCACATTCCCGATCCAGAATGCTATCCCATGGTAATACTGGGTAAGGTTAGTCATGGGAGAAATAGGAGCATAACCAACCCACACCAGGTTGTGAATCTCATTGGTCCAAACCATGACAAACATTACAACCGGAACTAATGACAGAGCCAAATAAGCCTTCTTTGTCAAATAATTATCCTTGCCAACAAATCTGAAAACAAAAAATGTGTAAAACAAGGGGGTAGTCAGTGCTCCGATATAAGCAACCTTAGACCAGAAAATCTTTCCATCCAAAGATGTTGAAGCCGTTTCAAAAACTACAAAGAAAGCCCATATGCCGGCAGCCATCATAAGCATTGACAACTCCCTACCCGCTCTTTCCCTTCTTTTTTGCCAGGAAATATAAGCAACAAAAAAAGAGACCAAGGCAGATGCCAGGAAAAACATAGAAAAGATTGTAAACCTAACGTTCTCCATCAAATTCAACTCTGGAATAATTCAAACCCATATAATCATATAAAACACGTAACTTTTGCAATCTGTTCAAAAAACCAGGATAGTCCCTCTCTGCTTTTGGAGACCACACCACTTCTGACAACGCAGCTGCCCTCGGATACACCATGTATTCAACATGTTTTGAATTTGGCATATACTCTGTCCATACATTACCTTGAGCTCCCATAATGTATTCAGCCTGAACAGGATTAAGAGTATCGGGAACAGGTTCGTAAGAATAAATTTTCTCCAATGTCGTCAGCCCGCCTATTGCCAAAGGTTCCGTTTCTGGATTGGATTGATAATGATCTAAATAACAATGAGTACCTGGAGTCATCACTACATAATGGCCAGCCATGGCTGCTTCAATCCCACCAGTTTCTCCTCTCCATGACATAACAGCAGCGTTAGGAGCCAGTCCCCCCTCCAGGATCTCATCCCATCCAATTAGCTTCCTTCCATTTGCAGAGAGGAACTTCTCTATCCTTTTTATAAAATAACTCTGGAGTTCATGCTCATCTTCAAGTCCTTCACTTACAATCCTCTCTTGGCACAGATCACACTCTTGCCACTGTTTCTTTGGAGCTTCATCACCTCCAATGTGTATATATTCAGATGGGAACAACTCCATTACCTCTGTCAGCACATCCTCAAGGAATCCAAAAGTACTCTCCTTACCGGCACACATTATATCATCAAAAACACCCCATTTGGTGGCTACCTCGTAACCTGCCCCCTCGCATCCCAAATATGGATATGAAGCCAACGCAGCCAATGCATGACCTGGCATCTCAATCTCCGGTACAACAGTTATAAATTTACTAGCCGCATAATCTACGATTTCCTTTATATCCTCCTGAGTGTAAAAGCCCCCGTGTGGAGTTGCATCATATTTGTCAGAACGTCTGCCATGACCGACAAGAGTCTCCTTCCTTACCGACCCAACTTCTGTGAGAAGAGGGTATTTTTTAATCTCTATCCTCCAACCTTGGTCTTCTGTCAAATGGAAATGAAAGGTATTGTATTTATGGAGAGCCATGTAATCTATGTATCTTTTCACAAATTCCTTTGGCATAAAATGCCTGCACACATCCAAATGCAATCCTCTCCATTTGAACCTTGGATAGTCCCTTATTTCGGCTGCTCCAATGTATGGATTCTTAAGGTTTTCGTCAGGGTCTTCCACCATCTGTATCAACGACTGCATCCCGTAAAACAGGCCGGAATGTGACGATGCTTCCAATTTGATATTTTTAGCTGTCACTTTCAAATTATAACCTTCATTTGGAATTCTTTTATTATCCTTGTCAAGAAGCAATACAAGAGATCCGTTTGTAGCTTTATCACCCGTTTCCTTTACCAGCTGTTGGAAACCATATTTAACAGAAAGGTAATCGTTGAATGGAGCAATAATTTTTTCCAGATTGGCAGCATCCAGGTTATGTGTGATTTTCATTTCCTGGACCAGCTCATAACTAGAATTATAAGTTTTGTACTCAACAGGCAAAGGGATAATCTGCACACTCCCTTTATTTTCACATGCACTTGCAAAGGTCATGGCAACCATAATTGTCATCATTAATATTTTCCTTGACATTGTTGTAGTTTTTTAGATGGAATTCAATGGCAATATAAAGAAAAAATAATTGTTTTCATTAATCAAAATACAATAATCGAACATCTGTCCAAAATGGTTGTTTAAAATATGAAAACCCAAATAAAACAAGCAAAAATGAACGACAACTCTAAGTTTACAAAAGCACACGACAAAATAATTGAATGGATGGCCGGGAACGGGATAAAACTAATCCGAATGAGCATTGGTCTTGTTTTTTTCTGGTTTGGTGCCCTCAAGTTTTTTGAAGGTATGAGCCCCGCTCAAACATTGGCAATAGAAACCATAAATACCATGACTTTTGGCATTTTTTCCGACAGAACCATAATAATTGGGCTGGCTGCCTGGGAAGTATTAATAGGAATTGGATTACTATTAAATATTTTTATCAAACAGACACTGACACTACTGTTTTTACAAATGGCAGGAACATTCATGCCAATATTTTTATTCCCGGGTGAAGTTTTCAACATCTTCCCTTACTCACTTACTATGGAGGGCCAATATATTGTAAAAAACATTGTTATAATTAGTGGAGCCATAGTCATAGGTGGATCATTAAAAACATTAAGTGTAAATAAGGAGCCCAAAGAATAAATATTGATTTTTTTTACTAAATTTATTCCAGGTTCCTAAACTTAACAAATGTATAACTATGAAAACTTTGTTTTTTATATGCATTTTGACATTAATGCCATTCAGTGCATACACACAATTTAATCCTCAACAAAATCCTGACAACCAAGAAAATTACAATCCAAGGATGAATCTTGTAAAACTCAATCTTACAGGATTGCCTCTGAGGAATTACGCCGTTCAATATGAAAGGGTCCTTACAAAAAGGATATCTGCTGCCATCTCCTACAGGAACATGCCCCAAGGCAACCTTCCCTTGAAATCCACAATTTTGGACATAGTTGGTGAAGATGACACCGAAGCTGTAGATATTGTCAATAATCTCAAAATTTCCAATTATGCCATCACACCCGAAATCAGGTTTTATGTTGGTAAGAAAGGTTATGGAAGAGGCTTTTACCTGGCTCCGTTTGTCAGGATTGCAGGATATGAGGCTTCCAATTTCAAATTCAATTACGAAGACGAAAACGGCACAACACAAAGCATCTCACTTTCCGGAGATGTAAACTCCACAACTTTCGGGCTTTTACTTGGAGCCCAATGGTCTTTGAGCAAACATGTACTATTGGACTGGTGGATACTTGGGCCACACGGCGGAAACGGAAAAGGAGACCTCATTGGCATATCCACCAGGGAACTCAGTCAGTACGAGCAACAAGAGATCAGGGATGCCCTTGAAGAATTGGACATACCAATGATAGAAAAAACTGTAACTGTAAATTCCTCTGGTGCAACTATGAACACAGACGGATTCTGGGGAGGATTAAGAGCTGGTATCTCCATAGGAATCAAATTTTAATATCTACAATATTATCAATTGTTTGTGAATTTTATTTTTTTGCATTATATTTATATCAAGATGTTATTGATGTAGTGCTGTATAAGTTTGCGCATTATATACTGGAAATTAAAATATTTATCCACTAAACAATATAGTTATGATACCTCGTTCAGTAGAAGAGATGATAGCAGTAGGTCTCCTGCCATATCCTGTAGAATCCATATCACAACATGGTGATGGTTTAATAAACAACACATTCAAGATTATCACCAAAAAAAAGGAGGATCCCAATTTTCTTCTGCAAAAAATCAATAACAGGGTATTCAAAGATATTGATGCATTACAACACAATATCAGGCTCATCACAGAACACATCCGTCGCAAACTTGAAAAGGATGGGGTCAAAGATGTGGAAAACAGGGTCCTCATACCCTCTTCTATCCTTAGCAATGGCACTTCCAGGTCATATTACTGGGATCACAACAACGATTACTGGAGGATATATGTATTCATAGAAGAGAGCTACACCCACGAAAAATTCCTGAATGTGAACATGGCAGAAAGTGCAGGCAAAGCTTTAGCCAACTTCCACAAACAACTATTGGATTTCAATGCTCCCGATTTCAAGGAACTGTTGCCCGATTTTCACAATACTCCAAAAAGGGTAGAAACTCTTAAAAAAAGAGTAGAAAAGGATGTTGCCGGCAGACTAAAGGATGTGAGATCAGAAGTTGATTTCCTGCTTAGCAGGGAAAAGGAGTATTCAAAAGTAGAGGTTTTGGGTAACAGAGGCATTCTACCAAAGAGGATAATCCACCAGGATCCTAAAGTAAATAACATATTGTTTGACAAAAAAGGCAATGCAAAATGCATTATAGACCTGGACACGGTAATGCACGGGTACTTGTGTTATGACGTTGGTGATGCGGTACGGAACTGCACAAATACCGGTATGGAAGATGACAAAGACCTGAAAAACGTATCTGTAGATTTGGAGATGTTCAAACATTTCATCAACGGATACACAAACATCGCAAAAGACTTCATTACCTGGGCAGAGATGGAAAGTTTGGGTTTTGGTCCAAGGCTACTTACATACGAGCAAGCTGTAAGGTTTTTGTCAGACTACCTTCATGGTGACAAATACTACAGTTACAAAACTTTTTATCCGGAACACAATCTTGTAAGGGCAAGGGCTCAAATAAAACTATTGGAAAGTATGGAAGAAAACTACCAGCAGATGTCAGACCATATCAGGTCTCTTGGCAATTGGCAACTCTAAGGTTAAAAGTTAAAAGAAAGATTGTATCCAAAAACAGGCCAGCCAAAAGCAATTTTGGTTGGTTTTTTGTCTAATCCTTGAAAATGAAGAAAACTGCCAAAACATATTTCCCTATTTTATTATCTGTTCCAAATTTAAGATGACCATACCAGGCCATTGTCATAAAACTATTGGAAACCAATAGTAACAAAATACTTAATACACCTTTGCTCATAATATTCAAGAAAAAACCGGCGGCAAAAGTAGTTAAAAAAATATATCTTTGTTAAAAATCAATTCTTATGGAAAAACAAAAAGAAGAGAAAGGTCCTGCCTCCAGGGCAGAAAACCTGGCAGGCTCAGCCAAAGAGTATGCAGACCTGCAGATTGATGCAATGAAACTTAAAATGGCAGAAAGTTTGTCGGTACTGTTTTCCAAAATTTTGTATTCAGTTACACTTTTGATTTTGTTGGGGATTGCTACTGCATTCCTTGCCTCTGCATTTAGCTGGTACATAGGCGACTTACTTAATTCAAAAGCAGCAGGCGCACTTACTACAGCGTCACTATTCGTTCTGTTTGCCTTTGTTGTTTTTTTAAAGCGTAAAACCTTTTTTATAGACTCTATGGTAAGATTATTCATATCCATGTTATTTGAAACAACCAACCAGGAGGAAAACAAATGAAAAACAGAAACATGTACTCCCAAATAAAAAGCATGTCCCAATTAAAGGCAGAGAGATTAAAAGTAGACGGAGAGATAAATATGAAGGAGATGCAAATGAAAATCGAATATTCAGGATTGAAAGAAAGCTTGAGTATAACCAGGTTCCTAACGCTTTTGGTAACACGCATATCACTAATCGTTCCATTTATCAAAACAGCCAAAAATGTATATGAATTTATTGTCCGACAGTTCCAGACAATAAAGGAGACCAGCGACAAACCATCCGAACCACAGGAAGATGAAATAAAGTTAAATGTTGATTCTGACCCTGCTGAAAATGGTTCTCATGATGTAGAAAACAAAAACGAATAATCAAATATTATTATGAAGTACTTAAAATTTATGTTTCTAACATTTACATTAAGCTTTGCGGCTACTAGCTGTGTAACACAGAAAAACGGCAAAGAAGAATTCCGGTACCTTGCAGATGAATTTGCCGACCTGAGGGTCATCCGGTACAAAATTCCCGGATGGGAAAATTTGTCATTCAACCAAAAAGAGTATATATATCATTTAAGCGAGGCAGCAAAAGCAGGCAGGGATATTTTTTGGGACCAAAATTTCAAGCATGGCTTGAAAGTAAGGAAGGTACTGGAAAAAATATTCGAAAATTACAATGGAGAAAAGGAAAGCCAAGATTACAAGGAATTTGAAATTTACGCAAAAAGGGTCTTTTTCAGTAATGGAATTCACCACCATTATGCAGAGGACAAATTCACACCAGGATGCAGCCAAGAGTATTTCGGGCAACTTCTGACACAAAGTGGTCAGGAGGAAATTTCAAGTGATATCCTGCCAATTATTTACGATCCTAACCTTTATCCCCAAAGGAAAAACATTTCCGGAAAAGGAGACCTGCTTTTGGGCAGCTCTGTAAATTTTTATGAAAACGTAACAAGGGAAGAGGCAGAAAAATTCTACGCCAAAATGGAAGATCCATCTGACGTGACCCCGGTTTCTTACGGATTGAACTCAAGGTTGGTTAAAACAAACGGGACAATTTCAGAAGAGGTGTACAAAATAGACGGTCTTTACGGTCCGGCAATCAAACAAATAATATTTCATTTGGAAAATGCATTAAAATGTGCAGAAAACGACACCCAAAAAGAGTATATCTCACTATTGACACAATACTATAAGACCGGAAACCTTAAAACCTGGGACAAATATAATGTTGCTTGGGTAAAAGATACTTCCAGCCAGGTTGATTTCATCAACGGGTTTATAGAAACTTACAACGACCCGCTTGGAATGAAAGCCACATGGGAATCAGTCGTGAATTTCAAAGATATTGAAGCTTCCAAAAGGACAGATATTATAAGCAGCAATGCCCAATGGTTCGAGGACAACTCCCCTATCAATCCGGAATTCAAGAAAAAAGAGGTAAAGGGAGTATCTGCAAAAGTAATCACAGTAGCTCAACTGGGAGGCGATTGCCATCCAACATCTCCCCTGGGAATAAACCTTCCGAACGCCGATTGGATCAGGAAAGAACATGGTTCAAAATCTGTAACAATTGCAAACATTAGTGAAGCATACGATATGGCATCACAAGAAGCTCCAAAAAGCATGACAACAGAATTTTCATGGGACCAGGCAGAGATTGATTTGTTGAAAAAATATGGAACCCTTACAAACAATATACACACAGACCTCCACGAATGCCTGGGACACGGCTCTGGTCAACTAAAGGAAGGTACCTCACCCAACGCACTTAAGGAATTCAGTTCTCCTCTGGAAGAGGCTAGGGCAGATATCTTTGCATTATACTATATGGCCGACCCCAAACTAGTTGACCTTGGTATTCTTCCAGATTCAGAAGCATATAAGGCTTCCTACCTCTCTTATATTCGGAATGGTATATTCACTCAATTCGTGAGGATAGATCTGGGCAAAAATGTTACACAAGCTCACATGCAGGCTAGGAAACTTATATCTGAATGGTGTTACGAAAATGGACAAAAGGACAACGTAATAGAAAAAAAGGAGAAGGATGGAAAAACCTATTTTGTCATCAACGATTACACCAAGTTAAGGAGATTGTTTGGAGAACTGCTCAAAGAACTACAACGTGTCAAATCACAGGGAGACTACAATGCTGGTAAAGATTTGATAGAAACCTACGCTGTGGATATTGACCAGGATTTACACAAAGAACTAAAAGAAAGGTACGCATCACTCGATCTTAAACCTTACGGAGGTTTCATAAACCCAGATATAATCCCGGTAACGGAAAATGGCAGGATAACAGACTATAAAGTTGAGTATCCTTCGGACTTCCTGCAACAAATGCTGGATTATGGCAAAAAATATAGCTTTTTGTAATTATTTTCCTGAATAAAAAAGAGGGCGACTTTACTTTTTAGTCGCCCTCTTTTTTTTACCAATCTATTATTTATTCCCCCTCTGCATCAATTTGCCCGTTCCACAAATATTTGTTTGTCTCCTTGACAATTACCCCTGATAATAAGATCAATGCAATCAGGTTCGGGATAGCCATAAGCGCATTCATGCTATCTGCGATACCCCATACCAAGGATAGGTTCAAAACAGCACCAACATAAATAGCCAATATCCACAGGATCCTGTAATAAACAATAAGTTTTTTCCCTCCAAGGTACTCGACAGCTTTCTCTCCATAATATGACCATCCAAGGATAGTGGAAAAAGCAAAAGTCACAATACCCACCGAAAGTATAAGATTACCAACATAAGGGATTTTGGAAAAAGCAGCTTTTGTCAATGCTCCACCTTGTGTATGATCAATATCAGGATGAGCAATAATTGAGCTAACCAAAACAAGACCCGTTAAGGCACAAACCACAACGGTATCCCAGAAAGTACCCGAAGAGGAAACCAATGCTTGCCTCACAGGATTACGGGTTTGTGCAGCTGCCGCCACTATTGGGGCAGACCCCAAGCCAGATTCATTTGAAAACAGCCCTCTGGCAATTCCAAATCTCGCTGCCATCATCACTGTTGTCCCCACAAAACCACCTCCGGCCGCTCTTGGACTAAAGGCAGAGTTTACTATCAAAGAGATAGTATCCCCAAGATATGCAGAGTTTACAAACAATATGTAAAGGCATCCCAACACATAGAACAAAGCCATGAACGGCACCAAAGTACCACACACTTTGGCAATTCCTTTGACTCCGAAAATGATTACCAGAGCAGTTGCCAAACTAACTACTATACCAGTGATATAAGGTGACACAGAATAGGTTTCATTCAACAGGAGAGCAATCGAATTTGCTTGCACTGTATTCCCTATGCCAAATGCTGCAACAGCAGTGAAAATACAAAACAAAACAGCCATCCATTTCAATTTTAAACCTTTTTCCAAAGCGAACATAGGACCACCAATCATTGTTCCATCCTCTGTCTTTACCCTGTATTTGATTGCAAGCAAACCCTCTGAATATTTTGTAGCAATCCCAAAGACACCTGTTATCCAGCACCAAAGTACTGCTCCAGGGCCACCCAGGGCAACTGCAGTAGCCACACCTATAATGTTACCCGTACCAATGGTAGCTGCCAAAGATGTGGCAAGAGCCCCAAATTGGGAAACATCTCCAGCTCCAGCTTTGTCTTTGGTCACAGATAACCTGATTGCGGTAAGGATTTTTCTTTGGGGAAATTTCAAAATGATTGTCAAGTAGATATGAGTTCCTAGCAATAGCACTATCATAGGCCAACCCCATAACAGGGAACTCACTTTCTCTACTATAGCAGAGAAGTTTTCCATAGTTTAAGTTTAAAGTTTTTGTTTTAGTTAAGTATCTTTGCAAAGTTAAAAAAATGAGTCAACCAAACAAGCCAATGATTATTAAAAAATACCTGTACATTACCTTGGCATCAATATTTGTGGCTTTGGGAGCAGTGGGCATTTTCCTCCCGTTGTTGCCTACAACACCTTTCTTACTGCTGTCTGCTTATTTTTACATGAACTCCTCTCGTAAACATTTGAGATGGTTGCTAAACCATAAATATTTAGGTCCCTATATCAAATCGTATCTTTCCAAGGAGGGGATTCCAGCCAGATTAAAAGCCCGAACCATAACCATAATGTGGTTGACAATGCTATCTACAATTATTTTTGCCACAGACAAAACAATTGTCAGGATAATCCTTTTCATAATTGCCTCTGCTGTAACAATCCACATCTTGTCCAAAAAGACAAAAAAAGAATAAAAAAAGGACCCGGAATTACTCCCGGGTCCCATGCTCCGCTATGGATACAAACCTACATCTGTCATATTATCACCTAACCTAAAACATCACCTTCGGCCTGTATAAATACAGAGCTTTTACGCTAAATACTTATAAAATTTTACAACAGCTCTTTGACAGCAGCCATTGCTTTGTCATAATCCGGTTCATCCAAAATATCGTTTGTAATCTCTACATACCTGACTGTACGTGATTTGTCTATCACGACTACTCCTCTTGCAAGCAACTGGTTTTCCTTTACCAAGAAGCCATATTCCAAACCAAACCTTGAGAATTTGAAGTCAGACAAAGTATAAACTTTATCAATTCCCTCTGCAGCACAAAAACGACCCAAAGCAAAAGGCAAATCTTTTGATATGGTCACTATGGCAACATCATCGGACAAGCTTGTTGCTTTCTTGTTGAAAGTTCTTGTTTGATTGGCACAAATTGGAGTATCAATGGAAGGGAACACGCTCAAGACAACAATTTTGTCGTGGAAATCGGAGAGCTTTACATCTTTGAAAGCACTATCCGATGCAATAATCTCAGGAGCCTCATCACCAACTTTTACAGGGTTACCTACCAAAGTTGCAGGATTTCCTTTCAAATGAAATACATTCTTTCTTTCTACAGAACATAAATAAAGAGTTTGTTCGTTGTTTAGTGGTGTTTGCATAATATATGTTTTTAATGACAAATGTCTTTAATAAATTAATCCAACTCTAAATATGTTGGTTAATGTTATAACAAGATATGGTATAAAATGTTTATTTTTGAATAAAATTTATTCAAATGAAAACAACAGTTCCATTCAGAACCATAATTTTGGCCGTAATCGCTTTCACACTCTCTTTGTTTCCAATGTCTTGTGAGAAAGAAGATATTCCGGATCCCGATCCCGACCAAGATATTGTGGACCCGCTTAAAAACATTAAGCAATATGCTTTTGACTTGATGACAGATATTTACTACTGGTATTCCGATGTGCCGCGCAATATAAACCCAAAACCCATACCCACGATTGAAGGCTATTTCGACACCTTGATTGTTGCACAGGACAGGTGGTCGTGGATGATGACAGGAAAGGAGTACCTTAGTTCAGAAACCGGCATAGTTGAGACATACGGCATGAGCATTGGCCAAGCAATAGAGTATTACAACGACTATAGCGTAAGGGTAAGGTATGTTCACCCGGGTTCTCCCATGGCAGACAACAATGTCAAAAGAGGCTATCGCCTTACCCATCTCAACGACGTACCAGTCAACACCCTCATTGCAAACGGTTCTTTCAACTCCACTTATAACAACAAGACTAATACCTTCACATTTTCCGATTACAACGGGGTTCCGTTTACATTTACAGCAACTGCCAGGGAGGTCAGTACCAGATCTGCACTCAAAAGCATGGTCATAACTCCTGATGATTACAAAGGACTACCACACAATGTTGGTTACTTCCACTACTTGTCGTTCAAAGCTGGTATGCTGGACGACATAGAGTATGCAATGGCTCTTTTCAAGGCAGCAGGAGTCAAGGAGCTAATCCTGGATTTAAGATATAACGGAGGGGGTGACAGCAGGGCAACAGCCCTTTTGGCAAACTATCTTGCCCCAGCATCTGCAGAGGGTAAGGTCATAGCAAAAAGGGAACATAACGACAGGTACAGTTCCAATGATAACGACCCATCTTCACAAACCATTGTCAAAAGGGTTCCGGGAGCTCTGGACCTTGAGAGATTGTTTATCCTTACTACCAAAGGAAGCGCCTCTGCAAGTGAGGTTGTCCTGAACGGTCTAAAACCTCTTATGAATGTGATACACGTAGGTACAACAACCTACGGAAAACCAAACGGAATGTATGTGCTGCCATATCCAGAGGGTGACTACGATAGTCCCGACTACGTATTCCTTCCAATTTGTTTCTTCACAGTCAACAGTACTGGTTACGGTCATTACGTAAATGGCATTGTGCCTGACCATACAAGATATGACGACCTTTACCATGATTTTGGACTGGAAGATGACTGGGTAGATGCTATAATGAAATACATAACAACCAACTCATTCCCGGCTCTGCCCATGAAACCGACAACAGCCCTGTACCAATCGCACACCAGGTTGACGTTACCAGAAGACAGTGATAATTACGGGGTTTACAAAGTTGAAATCAAAAACCGTTAATCTCAAGGTAAAGTGTTGGCAACAATAATAAAAAACCAACCAAAACAAGTAACAGAATAAAGGGTAATACTAGCTTGAACCATTTACCGTAAGGCACCCTCGCTATTGTCAAAACTGCAATCAGAATACCGGAGGTGGGTGTTATCATGTTGGTAAAGCCATCTCCAAACTGGAAAGCCAGTACTGTAGCCTGCCTAGACACTCCTATCAAATCGGAAAAAGGAGCCATTATAGGCATGGTTATGGCTGCCTTGGCACTAGCAGAAGGTATTGCAATGTTTATAAGTGTCTGGATTGCATACATCACCCCAACCGAAGCCTCTTTACCAACATCATCCATAGCAGAGGACATCCTGTACAACAAAGTGTCAATCACCTTGCCATCTTCAAGGATAACAATAATACCCGCAGCAAGACCCACAACCAATGCAGCTGTCAGGATATCCTTTGCTCCTTCAGTTAGTTTGGCAACAATCTCATTAGCTCCATAGCCGGCTGCAATTCCACTCAAAATTCCCAAAGCCAGGAACAATGCAGAGATTTCTCCAATATACCAACCATAGCCCATAACTCCCACAACCAAGAAAATAATAGTAAAGAAAAGCAAGCCCAACACATAAAAATGCATCGATTTTTCCAACGAACGGTAACCTGAATAAGCAAACAATATAGAAAGAACCGGGATCAAAAAAGGAATATCAAAAACTGAACTGCCAATTTTTATCGATGTATGGTGAAAAACCACAGAGAAAGGCAACAGCACTGCCAAAGTAATAAAATATGATACCCAGGCTGCTTTTGGAGTATTGTAAACAATTTCTTCTCCCTCTTGTTGCACTTTCCTTTTCCTCCAATATTCATCTTCTTTATAAACAGGAGATTTCAACGGATTTTTTTTAATTCTGGCAGCATACCACAAAACAACAGAAATCGTCAGGATATTAAGTATAACCCAACAAAACAAACGGTACTCAATTCCCGAAAAAATGGGTAACCCCGCAATATCCTGTGCAATCCCAATTGTGAAAGGGTTCAAAATTGCTCCTGCAAAACCAACATGAGCAGCTAAATATACCATGGCCAATCCTGTTATTGAATCATAACCCATGGAAATTGCCAAAGGTATAATGATTATTGTAAAAGCAATCGTCTCTTCACTCATGCCAAATACAGCTCCGAACATACTGAACATTAACATTATCAATACAATGACAATATTATTGACACCAATACCTTTGAATACCTTGTAGCTTTCAAGTTTCTTTGTAAAATTCAAAAAGGATAAGATACCGGCATCTATAGCTTTGCAAGAATTCACAACCCAAAATGCAGCCCCTATTACCAATATGAAAACAATAATCCCGGCTTGCCTTGTGAAGCCATGGAAGAAAGCAGTCAAAACCTGCCAACTTTGAGGAGAAGACTCGACATAGCTAAACTCCATGGTATCTTTGTTGTACTCTCCTCCCGGAACAATAAAAGTGACCAACGCACTAAATACAACCAGAGCAAAAATAATCACATATGTGTGTGGTATCTTGAACTTGCTTTGACTAGACATTTTTTATTTGCAATTATACATCAAAAAAAACAATTTAACCCCTTTAATAATTACAATTCAGGATTTAGTATTAATTTTGAACAAAAACCTGTCATGAACAAACTATACTTGTCATTTCTGTCAGCATTTCTGCTGATGTTTCCATTTGTAACAATAACAGCTCAAGACCAAGTAGCAAACAAGGTAATTGAGATTGCCAACAAAGAGAACAAAACAATGGAACACCTGGATATCCTGACCAACCGGATAGGTGGAAGGCTCGTCGGATCTGACGCATACACAAATGCTACATATTGGGTGGCAAGCATGTTAGAAAAATGGGGACTAGAAGTAGAAATATCAGAAGTTGGTCAGGTTCCTGTAGGATTCAACAGAGGACCCTGGTTTGGCCGGATGTTAAGTGAAGATGGCATGCACCTGCATTTTGCCACTCCATCCTACACTTCAGGAACAAAGGGGGTACAAAGAGGTCATGTGGTTATGGAACCCAAAAACAGGGCAGAATTTGAAAGGATGAAAGGAAAGCTAAAGGGAGCCTGGGTTCTCATTACAGGAACAAGCAATGGTTTCCCGATAGACCACTCCGAATATGCCGATACAGTAAGGTCAATAATTATTAAAGAAAACGAAAAGATCAAATCTTACAACGATTCTGTTTCAAGGATCAACAGATTGAATCCCAATAAAACCCAACTACCAATAAAAGAATACAAAGATGAACCTGCCCTTTTTTACAAAGAGATGAGGGATGCAGGCATATTAGGTATCATACAATCTGCTCCTGTTCCAATTACCGCTCTGTATGACAGGAAAAACCTGGAATACATGGATTTTGACAACCTTCCTACTTGCCCTGACATTAAGCTTGACCAGCACCAATATGAAATCATAGAGCAAAAAGTGAAGGAGAGGCAATATTTCCAACTGGAATTTGACATAAGAAACCACTTCAAACCAGGGCCTGTGAAATTCCACAACGTCATCGGTATAATCAAGGGGACAGAGTTTCCTGATGAATTCGTTATGAGCGGTGGACATCTGGATGCATTTGACGTTGCAACAGGTGGTGTAGATTGCGGTACAGGAGTTGCACCCAATATGGAGGCAGCCAGATTACTTGCATTGGCAGGTGCAAAACCAAAAAGATCAATCATGTTCTGTTTTTGGGCTGCCGAAGAATTTGGACTTTGGGGGTCAAAACATTGGGTAGAAAACAATCCCGAAAAATTAGAAAACATCTCAAATTATTTCAATAGGGATGGTGGACCTACCGTTGCAAACTCCCTTACTGTTCCTCCGGCAATGTACCAAGACTTTAAAATTGCAACAAAGGAACTAGATAGAATCAATCCGGACTTCCCGTTTAGTTTGAATATCCGGGAAGGTGAACCCAGACCAAAACCAGTGACAGCAGGTGGATCAGACCATGCATGGTTTGCAATAAACGGAGTTCCAACAATCAGTTTCGGAACTGCAGACCCAAAAGGATACGATTTCAACTACAGGGAAATTTGGCACACAGAGAGGGACACATACAACATGAGCATTCCGGAATATATGGAACATACATCAATTGTAACTGCAATAGTTGTATACAACCTTGCGAACCTCAATACTATCCTTTCCAGGGATGGATTGTACCAAAAACCAGATAAAAAAGAGACTAAGAAAAAGAACAAAGGAAATCTCTTGTAAACGTCAAATAATCTCAATATCGGCGGCAGCAATCCAACCTTGTCTGCCGTCGCTTAACTCGATCCTTCTCCAATCTCCCAACCCCTCTACAAGCTCTACCTTTGTGCCCTCATGCAAAATAAACAGGGTAGAACCAGAGTTATCAGGTGAATTCCTTACAGTACTTACAGGTGACAATACAATTGCCTCATCCTCCTTATGGAATGCGTTTCTTTGGTTCCATGCAAACAGAGTTGAAACTATCACAACCAAAAGGGCAACAATTGCTCCAAAGAAAGCAATTTTCCTTGAAAAAGAAGTTGGACCATACCTGAAACAGAGTAACAAAAGAGCAGCCAATCCCAGGAACACCAAAGAGATTGAAGCCCAAATGTCAGATGACAATGTGTAATTGACATCTCTTATCCATGTATTCAAAACAAATTCTGGTACTACATCTATCTTGTCAATAGTAAATTGCCTGGCAAAATCCAGGTTAAACAAAATATCTTTGCCAGAAGGGTTCAACCTTAGAGCTCTTTCGTAATACAAAATTGAAAGGCCATAACCAGATTTCTTGAAATGGCAGTTGCCAATATTGTAATACAACTGCCAAGAAGAGTAACCTGCACTTTCCAAACTTTCATACTCTTTTAAAGCAGATTCATAATCTGCAATTGAATAGAGGCTATCCGCCCTATGCCAAATCAACTCCTTGTCCTGTGAATAAAGTTTTGCAAAGAGTGTGCAAAATGCAAAAAGAGTTAATACTACCTTGATATATTTATTCATAAAAGTCAAATTTATAATTCCAAAGAAGAAATCAAATCAATTGCACGGCTAAAATTGTTATCCATACCCTCCCCTCCGGGATTTGGCGCATACCTTGCATATTCACACTGGTCCAATAAATAGAGAAGTTCTTCAACAATCCCATTATCTATGTTTCTTGAATAGAGCAATCCACTTATCTTGTCCCTGGAAATATCCGACAACTCCAGGTTCAGTTTGTCAGATATATATCCTAGTAATGCTTTGTGGAGCTCCATGTAAAAAGCAGAGTAATTGCCCTCCTTCAACAAGATGCCAGCTCTCTTCAGCTTTGCTTTTGCAATTTTCACTGCTTTCCTGTTCCTTACTCCAGCAATGTCCCTGTTCCTTTCAATCCTGTGAGAGAGATACCGTTCTATGGCCAGGAACAAAACAAAAATCATAACAAGCAGCCCGAAATAGACAACAGAACCAAAGAAAAACAAATTCCCCTTTGCAAGGGATGGTAGGGAAGAGTAGATATACCTTATATCGTCAGAAATGCTCCTGACCGCTTGTCTGTTTACACCTAAGGAGACACCCTGCCCAGGGTTCTGTGATTGGTTTGAATTTGCATTTCCAACCTTCACAACAATCGCCTCTGTAGATAACTCTTCGTAACTATTTTTTGAAATATCGTAATAACTGAAAATTACAGGAGGGATCGTGTACACTCCTGGAGCTCTTGCAATCAAAGGAAATTCAAAACTCTTGGTACCAGATATACCCTGCGTGCTATTGTCTGTGATTTTTGTATCATAAAGTTCAAATGCAGATGGTATTTCCGGTTTAGGCGCCTCAATCAAATTCAAGTTACCGGTACCCTTCACATCAATCAAAAAAGACAAAGCCTCATTTGCATCTACACTATCCCTGGTTACCCTGGCAGAGACCGAAAAAGAGCCAACAGCTCCATTGAAAGACAACGGAGCACCCTTAGGCAAAGGATCGGATACAATAGTTACCGGCTTTGCATAAACCCTTTTCCTTATAGTTTGGTAGGAATCAAAAAAATCATCAAAAATACTCCTTGGAACATCCGATCCGGTACGAATCCTCACCTGGCACATCATTTCTGCACCATCTATAATCAATTTACCACTCTGCTGAGGCAAAAGCATGTACCTTCTCAACAAAGCCGCCTCATAAATATTTCCGTTTACATTTTCCCTGACAAACTCTATATTACTGGGGGTCTCAATTTCCTGGCTCCAGAATCCATTGAAAGAGGGGAACCTTACATCTTCGAATCCGGTTACAGGAACTCTTGTGTAAAGTTTCAAGGTTGCCACCAATTGCTCTCCGACAACTACTTTGTTCTTCGATACCGTAAGACTTAAAAAAATGTCATCATTCGATACCGCACCTGTTTTTTGTCCGCTGTCATCTGCCGATGTTTGCCCGGATGCTTTCACTGCTTCCACAACCAAACTGCCCGAATTGTAAGTTTTCCCATCTACCACAACAGAGGCAGGTGGAATTGTGTACTTTCCTTCCTGGCCAGCCTGGAGGATATAAGTATAACTAACTTGGAATGTCTCGGTCCTTTTGCCATTTATAATTTGAGTACTACTCATGGTAGATGATGTTGGGCCGGCAAGTACCTGCAAACCTGATATTTTTGGAGGATTGAATGAATCAGGTTCTGCATTGACGCTATAAACAATTCTAAAAGTCTCTCCTGTAGCAACAACCTTAGGAGCATCTGCAGAAAGCACTACCTGTCCAGACATGGAAACAGCAAACAAAAACATGAAAACCGCCAACAGGGATTCTCTCCAAAATTTATAATTAGTTAACCTAGTCATATTACCAATTTTTTTCTTTTTGCTTTTCCTGCAATATTTTAGCCTTTTCTTTCTTAACTTTTTCCTGAGTTTCCTTCTCTTTGTTTTGTATGGCTTGCAACATCTGCTGAGCCGTTTGCGGACTTATCTTAGGTTGTGGTTGTTCTTTATTTTCATCTTGTTGGTCTTTATTCTGATCTTGCTTTTTATTATCATCTTTCTCATCATCTTGATCTTCGTTTTCTTTATCTTTCTCTTGATCTTGATTTTGATCTTGATCTTGATTTTGATCTTGGTTTTCTTGTTCATCTTTGAGCATCTTTTGGGCATAAGCCAAATTGCTCTTTGTTTCCATGTCAGAAGGATTTATCCTAAGGGAACTTTTATAGAACTCAATAGCCTCCTTGTAATTTTTCATACCCAAAGCATAATTACCCATATTATGGAATAAACCGGAATTATAAAGCAAATTATCTGTAGAGTCACTCAACCCGGCTACCATTTTCAATGCCTCCTCATTATTCCCCTTTTTGTGCATGAGGTTTCCTAAATTGTATTTGGCATACAAAGAACCAGAGTCCTTTTCCAAAGCTCTCCTGTAGTCTATCTCTGCATTTTCAATCTCACCCTTTTGGTATGCCCTGTTTCCAGAACGGATATACTTCCTGTCAGCTTGTCCATAAACCGATGCAACAGCTAATACAAAAAATATAATAGTAAAAAATATCCTATGCATATCTAATCTCCTCTATATTATTTGAAAAACACATTGCCTTTCCTTTCAGTAATCAAAAAATCCAATAAAAAGAAAAAAAGTGCAATGGCAAAAAAATACATGTATTGCTCATTGAAATCTTCAAACACCACAGATTTGAAGTTTTGTTTATCCATGGTTTTTATCTGATCCACAATAGCCTCCAGCCCAAAATCATTATTCCCTGCCCGGACATATTTTCCCCCTCCGGCCTCTGCCACTCCAATCAGAGTCTTTTCGTCTAATTTACTTACCACAATATTACCATCCTTGTCTTTGAGCAACTCCCCGTTGGGCATTGGAATAGGTTTGCCTTCTACAGAACCTATTCCTATAGTATAAACAGATATTCCTAACTCCCTTGCATTAGTTGCAGCCTCTATAGGGTCAACTTCATGGTTTTCACCATCTGTTATCAGAATCATTGCCCTGCCCCTCTCCTGGCTTTCTGCACTGAAACTTTTGATAGACAAATTTATAGCTTCAGACAAAGAGGTTCCCTGGACAGGAACAGTATTGTTGTCAATGGAATTCAAAAACATCTTTGCAGAGACATAGTCTGTCGTTACTGGTAACTGGACAAATGCCTGTCCGGCAAAAACAATCAAGCCAATCCTGTCTTCCCTTAGTTTATCGGTCAACCTGGAGATTGCCAGCTTAGCCCTCTCCAGCCTGTTTGGAGAGTAATCCTGTGCCAACATTGAATTTGAAACATCCACTGCAATCATGATTTCTATACCTCTGCCTTCGACCTCTTTTATCCTTGCTCCCATTTGTGGCCTTGACAGACCTATTGCAAAGAAGAATATTGCCAAACTCAAGAAAACCAACTTAACCCAGCCTCTGCTTGCAGAGGCCCTTGGCATCAACTTGGTGATAATTGTGCTATCCCCAAGTTTTGACAACCTCTTCCTTCTTATGTAACGGTTAATTCCATGCATTACAAAAAGGAATGGGATTAAAAGAATCAAGGTAAGATATTCTATTTGTGCAAATTGTATCATAACAAAAATTTTACGGCAACTTCCTGAATATTATCATCCTGAACAACAACTCAATCAACAAAGCAGCCAATGCAATAAGGGCATATTTCATGAACAACTCTTTGTATACTGGGAAAGAATCCACGACAGTCCTGCTGGTTTCCATTTTGTTTATCTCACTGTAGATTTCAAGCATTTTTGTATTATCGGTTGCCCGGAAATACCTGCCTCCTGTATTTTGGGCAATTTCCCCAAGGAGTTGCTCGTCAATTTCCACCTGTACCTGTTGAATCTCGACCCCATAAGGTGTCATTACCGGATATGGAGCTACTCCCATTGCACCTACACCAATGGTATAAACACGTATTCCGTAAGTCTTGGCTATTTCTGCAGCCATCAAAGGTGCTATTTCTCCCCTATTGTTAACTCCATCAGTCAATAGAATTATAACACGGCTTTTTGCTTGTGAATCCTTTAATCTTGCCACGGCAGTTGCCAATCCGTTTCCTATTGCAGTGCCATCTTCTATCAAACCTGTTTCAACCTCTTTTAAAAGATTTATCAAGGTCGCTCTGTCTGTTGTCAGTGGACATTGTGTGAAACTCTCTCCGGCAAAAACAACAATTCCCATCCTGTCACTTGGCCTTTGAGCTATGAACTCTATTGCAATATCCTTTGCCGCACTTATCCTGTCTGGATTGAAATCCCTCGCCAACATACTAGTTGAAACATCCATGGCTAACACAATATCAATCCCTTCCGTATTGATCTTTTCAAAATCATCCGAAGATCTTGGCCTGGCTAAAGCAAGAATTATGGTTGATATGGCAATAAACCTCATTATATAAGGGATGTGCCTCAAATGCTTTTTTATCCTGCTGCCTTTAGTTAACCAAGGTGTCAGGGTAGATACATTCAATCCTGCATCTTGACCTTTTATCTCCCTGTACAAGTAAAGTGCAATGACAGGGATAAGCAACAACTCCAAATATAATAATTGTGGATACTCAAAAAACATTTTACACTCCTCCTTTTGGTTTGTTTTCTTTTTCTTCTGCCTCTTTTTCCTCTTCTATTTGTCTTACATAAACACTATTGATAAATCTCACAGCCATTGGAACAGCATGTTCACACTCCTCAGTTTCGGCACTATGCTTTGCAAACTTCACGAAATCTGCAATCCGGAATAATTCTGACAATTGTTTCAACACCTCCTTGTCCAGGTTCAAAACTGACAATTCCGACAGAATTTCATTTGATGTCTTCTCCATTGCTTGCATCTCAAACCTGAACTCCAGATACTCCCTTAGTATATCCGTGACATTTGTGAAAAACTCTTTTTGGTTTTTTTGCCAAAGCTTTTGCTCCCTGAGTGATTCAAGCTTTTTCAAAGCTATTATGTGAGGAGGTTCCAATTCTGCACCCTTGCCAAAAAGATTTTTCCTTTCCCTTATCTTTTTAACGGTTCTTGTTATCAGGAGTAATAATAACATGACAAAAAGGATTATCCCAACCCATGGCATAACCTCCTTAATTGTAAAAGGATAGTTCATCTGATCCTTGACCTCAAAAGGCTGGAAAGATGAAGTGTCTATTTGTATAGTTGTAACCTCCAGTTCGCCTCCTTCAAAATTCAAGGTGTCCACGGTCCCGTCAATTTTGAATTTGTATGCAGTGAAAGATGGTAATTTGTAAGATCCGCTGTCAAATGAAGTCACCACGACACGGCTCTCGAGATTCACGGAATTCCCATCCACGGAAATCGTATCTGTTATTGGTTGTGAAATAAGCTCTACTCCCTCTGTAACAGGATTCTTCATATCCGGAAAAACGAACTTCTCACCTTTCAATATATTGGACCTGAACTTTAAAGTTACTTGGTCTCCTATCAAAATTGTATCTTTTGCTGAGTTTTCCATATTTTCCTATTTTTTGAACAGGTTCACAAGACCCTTTACATAATCCGCATCAGTTGCAACCGCTACAGATCCGATTTTGTATTTGTTAAGTAGTTGTTTACGTCTCCTGTCTGCAATCTTGTTCCATTCTGCATAACCTTCCCTGGTTTTCTTACTGGAAGTGTCAATCCACTCTTCTTTTCCGCTTTCACTATCCACTATCCTTACTAGTCCCACATCAGGAAGCTCTTTCTCCAGTTTATCGTACACAGAAACCACATGCAAATCATGTCTTGAGGCAGCTATCCTCAAAGCATGCTCGTAATTGGGTGTTGCTCCTTCGTCAACATCCAGCATATCCGACAATAAAAATGCAGTGCACCTTTTTTTGATAGCGTTAGTCAGGTATCGCAAAGCTTCCGAAAGGTCAGTGCCTTTTTCCTCTGGTTCAAACTCCAAAAGTTCCCTTACAATTCTCAAAAGATGGCTCCTGCCTTTTTTTGGAGGAATAAACTTCTCTACCTTGGTACTGAAAAACAAGGCTCCAACCTTATCGTTATTTGCCGATGCCGAAAAAGCAAGTACAGCCGCGATTTCGGTAACCAGTTCTTTCTTTGTCATGGTTGTAGAACCAAATAGCCTGGACCCACTTACATCAATCATCAAAACAACAGTCAACTCCCTCTCCTCTTCAAAAACCTTGATATATGGAGCATTAAGACGGGCTGTTACGTTCCAGTCCATATTCCTCACATCATCCCCGAACTGGTATTCACGCACTTCACTAAAGGCCATCCCCCTACCCTTGAATGCAGAGTGATACTCTCCGGCAAAAATTTGCTTGGAAAGCCGCCTGGTTTTGATTTCTATCTTCCTGACTTTTTTAAGTAAATCGTTAGAGTTTGAAGACATATTAAGGAACCTCCACTGAATTCAAAATATCCGTAACAATGTTTTCTGTTGTGATGTTTTCTGCCTCGGCTTCATATGTCAACCCAATCCTGTGCCTTAAAACTTCATAACAAACCGCCCTCACATCTTCTGGAATCACATATCCTCTGCGTTTTATAAATGCATAGGCCTTGGAAGCCATAGCCAGACTAATGCTTGCCCTTGGGGATGCCCCGTAAGAAATAAGATCACTCAATCTTGACAAATTGTAATCCTGAGGGGTCCTGGTAGCATACACAATATCCACTATATACTTTTCAATCTTTTCGTCCATGTAAACTTCACGCACTACCTGCCTTGCCCTTAAGATGTCTTCGGGCTTGAGCACGGTAGATGCCTTTGGAAATTCTCCGGTGTTATTCATCCTTATTATGAACTTTTCTTCCTCTTTTTTAGGATAACTCACTACCACCTTCAACATGAACCTGTCAACCTGGGCTTCAGGCAATGGGTAAGTACCCTCCTGTTCGATAGGGTTTTGTGTTGCCATGACCAAAAAAGGTTCGGGAAGCTTGAAACTCTCATCCCCAATAGTCACCTGCCTCTCTTGCATTGCCTCCAATAATGCAGATTGCACTTTTGCCGGAGACCTGTTGATCTCATCGGCCAATACGAAGTGTGCAAAAACCGGCCCTTTCTTGATTTGGAATTGCTCACTCTTTTGACTGTATATTAATGTACCAATCAGGTCTGCAGGCAGAAGGTCTGGTGTAAATTGAATACGACTGAATTTTGCATCGACAATGGAAGCCAAAGTATTTATTGCCAAAGTCTTTGCCAAACCAGGAACACCCTCTAAAAGAATATGTCCGTTTGCCAGCAGACCAATCAAAAGGTTTTCCACCAAATGCTTCTGTCCCACAATAACCTTATTCATCTCCATGGTTATCATCTCTACAAAAGCACTCTCCCTCTGGATTTTTTCATTTAGTTCCTTAATATTTACAGTTTCCATATTGAATGATTTAGTATTTTTGTCATAAATTCTTGCATATTCTACAAATTTAACGATAATTCGCTTATAATGCGTTTCTTTATTTCAGTTTCATACAACGGCTCCAATTACAACGGATGGCAAAAACAAAAAAATGGTGCTTCCGTCCAACAACATCTGGAGTATGCCTTCTCCGTCTATTTGAAAGAAGAAGTGGGCATAGTTGGTGCTGGCAGGACCGACACAGGGGTCCATGCCATGGAGTACATTGCACATTTCGACTCTGCAAACCTTGAACTATCAAAAGAACGGCAAATGATAATTTACAAAATAAATGCCATTCTTCCAACTGACATTGTATTTCATGACATCTGTCAGGTACATGAAAATGCACATTCCCGATTCGATGCCATGGAAAGAAGCTACAAATATTTTATCCACACATTCAAGGATCCGTTTGCAGGTATGTTCTCATTTTTCACACCAAAGTTTCTGGATATAAGCGCAATGAACAAAGCGGCTGAGTATTTGATTGGCAATAAAGATTTTACTTCAATGGCAAAACTTCACTCCCCAACAAAAACCAATATTTGCAATGTGAAAAATGCTTTCTGGAGTCTTGGATCTCCAATATCACAAGAGATCTCCAATAACAGCTTTAAAACCAATGGCAACCATTATGTTTTCGAGATTACTGCAAACCGCTTCTTAAGGAATATGGTCAGGGCAATAACCGGGACCCTGCTGGAAATTGGTCAAGGAAAACATGATCCGGAATGGATACTGGAAGTTCTCGAAAAAAAAGAACGGGGTGCTGCCGGTAGTTCGGTACCAGCACATGCATTGTTTCTCACCAAGATAGAGTATCCATATCAAATATTCACCCACAAAAACATTTGAAATGAAAAATGAAATGCAGCAATCGGCACCTGCAGGTGCGGTTTATGGACTGGGACTTATTGGTACAGCCATCTATTTTATCATGAATGCAAGCGGCTTTTGGGCTATAGTAACTGCCATTTTAAAAGCAATCGTATGGCCTGCAATTTTGACTTATGAATTACTATCTTTCATAGGAGCATAGGCAATTGAACAATGATTTTTTGTATCTTTAAACAAAAAATCATTATGTACAACAAACTAATTTCCAATATAAAAAAACTTGGATTCAATTGGCATACAATAGATCCTTTCTTATTCTGTGTCCACCATTTAGATTTTTACCCAAAGGGAAATGAACAGATGGGGCCAGATGCATCCTTGGCAGGAAGGGATCTTGGTCAAGATTTTACAACAAAGGATGGTTGGAGAATGTATCACGGGGAAACAATTCCCGGGTTTCCCGCACATCCACACAGAGGTTTCGAGACCGTAACCGTAGTCTTGAAAGGGAATGTAGATCACTCCGACTCTCACGGCGCAGCCGGCCGTTACTCCAATGGCGACGTACAATGGATGACTGCGGGGTCCGGGCTGCAACACAGTGAAATGTTCCCATTGGTAAACAAAGACAAGGAAAATCATTTGGAACTTTTCCAAATATGGCTCAACCTGCCAAAAAAAGACAAATTTGTAAAACCCCATTACAAAATGTTATGGGCAGAAGATGTCCCGGTAATAAAAGAACTTGACCAAAATGGCAAGGAGACAGCAATCACATTAATTGCTGGTCAAATAGGTAACGACAAGGCAGTACCGCCTGCACCCGATTCATGGGCCGCCAACCCCCAAAACAAAGTAGGAATATGGCTTGTAAAAATGGAAGCCGATGCCAAATGGACCATCCCGGCAGACTCTCCGGACATCAATCGTACACTCTATTTTTACAGAGGAGATGAGATTTCAGTTGCCGGAATTGAGATTACTGAATACCATTCCCTCAATTTACTTCCAGAAGAGCCTGTTATTATCCATAACACAGGCAAAGAGGCTTTTTTGCTAATACTTCAGGGTAAACCAATCAACGAACCGGTTGTCCAACACGGTCCTTTTGTCATGAATACACAGGAAGAGATATTCCAGGCATTCACAGACTACAGGAACACAAGTTTCGGTGGTTGGCCATGGAACAGGTATGACAACATACACCCCAAGGATTCCGGCAGGTTTGCAAAGTATTCAAATGGCAAAACAGAAAAAAAATAATCCTGCCATTGCATACAATCTTAACATATCCTAAACAAAACTGAATCGGCAATCATTTTGGCAGTTCCTTCTATACCAAAAGTGGAAGAATTTATACATAGATCGTAAGAGTGTGGTTCTCCCCATCTCTTGTTACTAAAGTAGTTATAGTATGAGGCCCTCTTTTTGTCTGTTTTGTCAATCAACGCAGCAGCCTCTTCATTGGATATACTAACCCTGGACGACACCCTCTCAATCCTCTCCTGCTTGTCCGCTATAATGAAAACAGAAAAAAGGCATTTCATCTCTTTGAGAACATAGTCTGCACACCTACCCACAAAAAGCGCTCCTCCACTCTGAGCAACATCCCTGATTACTTCACTCTGGATTGTGAAAAGGGACTCATTGCTCAAAAAATAACCGGCATTGACATCATCAATCAAAGAACTCCTCAAGCCAAATACACCACCCTGCAAAGAGAAACTTTTCTTTTCATCGGCATTATCAAACAGCTCCTTGTTCAATCCACTTTTTTGAGCAGCTAACTCTATAAGTTCCTTGTCATAAAAGTCCAATCCAAGCAACCGGGAAACAATTTCCCCTATTTCTCTTCCACCGCTTCCATACTCCCTTCCGATTGTAACTACCAATTTGTTTTTCATTGTATTATGGGTTTAGATGTTTTATTGATAAGTTTCCGGTATTCAACAAAAAGCATATAAGAGGCCACCATGGAGGACATCAAATCTGCAGCAGGTATACTAATCCAAACCCCCTTTATTCCCATTACTGATGGAAACAGAAAGAGGAATGGCAACAAGAAAATCACTTGCCTGGAAAGAGACATGAAAATTGCTTTTCCTGGATGACCGATACTTTGGAAAAAATTTGAAGTAACCATCTGGAATCCAATTATAGGAAACATCGCGAAAACAACCCTCATACCAGGAACCACAATCTCTATCAATTCCTTATCGGTAGTGAACACAGAGGCTACTTGCCTGGGAAACAACTCTCCTATGACAAATCCAATTGAAACAATTATTGTTGCATAAACAATTGAATATTTGAGGACTTGATTTACCCGTGCCATGTTACGCGCTCCAAAATTATAGCCAGCAATAGGCTGCATACCCTGTGTTATACCCATTATAACCATAACAAACAGTGCTGCAAATCTGTTTATGATTCCATAGGCTCCAACTGCCAAATCACCTCCGTGCCTGATCAAACCTTGGTTGAAAACAATAACAATTATACTGGAAACCGAGTTCATCAAAAAAGGTGCTGTCCCAATCAAAAGAGAGTCCTTTACTATTTTGGCGTCCAATTTGAAAGATCTCTTATCCAGATAAATATCCCTTTTCTTATTACTGAAGAAGTTTATTTGCCATACCAGCATGCAAAACTGTGAGATAATCGTAGCCATTGCTGCCCCCATGATTCCCAACTCCAATTTATATATAAAGAGAGGAGTCAAAGTTGCATTTATCAATACAGAGTACACAGTAGCCATCATGGATTTCCTAGGCTCACCGGATGCACGCAGTAATGCATTTAGACCAAAATACATATGTGTTATAACATTTCCCAATGTAATTACAACCATATACTCCCTGGCATAAGGCAGGGTATCCTGGCTTGCTCCAAAGAACAACAGTATAGGGCTTAAAAAAGACAATATGGCAACAGTATATAAAACACCAAATATAATATTGAGAATAAACACATTGCCTAAAATTTTGCGGGCACTGGAGTAGTCCTTTTGGCCAAGCCTTAATGATAGAAGAGTTGCAGCTCCTACACCAACAAGGGATCCAAAAGCAGCAGCCAAGTTCATCAAAGGGAATGTGATGGCCAAACCGGATATAGCCAAAGCACCCACTCCCTGACCAATGAATATGCTATCTGTAATATTGTAAACAGATGATGCAACCATGGCAATCACAGAGGGTATAGCATATTTTAAGAGTAATTGCTTGATATCCCCTGAGCCTAACTCCGATACTGATTTGATTTTTTCCATTTTAACATAGCAAAGTTACCACAAAGAATAGCAAGTAAAGAAAAAAATAGTTAACTTTCTCCTCAATTATACATCAACCATAACACATTATTATCATGAGTATGTTTTGCAACCAATGTCAAGAAACAGCAAAAAACACAGGCTGTACAATCAAAGGGGTATGCGGAAAAACCGAAGAGACCTCCAACATTCAGGATTTGTTGATTTACGCCTGCATGGGACTTTCCAGGCTCACCATAGAGGCCAGGAAGCAAAAAATTGACACTAACAAAGAGAGCAAGCACATCACCAACTGCTTGTTTGCAACCATCACAAATGCAAATTTTGATGATGACGCCATTATAAGGGAAATCCAGAAAACAATAGAATTAAGGGACATTCTAAAATCAAAGGTTCAAGTTCCTCCACACGACTGCACTGAATGGCACTGCAATACAAAAGAGGAGTTTTACCAGAAAGCCGAAACTGTCGGCACCCTCACATACGATACCAACCAAGATATAAGATCACTTAAACAATATGTATTGTTTGGAATAAAAGGAATCTCTGCTTATGCAGAGCACGCTTTTAACCTGGGTTACGAAAGTGATGATATCTTCCATTTCATGGAACAAGTACTGGTCATGATACACAAACCCGCCACCCAGGAAGAGATGCTGGACTGGGTGATGAAAACCGGGGAGCATGGAGTCAAAGTCATGGCATTGTTAGACAAGGCCAACACAGAAACCTTCGGTAATCCGGAAATGTCCAAAGTAAATATTGGCACAAAGACAAACCCGGGAATCCTTGTAAGCGGACACGACCTTAAAGACCTGGAGCAACTACTTATACAAACAGAAGGAAAAGGAATAGATATCTATACCCACTCCGAAATGCTTCCTTCCCATGGATATCCAAAATTAAAAAAATACAAACATTTGGTTGGAAACTACGGTGGTGCCTGGCACGAACAGCTAACAGACTTCGAATCATTCAACGGACCGGTGTTGTTTACCACAAACTGCCTTGTGCCTCCAAGAAAAACTACTACATACAACCAAAGGATTTTCACAACAGGAGCTACTGGAATGCCAGGATGGAAACACCTTACCAAAAAACTGCCAAACGGGCATAAAGATTTTTCCGAGATTATTGAAATGGCAAAAAGCTGCCCTCCGCCAAAAGAGATAGAACAAGGAGAAATAATTGTAGGCTTTGCCCATGAACAAGTCCTTGCCCTTGCAGATAAAATCCTGGACGCTGTGAATTCCGGAGCAATCAAAAGAATGGTTGTTATGTCTGGCTGTGATGCCAGGCAAAAAACACGGCAATATTATACCGAATTTGCACAAAAACTACCTAAAGACACTGTGATATTGACTTCCGGATGTGCCAAATACCGTTACAACAAACTACAGCTGGGAGACATCGGGGGAATTCCAAGGGTTCTGGATGCCGGACAGTGCAACGACTCCTACTCATGGGCATATGTAGCACTTAAACTAAAAGAGATATTGGGTCTGGACGACATCAACAAACTCCCTTTGGTGTTCAATATTGCTTGGTACGAACAAAAAGCAATAATAGTACATATGGCGCTACTGTACCTGGGAGTCAAGAACACACATATAGGGCCAACACTACCTGGTTTCATGACACCAAACGTGCTCAAGATTGTTCAAGAGAAATTTGGAGTCCAAACAATCCAAAATGTACAGGAAGACCTCGAATTGTTTGGACTTGCATACTAGTCCGTGTTAAATAAAAAGGGCATATAAAACACCCGCAACACCCAATGCCGCAAGGGAAAAAACAATTCTTTGCGGCATTATTCCATTGTTTTCTGCAGTTTTTCCAAAAATTCCAAAAACCAAAGGATGGACCAGGAATGGCATTGCAAATACAAACGCAATCATCTCTGCAGCTTGCCCCCCAAACATCCCCCCCTGTATGGCAGCAAACAATCCAAAGTGCGATATTGCAGAAGAGTTTGCCATGACAGCATCATTCAAACCCACTCCCCCCAAATCCAGGATCAGTAATCCCCCAAATACTGCTGTCAATTGCCATCCCAGTGAAAATAGCATCAATCCCTTGATCTCTTTCGAGTCATTGCCAAATGACCTTTTCATAATCCTCAAAGACCAAATTGTAAACAATATTCCGGCAGCTACAATCATCAAAGTATAGGGAATAATCAATTTCCCGGCAGAGGCACTGGCGGCAAGGACAGAAAACACAAAAATATGTCCTATAAACGGTACATTAATCATAATCGGAGCCCTTACCATTGCATCTTCGCCAAGGTCCCCGGCAGTACAAGCACCGGTAAGTCCGGAGTGTGACAATGATCCGGCCATACCAGGGGCCAGGTTCCTGATATGGTTTGCCTTTCCAATAAAAATAAGTAATGCCAGGCCACCGAACATCCAGAAAAGTTGGCCAAAAAATCCGTATGAGAGTACCGCAGTCATTCCCGTCAATTGGAATGCATCTGCAATCCTGGAACCTCCTACCATAAAATTCGCTGCAAGGACAACCGGTATTCCTGCAAAAAGCAAAGACCTCATGGTTGGACCAAACTTCCAATTGGAAAATAACAATCCTGCAATAACAGAGAGTATCATTGCAAAGAATATCTCTGGCAGAGCTATTATTGGCTTGATCAACTGAGAAATATAATATGAAACTACCAGTATAGTCAAAATCACTGCCGTTTCAATGATTCCTTTCCTTATGTACAACGGTTTATTTGTAATTTTCGCTCTGTAATCAATAAGGATTATGGAACCTACCAATCCAAGGTAACCAAGCAAAGGGTAAAAAGAATCAAGTGGTTCATTGGTATTATGACCTATTATCACCCTTTTCATACTCTCTATTCCAATCAAAATAAAGAAAGCCCTTATCAAAAACATGAACTGGGTAAATTTTGTACCCAAGAATATCTCCTCTTTGGATGGCATAACCATATCTGTTTTGTCCAGTTCTTGTTTGCTTATGATTTTCCTTATCTCTTGTCCACCCATAAAGAAAGATGCTATCAGGGCAGTAATTGTGACTTTACTTGTAAAGTCCACAATAGGGAACTCTTTAAGGCCAGGTGATGCCATCCCGCTTTGTGTCAATACAAAGCCCATAAGAAGGCCAAAGACAACGATTATTAAAATTGGAGAATAACGCGTACCAGCCACAAATGTCCTTGCAACAAGAACCATAGAAATAACCATTAAAAAAGTTAGCCAAAACTGGTTTAAAATGTGAGTATTGGCTACAAAATCGGTGACATTTTCCATCGATTGTAAATTTATTATCATTGTTAATACAAATACAAAAATATCATTTCATTTGATTAAACCATGAAAAAACGAATTATTAAATTAACTTTACAAATCATGCCAATTTTTCACTTTTTTTGTGAACATTATCTTTATTTAGTGTGTTTGAAAAAAGAACTTTACTAATATAGCATTTAAAATAATGCTTAAAACACACATTATGAACAACATTACAATTTTCAACAAAGAGAACAAACCTACGCCAGAACAAAAAAATGAAGTAGTTGACTTTTTGTTCAAACATTTGGAAAAATACGGTGACGCCAAAGAAGATATCCTAAAATCAATTGATTACTCACTGGAAGAGTACAAATCTTTTGGAGGGTTTGTTATGACATACAACCATGAATCACAACTAGCAGCAGCTGTAGTCATAAACAGGACTGGAATGGAAGGTTACATCCCAGAGAATATCCTGGTTTACATAGCAACCCACAACAAACTCAGGGGACAAGGCATAGGCAGGAAATTAATGCAAGAGGCAATATCATATTCACAAGGCAACATTGCATTGCACGTAGAACCGGATAATCCGGCAAAGAAACTTTACGAAAACCTGGGTTTTACCAACAAATATCTTGAAATGAGATTAATCAACAAAAAATAAAAAATGGCCTACATTACATTAAACATTGACAAACTAAAAAACAACTTCCAATTCCTGGACAACCTTTTCAAAAAAAGGGGAATACAGTGGTCAGTTGTAACCAAAATGCTATGCGGCCATAAAGAATTCTTGACCGAACTTCTTAAACTGGATATTCAACAAGCCAGTGATTCAAGAGTATCCAATCTCAAGGTAATAAAAAATATTAATCCATGCATAGAGACCATATACATAAAACCTCCGGCAAAAAGGGCTATCCCTAGTGTTGTCAAATATGCCGATATCAGTATGAACACAGAGATATCCACAATCAAAATGATCTCTGCAGAAGCTGTAAAACAGGGCAAAACCCATAAAGTTATCATAATGCTGGAGATGGGAGAACTTCGTGAAGGTGTGTTACATGAAAACTTCGTGAATTTCTATGAACAGGTGTTTGAACTTCCAAACATAGAGGTAATTGGTATCGGCACCAATTTAAACTGCATGTATGGTGTGTTGCCAAGCCATGATAAACTTATCCAGCTAAGTTTGTACAAACAGTTGATTGAGGCAAAATTCAACAGGAAAATCAAATATATATCAGGAGGATCATCTGTAACCATACCGTTGATATTCAAAAACTTACTCCCGCAGGGGGTCAACCATTTCAGGGTTGGTGAAACCCTGTACCTGGGAACAGATGTTTATAATGACTCTGTGATAGAAGGTATGGAAGTTGACCTTTTCCAGTTTTATGCACAAATCATAGAACTTAAAAACAAGCCAAGTGTTCCTATTGGAGAGCTGGGCACAAATCTGGAAGGGGAAAGTATTGAATTCCCAGAAGATATGGATGGACTTAATAGTTGCCGTGCAATATTGGATGTGGGATTACTAGATGTAGACAGGCAACATATCCAACCTACCGATAAGAACATCAATGTTGTTGGTGTGAGTTCGGATGTTACGGTCATTGACCTGGGTACAAATGAGAAAGGATACAAAATTGGTGATTTCATAGAATTCAAGATGGACTATACTGCTGTTTTGAAACTTCTCAATTCAAGGTATGTTGATAAAGTCATCAAACGCAACAAAGTGTAAATCCATAAAAATGAATGGAAGACAGGAAAATATATAAAATCCTGATTATTAGTGTCGTCCTTCTTTTAGGGGCAACACTTTCTTATTCACAGTCCAAATACATACATATATGCACGTCCCCAGGTATAAGTCATTTCAGGGACCTTGCAACTTCACCACTTTACTACAAAGGAAACACCATTTCATTTTCCGGAGGTTATCTCAAATTATCAAAAGAGAGACTATCGGGAATCAACATTGAGTATACAACCGGAGGGCACAAAAGCAATTATAACGGTACAAATGAATCATCTTTATTCCACTCAATAGATCTTTCTTATAAACTACTGTTTCCAATAAAAATAAAAATAGGTGAGAAAACATCATTATATGCAGGAGGATCACTGGTTACAACAACTAACTTCAGGGAAAACAAAGCACTTCACAACAACTCATTCGGGTTGGAAAACATAACCAACCTAATGCTGGCAAGCCTCATAGAAAAAGGAACCACCTCTGGACACAACAGGGGGTCAAAATTCTTCGTTGAGCTTCTGGCTGGCATTGCAAACATGAACTACAGGCCTGGTTACGCATACAGTTATATGCCCGCAATCAACGAAACAACCATAAGGGCATTGGCAGGATACAACTTTTCCTTGAGTGGCTTCAGATTCAAAGCAAAGGCCGGATACAGGAAAAAATTGCCCAATGGTAATATGATGGCTTTGTTCTACAACTTTGATGTATACAACGCTCCCGGGAAGTATGAACCATTCAACTATTCCAGACATTCAGTATCGTTATCCCTGATATTCAAATACAAGTAAAATGAAAAGCTGGTTTAAATTAATATTTTTGATACTTGTTCTTGCAAATTGCTCATGCACAAAATGGTTTTTTGGAAAAGACCTCGCCTCTACAGACCCGTTTGTCAATTTCGATTACTTATGGAACGAAGTAGATCGGAAATATGCCTACTTCAGCTTGAAAAAAGTAGATTGGGATTCCGTCAGGCAGGCTTACCGACCAAAATTAAATTCAGGTATAAGTCAAGACTCACTTTTCTATATACTTGGAAGCATGCTAAACGAACTAAGGGACGACCACACAAACCTTATGTCCCCATTCAATATTTCCCGTTACAACCAGAGCAAGAACGAAATGGATAACTTCGATTATAAGATTGTCCAAAAATATTACATATACGAAACCGAATACACCACAGGAGTTTTCCAACATGGATTTGTCAAAAAGCACAACATTGGATACATAAGGTACAAGACTTTCCTGGGGGATATCTCAGAAAGCGACCTTGACTACATATTGGAAAGGTACGGGAATACCATAGGTTTAATAATTGACCTAAGGGAAAATGGAGGAGGAAATTTTGTAAACATATTGAAACTGCTGAGCCGTTTTACCAACACCAAATCACTGGTAATGTACAACAGGACAAGAAATGGCCCGGGACGAGAAGATTTCGGTCCCTTCGAACCATTTTACATCTCTCCTTCAGGAAAGGCACGATATATTGACAAGCCTATAATTGTGTTGATAGACAGAGGGTCATACAGCGCCTCCACATTTTTTGCTTTGGCTACCAAAGCCATGGACAATATTTATTTGATTGGAGACAAAACTGGCGGAGGAGGAGGTTTGCCTAACGGAGGACAACTTCCAAACGGATGGACATACCGGTTTTCCATAACACAATCATATGATTTGAAAAAAGTCAATTATGCAGAGGAAGGTGTTGAACCAGACCATTACTGCCAGATGAATTGGCTTCACTCCACAAGGGATGAGATATTGGAACTTGCATTGGATAAAATAACTAACTTTGCACAGAGAACAGACAATAGTTATGAGCGCTAATTACAATCCATGGCACTGTGTCAACCCTGGGGAAAACACCCCCGAAATAGTCAACGGGATCATAGAAATCCCAAAAGGGTCACGTGCAAAATACGAACTGGATAAAAAAAACGGACTGCTGATCCTTGACAGGGTTTTGTATTCATCTGTATATTACCCGGCCAATTATGGCTTTATACCTCAAACTTATTGCGACGACAAAGACCCTTTGGACATCCTTATCTTATCCCAGATTGAATTGGTACCACTCTGCATTGTACCAGCTAAAATCATCGGAGTCATGAGAATGCTGGATAATGGAGAAGCAGATGACAAACTGATTGCTGTTGCAGCAGGAGACCCTAGTGTCAGCCATTACAACGACATTTCAGAACTACCTCCGCACTCAAGGTCAGAGATGATGAACTTTTTTGAAGATTACACAAAATTGGAAAACAAGACAGTCGTGGTCAAGGACTTCTTTGACAAAGAGACTGCTATAGAGATTCTCAAAGATAGTTTCGATCTTTACGATAAACTTATACGTGACCAAACAGACAACTCCAACTCCAAATGAGAAAAGATGTAGATATCAATAAGGCCGCACAAATCATAAAGCAAGGAGGTTTGGTAGCATTTCCCACGGAAACAGTATACGGGTTGGGTGCTGATGCCACAAATGCTCAAGCTGTTGCCAGGATTTTTGTAGAAAAAGAACGGCCATCGTTTGATCCGCTGATTGTCCATATAGCATCCATGGAACAAATTCACAGTCTCACAACAACCAAGGACAACCGGGTAACCGAACTTGCAAAAAAATTCTGGCCAGGACCTTTGACAATCGTTCTGCCAAAAAGTGATTTGGTACCAGATGTAGTTACTTCCGGGTTGCCAACAGTAGGGATAAGAATGCCAGACAATGAGATAGCACTCAACCTTATTGAAAAATCGGGCAAGCCTATAGCGGCTCCGAGTGCAAACAAATTTGGAAGAATCAGCCCCACAACAGCCAACCATGTCAAAAAACAGCTTAAAGATATTGATTATATCTTGGATGGAGGTCCCTGTAAAGTAGGGATAGAATCAACAGTAATTTCCCTTAACCCAGATGGTTTTGTTATCCTAAGGGAAGGCTTCATAACATTCAAGGATTTGGAACAAGTTCTGCCTGCTTCCAAAACCAAAACCAGTAGCGCACCACTTGCATCACCAGGATTGCTAAAATCTCACTATAGCCCCGAAAAGCCTATTTACATTTCTGACAATCAAGATTTTAAAAGCATACGTAAAATATTGGATTCAATCGAACCCACCAAAAAGGCAGCTTTCATATCATTTACAGGAATCGTGCACGAAGGGTTTTCAAAAACAGAATTCCTATCCACAAAAGCAGACCTGAAAGAAGCTGCTGTAAACCTCTTTGATATACTCCACCGACTGGAAGAAGATCCCAACGTAGATATTATCATTGCAGAGCCAGTTCCAGGAGATGGAATTGCCAAGGCAATCATGGACAAACTCACCAAAGCATCATTCCGTTACAATAATTGAAAAATGAAAAAATCACTAACCATATTAGCATCATTATTACTGCTTATTGCAATAATCGGTTGCAAGTCCCAACTAACAAACCTCTCCGGCAACAATATATCGGGTAGTTTGGATAAATTGGAAATAGAACTCATTGAATCTGCAGATACAAGCAAACCAATGAGAGTTTTGCAAACTGACAACCTACAAGACTCACTGGTTCTTAGGAAACAAAGCAGAGATATCATTCCAGGCAAAGACATACAAACTATTGAACATCTTATAGCACGGATGTACTCAACAGTAACTGACTCTGCCTCAATGGGAGTTGGTATAGCAGCCCCCCAAATTGGAATATCCCGGAATGTTATTCTGGTTCAAAGATTTGACAAAGAAGGAGAACCTTTTGAATCATACCTGAATCCGGTGATTTCAGGTTATTCAAAAATGAAACAAGATTGCAGGGAGGGTTGCCTTTCAGTTCCTGATATCAGGGGCACTACCAAGAATAGGTCGTATGCAATCATGATTGAATACAATACTCTTTCAGGAGAGATAAAAAGGGAGCTTGTAGAGGGTTATACTGCAGTGATTTTCCAGCATGAAATTGACCATTTGAGGGGAATCCTCTTTTATGACCATTTATAATCCAATTAATCTATAATAAAACACACACTGCCATGTTGATGCACACTATAAAAAAGTTCGAGAAAGTAGTATTTACTTTCCTTGTCTTTATCCTTGTCAGCTACATAGTAGTTGAAATAATTGAGCTGGTCTACCAGTTTGGAGTCTCCATAGTAAGTGGGAGCAACACAGAAGGCAGGTTGCTCATATCAAATGCATTGCTAAAAGAGGTATTGCCCGTGTTTTTCAATATCCTGATAGCAATAGAGCTCATAGATACTTTCTCTGTTTATGTTCAGAAACACTCCATAAAAGTATTGAACATATTGTTGATTGGTTTGATTGCAATAGGCCGCAAACTCATAGCTTTTGATTTCAACGACACTGATGGTGTGACAAACTTGGGATTGGCAGCCCTCATCATATCCTTGGCAGGTGGATACTATTTGATAAAAAAGAACGATTTTGATTAAAAACCGTTCTTATCAGGATGTTCTTTGACCTCAACTATTTCTTAAGATCATTCACGTAGCCAGAAGCGGCAAGAGCTGCAATTGTACCATCTCCAACAGCAGTTGTCACTTGCCGGTACCTTTTTGCAGTACTGTCACCGGCAGCGTAAACTCCTGGCAAAGAAGTTGACATATCACTTTTTACGACTATTTCCCCCCATTGGTTTGTTTCAACAATATCCTTTACAGATTCACTGTTTGGAACATATCCGATAAACACGAAAACCCCGTCTGTTTTATGGTTTTCTATCTTTCCGGAAGGAATATTTTTTATATCCACAGAATCTAGTTTTTCATCACCGTTAAAAGATACTATCGTTGACTCCATGATAAAGTCTATCTTGGGGTTTTTCTTAGCCTCTTCAATTGCATGCTCAAACGCCTGGAAATGATCAAATTGATGAACTATTGTAACATGGGAAGCATACTTTGTCAATGAGACCGCCTCTTCAAGGGCTGAGTTACCTCCTCCTACAACAAAAATCCTTTTGCCTGTAAAGAAATCTCCGTCACAGGTCGCACAATAAGATATACCCTTTCCTTTGAACTTATCCTCCCCATTTACACCAAGCGTACGCGACCTGCCTCCGGAAGATATAATGATTGCATCAGAAGTAAAACTCTCCCCATTTTCTATTTCCACCATTTTCACATCTCCGTCCAATTGCATGTTCACAATATTTGTGTTTGAACGGATTTCACAGCCAAAACTTTTTGCCTGCTTTTTCATGATGTTGGCAAGCTGGTACCCACTTATGTTTTCAACTCCCGGGTAATTTGCAATCTCATGGGTAAGCACCATTTGACCTCCAACCACACCTTCACTTATAACCAAAGCTTTCATTTTGGCACGGGATAGGTAAATGCCGGCAGTCAAGCCGGCAGGTCCTGCCCCTAATATTATCACATCGTAATGATTCGGTCTTTCCATATCAAATTATTTTGAAGGAGCTCCGAAATATTCATTCAGGATTGCTGTTACTTGGCTTCTGTTCTGGATACTTGATGTAGCCTTGACCACTTTACCGTTCTTGTAATAAATGGTAAAAGGAATACCCATAAAACCTCTCACCTCCGGCAGATTCCTTATCACATGAGATTCCGGATTGTCAAATTCCATATCAAAGAACTTGACATGTTTGTAATCTCCTTCCAACTCCTCTGCTATTTCATATACAGGAATACACATTGGCCCCATCCTGCCACATATTACCATTACGTTCTCATTTTCTGACAATATCTTTGCATGCTGAGATGCAGATTCAATATGATTCAAATTTGTGTACAACATCTTTTCTTTTTTTAGTTAAATAATTTTTACACTGCAAAGATATTGAACAACAAACTATCGGACAAGAAATTACTCTCCTGCCTGGTCAACAAAAAAAATGATATGTAACAGTTTTATTCCTGATCAAGAACCTTGGACAAGAAAGATGTAAAGACAGAAATTCCTCTGTCAACATCTTCCACATCTATGAATTCATTGTAGTTATGAATAGCCTTTAACTGTTCGCCTGAGACCATGAACGGATTCAAACCATAAACAGGCACACCAAATTTCCTGAAAAAATTATTATCGGTAGATGCCGGGAAAAGCATTGGTATAACCTTTGAATTTTTATATTCCCCTACCAAAGCATCCGCTAACATATCAAAAAAATACTCAGGCATTGTACCCCTGGAAGCAGCTCCTTCGGTCAAGATTTCTATTTCAAGAACAGAATCATCTACAACTTCATGGATATAAGCAATAATTTCTTCTACAGACGTGCCGGGCAATAGCCTGACATCCAAAAAAGCACTCTCTATATTGGAACTTTGGTTAATTGCTGTGGGTGTGCCCCCGTCAATAGAGGTCAAAGTGATTTTATTGGTAACCAAATCCCTGATTTCAGGATCATCCCTGGAAATTACATCAATTATTTTCCGGAAGACCTTGGAATCCGATTTTTTCATAACAGAGCCCTTTACACCTCCAACAACCTCGCCCAAAGAAGAGAACATCAGCTGGGCCTCTTGAGTTACAATAACTGGCATGGAACTGTTTAATAACTTATGCAACCCATTAATCATCAACATGCTTGCATAATCACCCTCTGCAATTGAAGCGTGTCCCGCCACTTCTGTCTTCCAACTTAACTTTAGCCATACATTTTGTTTCTCAGCTATTGTTATTCCAAATACAGGGTTCTTCTTTGTCAAAAACCCCAAATCATCCATGCCTGCACCACCCTCTCCTATCACAACGGCGGGAGAAAATTTATTTAACAACACATTTGAGACAATCATGCTTCCCGTCTCTCCTCCGGTCTCTTCCCCGGATACAAAAAGAATTGTAACATTGAAAGGTAGTTCTTTTTCATATGCAATCTCCATAAAATTACTTACTGCAAAAAACTGTATAATAGCCAATCCTTTGTTGTCCATGGAACCTCTGCCCCAAACCTTGCCACTGTCCACAACGCCGCCATATGGAGTATAATTCCAATTTTCGTGTTTTCCCTCAGGCACTACATCCATGTGGTTATGGAATATGATATTAGGCTTTCCCCAAGACAATGGATACAACGAAGCAGCAAAATTGACCGACCCCGGTTGGTCATTTATATATTCTACGACAAATCCTGCATCCCTGCATTTTTTAGCCATGAAATATGCAGCCTCGTTCTCATTCCCAGAAACAGACTCTATCCCAATATACTCACTCAACAATTGGATTGCTTTGGAATATTTTGTTACATCATTGTCTGCCAACAACACTTTAGTGACAAACAATAAAAAAAAGAGTATTTTAATAAATTTCATAATATTAGCTTACTTGATCATTGGCATAAGAACTTAAATATAGGAAAAAAAATTAAATTTGCACTCTACACAAATAGTTGCAACAACCATGAAAAACATAAAGGAAAACGACACAGATTATATTTGTGACATAACTGCACCCTGTTTTTCAAACCTTTCACCTCAAGAGCTTGCCATTGTAAAATCTTCCAGGACACAAGTAAAATTCAGGAAAGGGGAAAACCTCACAAAGCAAGGGATGTTTGCCTCTTACATTCTTTTTTTGGTAAATGGTGTGGCAAAAGTTTACTTAGAGGGAGACAGGGGCAAAAATCTCAATATAAGGATATCCGCTCCAGGAGATTTCATTGGACTTTCGTCTGTTTTCACTAAAGGCAATTTTGAATACTCCACCGTTTGCCTTTCGGAGTGCCATACCATGCTTGTAGAGAAAGCTGCAATCTCTTCTGTCTGCCAAATAAATGGATCATTTGCAACTTCCATTGTAACCAAATACTGCCAAAATAACTCTATCTTGTACTCATCACTTCACACATTGTTGTTCAACCAAATGAATGGCAAAATGGCAAAAGTGTTACTCTATTTGAATGACATAAAAGCACAACACCCAGATATATTCTTACTTTTAAGCAGAAAGGAGATTGCCGGTTTTGCCGGGATTTCAACCGAAAACGCAATAAAAGTGTTAAAGGCATTGGAGAAAGACAAGATAATTCAACTCCGGGACAAGGACATTGTTATTATTGACAAGCATATCCTTAAAGAACTTTCTGCACACGGATAATTTTCTAAATATGGAAAAGGACAACAACGAACAAAACATCAATATAGAACTGGCATATCTTACAATTGAAGATTACCAAGAGCTCAAAGAGGCAATGATTGAATCTTACAAACACATGCCTGGCTCTTACTGGAAAGAAGCGCACATAGAGAAATTGCTTAAGATTTTTCCGGAAGGACAGGTAGTGGTAAAAGTGAACAACCATATTGCAGGTTGTGCACTGTCAATTATTGTAAAGCAACCTCTTACAGAAGAGCCCCACACATACAAAGAGATAACAGCCAACTACACATTTGACACTCATAACAAATACGGAGATATTTTATATGGCATAGATGTTTTCATAAAACCGGAATTCAGGGGACTAAGGCTTGGGAGAAGGCTATACGATTACAGGAAGGAACTTTGTGAACAAAAAAACCTAAAAGGGATTGTATTTGGAGGAAGGATGCCTAACTACCATAAATACTCCAATGAAATTTCCCCAAAAGAGTATATTGCAAAAGTCAAATCCAGGGAAATTGCCGATCCTGTAATCGACTTCCAGCTTTCAAATGATTTCTATCCCTTGAGGATACTTAAAGGATATTTGGAAGGAGACATTTTGTCAAAGGAATTTGCACTGCTGCTTAGATGGGACAACATATACTACCAAAAAAGCTCTTTGAAAACCCAACTCAACAAAAGGGTTGTCAGGTTGGGACTCATCCAGTGGCAAATGAGACCATACAAAAATGTAGATGAGATCATGGAGCAGGCCGAATTTTTTGTAGATGCCTTAAGCAGCTACAAAAGTGACTTTGTATTGTTTCCGGAGTTTTTCAATGCACCAATAATGGCAGAATTCAATCACCTAAGTGAACCCGATGCCATAAGGGAGCTTGCAAAATACACCCAGGAAATTGCCAATAAACTCTCCCGGCTTGCTGTCTCATACAACGTAAACATAATAACCGGCAGTATGCCAGAGATGATAAAAGGTGAACTCTATAATGTAGGCTACCTTTGCCGTAGGGACGGTACAATGGAACGGTACGAAAAGATTCACGTGACTCCCGACGAAGACAGGGTGTGGGGGCTCAAAGGGGGAGACCAAATCAAGGTTTTTGACACAGATGCAGGCAAGATAGGAGTACTTATCTGCTATGATGTTGAATTTCCAGAACTTGGAAGGATATTGGCAGAGAAAGGTATGGAAATACTGTTTGTTCCATTTTTGACAGACACCCAAAATGGATTTTCCAGGGTTAGGTTCTGTGCACAATCTAGAGCTATCGAGAATGAATGTTTTGTAGCAATAACAGGAAGCGTCGGCAATTTACCAAAGGTCCAAAACATGGATATCCAGTACTCTCAATCCATGGTATTCACTCCATGTGATTTCCCTTTTCCGGTAAACGGCATTAAATCGGAAGCAACACCCAACACAGAAATGATATTGATTTCCGATGTGGACCTTGATTTGCTAAGGGAATTGCACAACTACGGCAGTGTACGCAACCTGAAAGATAGAAGAACGGATATTTACAAGGTAGAATGCAACATTTGACCCGCTTTATTCGTCAAACAAGGAACTACAAACAATATCCAATGAAAAAATTATTACTGCCAATTTTAACACTTCTTTTATTAACAACTTCTTGCGTAGACCTTACCATCGTAGTGCCTCATGGCAGGGTTACCACATATGAAAGATACACAAGAGCCTTTCATTCGGTTTCCACTGCAGGTGGAATAGAACTCATTGTAACGCAAGAAAACGATTACCGGCTATATGTGGAAACCAATGAAAACATCCATAGATATTTGGTAACAGAGGTAGTTGGAGGAACTTTGAGGATTTATCCCAAAAGAGGCGTTTCATTCACTGGTTCGCCAACCATAAGGGTGTATCTCTCCTGCCCAGAATTGGAATCAATATCGTCCAGTGGTGGTGGCATTGTGGAATTTGAAAATGGATGGTACGGAAACCGTTTGAAATGCAGTTTAAGCGGAGGTGGCGAGATATACGGTTACATAGATTTGCTGGAAATGCAACTGCTTCTATCTGGCGGGTCCTCTGCATATCTAGAAGGTTACAGTGACGATACGTGGGCAGAATCATCAGGGGGTGGAGAAATTGATTGCAGGGATTTGATAATCAAATATTGCAGCCTGGATATTTCAGGAGGTGGATTGGCTGTTTTGAATGTTTCAAACACCCTTGATGTTTACGCATCGGGTGGGAGTTCTGTTTTTTATATTGGCAATCCGGACATATACCAAGAGTTGTCAGGAGGATCGGTTATTAGAAGGTTCTGATTTATCTTTGAAGAGTGGCTCAATTATTGTACTTTTGTTTGTTTTAGTATAATATTGGAAAGTTAGAAAAATAACCCTTAATTTATGATGACTCACATCCTAATGGCAATCGGGCAAGAAGCTGCAGAGAGTGTTGCCCAAATACCTCCTGTTACGGAGGAATTATCTTTTTCATTAATCAGTATGGCGCTTAAGGGAGGATGGATAATGATTCCCTTGTTGGCACTGTCTATCATCGCATTGTATATTTTTGGCGAAAGGTGGTGGGCAATACGCAAAGCTTCCCAGATTGACGAAAACTTCATGAAAAACATCAATGATTTCATACACGAAGGTAAAATCAAGGCAGCTGTAAGCCTTTGCCAATCACAAGAGACACCAATTGCACGTTTGATAGAGAAAGGAATAGAAAGAATAGGCCGCCCATTGATTGATATACAGACAGCTGTGGAAAACATGGGCAATCTGGAAGTTTCCAGGTTGGAAAAAGGACTGCCAATGCTTGCCACAATTGCCGGAGGAGCACCAATGCTTGGTTTTTTGGGAACTGTGATAGGAATGATACAAGCTTTCTACAACATGTCCCAGGCAGGCAGCAATGTAGACATAACCCTCCTCTCCGGAGGAATCTACACTGCTATGGTCACTACTGTTGCTGGTTTGACAGTTGGTATTATGGCCTACTTCGGGTACAATTACCTTGCAGCAAGAATAGACAACGTTGTTTATAAAATGGAAAGCAACACCATAGAATTCATGGACCTCCTGCACGAACCTGCAGGTAAATAAAGAAGTTATGGCAATTAAACGTAGATCAAAAGTAGATGCTTCATTCAATATGTCATCCATGACAGATATTGTATTTTTGCTACTCATCTTCTTTCTTGTAACCTCCACGTTGGTAAATCCAAATGCATTGAAACTACTCTTGCCAAAAAGCACAAACCAGGTATCTGCAAAACCAATGGTAAGTATTTCAATCAAACATTACCCGCAATCAAACACCTTCTCATATCACATAAATGGCAAAAACACACCCGTAAGGTTAAGTGAAATTGAACTTATCATCCAAAACGAACTGAAAGAGGAAGATGACCCCACTGTCTCCTTACATGTTGACAAAACTGTACCAATGGAACAGGTAGTCAATATTATGAACATTGCAAAAAGAAACCAGTACAGGATTATACTTGCAACCGCTCCGGAATAATGAAAGGACCAAGAAAAAGCATATTTGCACAAAAGAGGAGCAAAGTCATAGGAGTCTCCTTGGCAACAGGTTTCCATCTGTTGCTGGCAGTGCTTTTTTTCAACACTGGATTTAAAGTCATATATCCACCTCCTGCAGAACTAGGCATAGAGATCCAACTCGAACCGGAACCTCAAAAACCGGTACAAGTTAGGTCAGGACACGAGCCAAGGGTAGAACAACCTAATCCCATGGAAGAGGTAAGACTTGTCCAAAGATCAGAATCTGCCATAACCGGAACCTCCGAAAACAAAGGAGAAGAGAGCACGATGGGAGAACAGGGGGATGTAGAACAATTTGAAGCTCCAAGGAAAACAGAAATTGACAAGAGGGCACTGTTCCCTTCTGCATCAAATGCAGACTCAACATCACCACAAAAAGCCACCAACCAAAGTGAAGATCTAAGGGCTGGCCACTCCCAAGGAAACACACAAACGGGATCAAAAGAGGGAGAACCACAAGCTCGGCTTGCTGGCAGAAGTGTTATGGGATCGTTGCCTGAACCTGAATACACTGTAAACAAATCAGGGAAAGTCATAGTGAAAATATCCGTAGACCAGTATGGAAAAGTTGTTAATGCAACGCCTGGAGCTACCGGAACAACAGTTCAGGACAGGACATTGTGGGAAGCAGCAAAAAAAGCAGCCTTAAAGGCAAAGTTTAATCTAAGCAGCAGTGCACCACCTGTACAAGAGGGAACCATAACATATGTTTTCAGATTGAAGTAAATAACCTACTCATATCTGAGAGCTTCAATTGGGTCTAATTTTGATGCTCTGACTGCCGGGACATAACCCGATAACACACTCACCAACAAGCATACCATAATACCACTGAAAATCCAAAGCCAAGGTATTATAAACGGAGTCTTCATTACCAGTGCTGTAAGGTTTCCAATAACAACACCTAATACAATTCCCGAGATGCCTCCCAGTTGTCCAATCACAATAGATTCAAAAAGAAATTGCTGCTTGATTGTCACCGAGTTTGCACCTAATGCTTTTCTTGTCCCAATCTCCCTTGTCCTCTCTTTTACAGAGACCAGCATTATGTTCATCAAACCAACAGCGGCTCCCAGCAATGTAATGCTTCCAATGATAAACGCTGCTATTGTCACATAAGACATGATTTTCATGACATCCTCCATCATTGCATCCGACTTTGTAACCCTAAAATCAGATTTGTCAACAGGAGTCAGCCTTCTCACAGACCTGAACACCTGCTCTGCCTCTTCCATTGCAAATTCTTGAGAGACTGACAATGGAGTAACTCCTATTGTGAAAAATGAATTTTCGTTCAAGAAAATTGAACGTGCATTAGTCAACGGGATCCACACCTGAGAATCGGCTCCTCCACCAAAAGTAGCACCTTGTGCCTCCAGGACACCAATTACCTCATACCTTACTGCGCCTACTGTAATCACTTTCCCTACCGCCTCTCCATTCCTGAACAAAACATTTGCCACACCAGATCCAATTATGGCCATAAAAGAAGAGGACTCCATATCCCTTGCATGGAAATTCCTGCCCTTGGCAATCTTTGCTCCAATAAAATCGAGGTTATTCTGGTCAGTAGCAATAACGTTGATAGTCGGATTGGTTTTTTCTGAGCCAGCTTTAATTACAACATTCCCGGCTGCTGTTGCAGATATTGTTATTACAGAAGGCACGTCGTAATTTTTTACAAAACTTACTGCTTGGTTGTAAGATATATTCCTTCTGTTTATGACCCTGGCTTTCCTTTCAGCCGACTGCATCTCAGAAAAGTTTGACCTAATAGAAAAAGAATTGGCACCCATTTTACCAAAACTATCATTCATGACAGCTTTAAGTGAGTCAGTTGCAGTCAATATCCCAACAAGAGATGTAATTCCAATTGCAATTATCAATATGGTCAGGACAGAGCGCAATTTACTACTTTGTATAGACCTTATAGAGACCCTAAAGTTTTCCTTGAGCAAAGGATTTATGCCCGGCAAAGAAAAATTACCATTGATAAAAGAGGCCATTTTTAGATTTTATTCTTTAATAGAAGTGTAAAAGTAGGAAAATATCTCTTATTAGCATAACTTTGCACCGAATTATATATAAATGAGAAATAACAAATTTTCACCTCGTGCAGGAGCTGGTGCTTCTGGCAGAGACAAAAGGGATTACAAAAAGCCCTATGGAGGTAACCGCAGTGATGCGAAACCCTTCAACAAAGATCGCAGTGATGCGAAACCTTATGACCGTGACAGCAAACCGTTTGACCGCGACCGTAAACCATTTGACCGCGACCGTAAACCATTCGACCGTGACCGTAAACCGTTTGACCGCGACCGTAAACCATTCGACCGCGACCGTAAACCGTTTGACCGTGACAGCAAACCGTTTGACCGCGACCGCAAACCGTTTGACCGCGACCGTAAACCATTCGACCGCGACCGTAAACCATTTGACCGCGACCGTAAACCATTCGACCGCGACCGTAAACCATTCGACCGCGACCGTAAACCATTCGACCGTGACCGTAAACCGTTCGACCGTGACAGCAAACCGTTTGACCGCGACCGTAAACCATTCGACCGCGACCGTAAACCATTCGACCGTGACAGCAAACCGTTCGACCGTGACCGCAAACCATTTGACCGCGACCGCAAACCGTTCGACCGCGACCGTAAACCATTCGATTCAGAAAGCACTCCCGTAAAGGACAATGCTCCCTTCATGAGAAGCAGACGCCCAAAGAACAATCCAGAAAAAACCAATGACGGGACTGTAAGACTAAATAAGTTCATATCCAATTCCGGAATATGCTCCAGGAGAGAAGCTGACGAATACATAACTGCAGGACTTGTAACAGTAAACGGAGAAGTAGTAACTCAACTTGGAGTGAAAGTTACTTACAACGATGAAATACGTTTCAACGGAGAAAGATTGAAAGGAGAAGAAAAAGTATATATCCTTTTGAACAAGCCAAAAGATTATGTGACAACAATGTCCGATCCAAATGCAGAAAGGACAGTAATGGAACTTATCGAAGGAAAGTGCAGCCAAAGAGTCTATCCTGTTGGACGTTTGGACAAAATGACAACAGGTGTGTTACTTCTTACCAATGATGGAGAGATAGCCGAAAGGTTAACCCATCCTTCCAATAATCAAAAAAAGATTTACCATGTTTTTTTGGACAAAAATCTTTCAGGAATCGATTTCGATAATATTTTGAAAGGTTTGACACTTGAAGATGGACCTGTGCATGCAGATGCCCTTTCTTATGTAGATGGAGAAAAAGACCAAGTGGGTCTGGAAATTCATTCTGGAAGGAACAGGGTTGTTAGAAGGATTTTTGAACATTTGGGATACAAGGTAAAGAAACTTGACAGGGTCTTCTTTGCCGGACTCACAAAAAAGAATTTAAGAAGAGGACAATGGCGCTTTTTGACAGAACAAGAGGTGGCAATGCTCAGAATGGGTGCCTATGAATAAAATTGTTAAGGAAGAAAACAAACATTATTCCGGATTTGTCAACATTATGGGTAACCCTAATGTTGGCAAATCTACCTTAATGAATGCACTGGTAGGTGAACAACTTTCAATTGTAACATCAAAGGCTCAAACAACAAGACACCGTATAATGGGGCTCGTCAACGGAGACAATTACCAAATAGTCTATTCCGACACACCCGGTATACTCAAACCCGGGTATAAGTTGCAAGAGAGCATGATGAATTTTGTGAAAGGTGCATTCACAGATGCAGATATCATCCTGTATGTTACGGACACTGTAGAAAAAAGCACCAAGCACAAGGAGTATATTGAGAAACTAAACACATTGCATACTCCCGTTTTGTTGGTCATAAACAAAATTGACATTTCTACCCAAGAGAAGTTAGAAGATTTATACAACCAGTGGCAGGAACTTCTGCCAAATGCCGAAATTTTCCCAATATCAGCAACAGAAAAGTTCAACCTGGATGCTCTTTTTTCAAGGATTGTGGGGCTCCTTCCCGAAAGTCCTGCATGGTATGACAAAAGCATATTGACAGACCGGAATCTTAGGTTTTTTGCAAGCGAAATTATAAGGGAAAAGATTTTACTTAACTACAGCAAGGAAATCCCTTATTGCACAGAGGTTGTCATTGAGTCTTTCAAAGAGAATGAAAATATTTACAATATTGAAGCAATAATATATGTGACAAGGGATTCTCAAAAAGGGATCATTATTGGTAAAGGTGGTTCATCCCTTAAAAAAGTAGGAACCCAAGCCCGGATAGATATGGAATCCTTTTTTGAAAAAAAGGTATTTTTGCAGATATTTGTCAAAGTAAATCCGGATTGGAGGCAAGACAGCAAAAAATTGAAACAGTTCGGGTACATACAAGATTAGAGAAGAACTTTAAACATAAAAATGAGTAACCGGGACATCGACTACGAGCTAGAGGCAGATGAGCCTCTTGACAATTCAGAAACTTCAGAAAGCAATAAATACGACAAACTCATAAACGAGGGAGACAAAAGATACAAGCTTACGGGCATGTATAAAGAGTGGTTCCTCGATTATGCGTCGTACGTCATTCTGGAAAGAGCTGTACCACACATAGATGATGGATTGAAACCGGTTCAGAGAAGAATTCTCCACTCAATGAAAAGGATGGATGATGGACGTTACAACAAAGTGGCAAACATCATAGGTCACACCATGCAGTTCCACCCTCATGGAGATGCATCCATTGGAGACGCCCTTGTACAGTTAGGTCAAAAGGATTTGCTTGTAGACTGCCAGGGTAACTGGGGAAACACACTAACAGGCGATAGTGCTGCCGCTCCCAGGTACATAGAAGCAAGACTCACCAAATTTGCAAATGAAGTCCTGTTCAATCCAAAAACCACATCGTGGATGAAATCTTATGATGGAAGGAATCAGGAACCTATAAGTTTACCTTCCAAATTCCCGTTGTTACTTACAATGGGAGTAGAAGGGATTGCAGTAGGCTTAGCTTCAAAAATCCTCCCTCATAACTTCAATGAGCTGATTGATGCTTCCATAGCTCACTTAAAAGGAGACACATTCACAATTTTGCCGGACTTCCCCACTGGTGGGCTTGCCGACTGCAGCAAATACAACCAAGGATTGAGAGGTTCTGTTGTCAAAGTGAGAGCCCGTATCAACAAAGTAGATAAGAAAACACTATCAATAACAGAAATACCTTTTGGACTCACAACATCCAAACTTATTGAGTCCATTCTGAAAGCTAACGACAAAGGAAAAATCAAAATCAGGAAAATAGATGACAATACCTCCAGTGGTGCAGAAATTGTCATCCACTTGCACAATGACATCTCTCCCGACAAAACAATAGATGCCTTGTATGCTTTTACCGATTGCGAAATATCCATATCGCCAAACGCATGTGTGATTATGGACAACCAACCTCATTTCCTGGGAGTTGACTATATCCTTCGTTACAATACAGAACACACTCAAAAATTACTCCAACAAGAGCTTGAAATAAGATTATCCGAATTGACTGATTCATGGCATTATACATCACTCGAAAAGATCTTCTTCGAAAAAAGGGTATATCGTCTTTTGGAAAATAAATCGGACAGTTGGAAGACTCAGCTAAAAGAGGTCGAAGATGAACTCAAAACATACGAAAACCAACTCAAAAGAGAAGTCACCCCAGAAGATGTTCTAAAACTGGTAGAAAAGCCCGTCAGGAAAATTTCAGTATTCGATGTCAAACAACTGGAAGATGCAATACAGAAAATTGAAAGTGAAATGGAAGAGGTTACATACAACTTAAACCATTTGACCCAATACTGCATCAAACACTACCAGAACCTCAAGAAAAAATATGGTCAGGAATACCCCCGCAAAACAGAACTGTGCAATTTCGAGACAATAGAAGCGACCAAAGTTGTTGCCTCAAACGCAAAACTCTATGTGAACAGAGAAGAGGGCTTTATAGGAATGGAGCTGAAAAGGGACGAAAATGCAGAGTTTGTATGTGAATGTTCCGACATTGACGACATAATAGTCTTTCTCAAAAACGGGAAATACATGGTTTCCAAAATATCCGAAAAGCAATTTGTCGGAAGGAACATAATACATGCCGGAGTTTTTGCACGGAATGACGAACGGACGATATACAACGTTGTATACCGCAATGGAAAAATGGGAGATGTTTATGTTAAAAGATTTGCCGTCACCGGAGCAACTAGGGACAAAGAATATGACATTACCCAAGGTAAAGAGGGTAGCCAAATACTTTGGTTTACTGCTAACACCAATGGAGAGGCAGAGATACTGAAAATCTTCCTCAAACCAAGGCCAAAACTTAAAAAACTTATCTTTGAGTTTGATTTCTCCAAACTAGCAATAAAAGGCAAAGGTTCCATGGGTAATATCCTGAGCAAAAACCCTGTACATAAGATACAGCTAAAAACCAAAGGAGTATCTCAATTTGGAGGGGTTCCAATTTGGTTCGACCAAGATATCAACAGATTGAATACAGATTCCAGAGGGCTTTACCTTGGCGAATTCTCCAACGGAGACAAAATACTGGCTGTCAACAAAAAGGGCGAATTCTATACTACCGATTTCGATTTAAGCAACAGGTACCAGGGTGAAATATTATTGGTACAAAAATTTGATCCTGAAAAGATTTTCACAGCGTTGTATTTTGATAATGAATCCAAATGCTATTATCTTAAAAGATTTACATTTGAAGCAAGTGACAACAAAGTACAATCATTTATAAGTGAATCAGAGGGGTCGTTCCTCCATGGTTTCTCCAGTGACCAGTACCCTCAGGTAAGTATTATATTTGCCGGCAAACACCAAAAAAGGGATATGGAAACAATAGATGCCCAAGAGTTCATAGCTAGCAAAAGCTATAGGGCAAAAGGGAAAAGAGTAACTACATTCGAAGTTGGTCACATATCATTTGTAGAGCCTCTGATAAAAGAAAGTATTGACAATAATGTTCAAAAAGAGCCTCCTTTGGAACAACAGGATTCAGAGGACAAAGATATCTCTCCTACCCTTTTCTAACCTGTTTTTCAAATGATTATTTCACTTACAGGGTTCATGGGTGTTGGAAAAAGTACGGTAGCATCGTCACTTTCAAAACACCTTTATTGCAAACTGACAGATTTGGACAGACACATAGAGGAGCTGAACAACGGACTCTCAATAGAGTCTCTTTTCAAAATCATGGGAGAAGAAGAGTTTCGCAAACAAGAGGAGCAAGCACTGGAAAACCTTCTATTCCACAACCAAGAAAAAGTTTTGGTACTATCCTTGGGAGGTGGTGCATTGATATCAAAAAAAAACAGGGAGTTGATCAAAAACAAAACTTACTGTATTTACCTCAAGGCATCTTTGGATACTCTTTTGGAAAGATTGGAAAAAAGCAGGAAACAGAGACCTCTGGTAAAAAATGATGAAGGTATGTACCTTAGCGAAAAAATAGCAACACTTTTCAAAGAACGGGAAGAGGGTTACGAATATTGCGCATCACTCACATTAGATGTAAACAATCTATCTGTAAAAGAGATCCTGATCAAGATTTTGGAAAAAATATAAAAAGGGATTGCAATCCAAGCAAGGTCACTTTCAAAGAGTCTCCTCTACAAGTTTTATATCCCTAACCCTAAGCTGGATATTGGCAATTCCCCTGTAATAATTTTCTGCAATGGAATAACAAATATCTACAGGATTGCCCGATTTGAGATGTTCAAAATGTTCCGATCTGTTGAAAGCTATGGCAGAAATATGCCTGTGAAAATCATCTTCTTGAATAAGCTCCAACTTCAAATGTCCGGAATCGGATCCAACCTTACGCCCGTTTCCATTGTCATACACCTTCTCAGAAATGAATACAGGAGAGAGGTTACCCGGACCAAAGGGCTGGAATTGCTTTAATACATTAAAAAAACGTGGAGTGATTTGGCGAAAGTCCAAATAGGTGTCTATGTTGATGACAGGAGTCAGGATTTCTGTCGTAATTTTTTCCGATACATATTGCTCAAACTTGACCTTGAAATCATCAAAGTTCTCCTCTTTTAATGTAAGACCGGCTGCATACATATGGCCTCCGAAATTTTCAAGAAGGTCAGAGCAATGTTCTATTGCCTCATACAAATCGAAACCCGGAATACTCCTGGCAGAACCTGTAATGAAGCCATTTGATTTGCACAGCACAATAGTAGGTCTGTAATAGTTTTCCACAAGCCTGGAAGCCACAATGCCCAGCACACCTTTATGCCAGTCAGGGTTATAAACCACTGTAGATTTCTTGTCCGAAAAACCCTTTGCTTTTGCAGCCATCTCAATAGCTTCCAGGGTAATCTTACGGTCTTCGTGTTTGCGGTCGTTATTGTGGGTATTTATGGTATCCCCGATTATACGGGCATCATTGTCATTGCGTGATGTCAATAAATCTACTGCAGTTTTTCCGGACTCCATCCTGCCTGCAGCATTAATCCTTGGTCCTATCTTGAAGACTATGTCATCAATCGTAATCATGTGTTTTTCTAGGCCGGCAAGCTTGATGATAGATAAGAGTCCTTTCCTTGGGGACTGGTTCAGTTGTTTCAATCCGTAATAGGCCAAAACCCTGTTTTCACCAGTAATTGAAACCAAATCCGAAGCAATGCTGACAACCAGCAAATCCAATAAAGACAAAAGGTTTTCAAAAGGAATACCCTTTATCATGGCAAGAGCCTGCATGAATTTGAAACCAACACCACAACCAGACAAGTCATCGAAAGGATAGTCGCAATCGTTCCTTTTGGGATCCAGCACAGCACAAGCAGCCGGCAAAGTATCATCGGGCAAATGGTGGTCACAAATAATGAAATCAATCCCTTTTTCGGTAGCGTAACTCACCTTTTCTACAGCTTTGATACCACAATCCAAAGCAATGATCAGGGTAAATCCATTTTCATGAGCCCAATCAATACCTTTGTAAGAAATACCATAACCCTCGGAATACCTGTTGGGAATATAATAATCCAGGTTTTCCTCTCCGTACTTCCTTAAAAAAGAGTAGACCAATGAAACCGCAGTGGTTCCATCAACATCGTAATCCCCATAAATGAGAATTCTCTCCCTTGTGTTCAATGCCCTTGTCAGTCGGTCAACTGCAAGGTTCATATCTTTCATTAAAAAAGGATCATGAAGTTGATCCAGTTGAGGCCTTAGGAACGCCCTGGCTTGATGGGCAGATTTTATGTTCCTTTGTACTAATAAATTTGCAAGAGTCTGGTCTACACCCAACTCAGATGACAATTGCCTTACAAGTGCTGGGTTCCCAGGTTCTCTTACTATCCATTTTTTTTCTACAGCCATATCTTCGCAAAGTTACAGATTAATTTCAATAAGTCATTAAAAAAAATTAATTTTGTAACTTTCAAAAATCAAGAGGAGAAATGGAATTTACAGAATTGAACGAACAGGAGTTGATCCGCAGGGACTCTCTTAAAGCTATGAGGGATCTTGGAGTAGATCCATACCCTGCAGAATCTTACGAAATAAATACAACCGCAAAGGAAATAAAGGACAAATTCCAAGCACAAAGCAATGATTTCCAGGATATATCTATTGCCGGAAGGATCATGACAAGAAGGGTTATGGGTGCAGCATCTTTCCTGGAACTGCAAGACGAAACAGGAAGGATACAAGTTTATGTGAAACGTGACTCCATATGTCCCGGAGATGACAAATCACTATACAATACTGTGTTCAAAAAACTACTTGATATAGGAGATATTATTGGCATCAAAGGGCATGCCTTTATAACCCAGGCTGGAGAGCTCTCAGTTTATGCTTCACAATTAAAAGTTCTGAGCAAATCACTAAGGGTACTTCCCATAGTAAAAGAAAAAGAGGGACAAAAATACGACGCTTTCACAGACCCGGAGCAAAGATACCGTATGCGTTATGTAGACCTCATTGTGAATCCATCTGTCAAGGATGTGTTTGTCAAAAGGAACCAAATTGTCAACACCATGCGCCAGTACTTCAACCAACACGGCTATCTTGAAGTAGAAACTCCTATTCTTCAGCCAATACCCGGGGGTGCCTCTGCCAGACCTTTCATAACCCATCACAATGCGCTGGATATGCCTCTTTACCTTAGGATTGCAAATGAACTCTACCTTAAAAGGCTCATCGTTGGTGGCTTCCAGGGAGTATACGAATTTGCAAAAGATTTCCGCAACGAGGGGATGGACAGGACACACAACCCTGAGTTCACCGTACTTGAAATATATGTTGCATACAAAGATTACTTCTGGATGATGGAGTTTGTAGAACAAATGATAGAAAAGATAGCACTAAACCTCCACAAAAAAACGAAGCTCCAGCTTGCAGACAAAGAGATTGAATTCAAAGCTCCATACAGGAGGCTGCCCATGCTGGATGCAATAAAGGAATATGCAGGTGTAGATGTTACAGGCATGGACGAATCCCGGCTTTTGGAAGTATGCAAGAAATTAAATGTACAAGTGGACAAGACAATGGGTGTTGGCAAACTTATTGATGCTATCTTCGGAGAGTATTGTGAACACCACCTGATCCAACCAACATTCATAACCGACTACCCTGTAGAAACATCTCCTTTGACAAAAAGACACAGGTCCAATCCTGCACTAACAGAAAGGTTCGAACTTTTCGTCAACGGCAAAGAACTAGCCAACGCATATAGTGAACTCAATGACCCGATTGACCAATTGGAAAGGTTCAAAGAACAGCTTAAGCTCAAAGACAAAGGGGACGACGAGGCAATGTTCATAGATATGGACTTTGTCAGGGCACTTGAATATGGGATGCCTCCTACATCCGGAATGGGTATTGGAATTGACCGTCTTACCATGATGCTTACCAACAGCCCATCTATCCAGGATGTCCTTTTCTTCCCTCAAATGAGACCAGAAAAACCACTCAATAAAGAAGAGGCAACAGAAGAATAACTTATAAAATGGAACCCCAAACCATAACCTCTGCAAAGAATCCCAAAATCAAGGATTTGATGCTCTTAAGGGATAAATCAAAAGTCCGGAAAGAGTCCGGACTTTTTGTAGTTGAAGGCATACGGGAGACAACAATAGCTTTGGAATGGGGATATGAGCTCTCAGAAATATTCATTTGCAAGGATATTGCAGAGGAGTTCACAGTATCACAAGCAAATGCCCATATATACGAAATTCCAAGGTTTTTGTATGAGAAAATCTCATACAGGGGCAGTACGGAAGGCGTTGTAAGTATATTCAAATCCAAAGAAAAGAAGATAGAGTCAATAATCCTGGGCAAAAGTCCTCTGGTAATTGTATTGGAATCTGTGGAGAAACCTGGCAACCTTGGTGCGGTACTAAGAACTGCAGATGCAGTAAAAGCAGATGCAGTTATCGTTTGCGACAGCCAAACCGACATCTATAATCCAAATGTGATAAGGTCAAGTCTGGGTGGATTTTTCACAAACCAAATAGCTTTGTGCTCTTCAAGCGAAGCCTATGACTGGCTCAAGAGAAACAAACTCACAATACACACTGCCCAATTGCAAGACTCCGATTTGTATTACAAAGCCAATTTCAAAGAACCATGTGCCATAGTCATGGGAACAGAGTCACTTGGACTATCTTCTTACTGGAGGGAAAAATCTGATAGCAAAATCAGGATTCCGATGATGGGATCCCTGGATTCCCTAAATGTTTCGGTATCTACGGCAATCCTCTGCTACGAAGCGATAAGGCAAAGGAAAGGTTAACCAGAGAATATTTTTGAAATGAAAAAACTTGCACTAATAGGAAAAGATATTTCCCATAGCCTCAGTCCCGCACTTTTCAACGCAGCCGGCCTGCTAAAAGATGGTTCCGGCTACGATCTTATTGACAGTGCTATCCTTTCCAAGGCCATGGAATTCATTAAAACCGGGATGTACGACGGAGCAAACATTACTGCTCCATTCAAAGAAGAGATTTTAGCTTACTGCAACGAATTTGACCCAAGTGTCAAAGCAACCGGGGCATCCAACCTGATTGTCAAATCAGGAGATTCATTCAAAGCATTCAACACAGACACCTTTGGAGCTTACGGTCCTTTTGAAGCAAGGGGGACCAAACCGTCCAGGGTACTTATTGCAGGTGCCGGAGGAGCATCAAAAGCAGCAGCCTATATATTCAGCCAAAAAGGATTCGAAATTTCCATTGTCAACAGGAATTGGGAAAAAGCAAAGGAGGTTGCACAAAAATTCAACTCAGGGACAATTGAATTATTTGACCTGCAAGATAAAATTACACAGTTTGATATTTTCATCTATACTATACCTGTTCCAATCACACAACTAGAACAAATCGATTTTCAAAACATCATTATAGCAGAAGCCAATTACAAAAAACCTGTATTGGATAAAATTAAATGCAAAGAGTATATTAACGGTTTAGAATGGCTTGTACATCAAGCTATCCCAGGGTTCAAACTTTTAACCGGCAAAGAACCTGACACCAAAGCCATGTTTGAAATGGTACAGAATGGGTAAATTTTTTTATCTTTGTTTCTGCTAAAAAAAAAGTATGTCACTGAACAAGGTTATGTTAATCGGGAACGTGGGGAGAGACCCGGAAATCAGGGATCTGCCTAATGATGTCAAAGTAGCAAGGTTTCCCCTTGCAACATCAGAAAAGTTCCGGTCCAAGAACAATGGAGAGGTAAATGAACAAACAGAATGGCACAACATTGTTTGTTGGCGTTCATTGGCCAACTTAGCAGAGAACTACATAAAAAAAGGATCAAGGCTATACATAGAAGGTCGCATACGCACATCCAGCTGGCTGGACAAAACTACCCAGGAAAAACGATACTCTACCGAAATTCAGGCGGACTCTATTGTATTGCTGGACAGGGCTCCTTCAACCGACAACAGGGAGTTGGCCCAACAACCAAACCAAATAAGCAATCAAACAAACACAGACGACACAAACAGTGACGATCTGCCATTCTAATATTTTTAAATAATGAAAGTTGACGTAGTTCTGGGACTCCAGTGGGGAGACGAAGGGAAAGGAAAGATAGTAGATGTTTTAGCGCAGCAATATCCTGTAATTGCCAGGTTTCAAGGGGGTCCAAATGCAGGGCACTCCCTTCATTTCGATGACAAAAAATATGTCCTGCACACAATACCATCAGGTGTATTCCGTAAAAACTCAATAAACATCATAGGAAACGGCGTTGTGATAGACCCAATCACATTCATGCACGAATGCCTTATGCTGGAAGATGCAGGTGTTCCTGTCAGGGAAAGGATTTTCATATCCAAAAAAGCACATCTTATACTTCCTACACACCGTATAATCGATGCTGCCTCCGAAAATGCAAAAGGTGCAAATAAAATCGGGTCTACACTCAAGGGCATCGGCCCGGCATATATGGACAAGACAGGTAGGAACGGCCTCAGGACCGGAGACCTTCTTGCACCTGATTTTGAAGACAGGCACTCAGCATTGAAACAAAAACACATCTCATTTTTAAAACAATTCGACTACCAATATAATCCCCGGGAAAACGAAACAGAATGGATGGAGGCCGCCCAATATATGAAAGGCTTCAAGTTCATAGATGGAGAATACGCAGTAAACCAATACCTCCAGGAGAGCAAAAGGATCCTTGCAGAGGGTGCTCAGGGCTCTTTGCTGGATGTCGATTTTGGTTCATATCCATTTGTCACCTCTTCAAATACAATTTGTGCCGGTGCATGTATAGGGCTAGGTGTTGCGCCAAGTTCCATTGGCAAAGTATCTGGTATTTTCAAAGCCTACTGCACAAGGGTTGGCAGCGGTCCTTTCCCTACAGAATTACACGACGGCACAGGAGACCTTCTAAGGAAAATGGGTGCTGAATTCGGTGCAACTACCGGAAGGCCAAGGAGAACTGGCTGGCTGGACCTTGTTGCCCTCAAGTATGCTGTAATGATAAACGGAGTTGACAACCTTATTATGATGAAAGCAGATGTGCTTGACACTTTCGAAACCATAAAAATAGCTACCCATTACAAAGTTGACGGAATCATTTCCGAAACTGTTCCATACGACACATATGCTTCCATAGAACCTGTTTACAAAGAATTCAAAGGATGGAAAAGAGACCTCACCAAGGTCAAGAAAGAAGAGGACCTGCCGTTTGAATTCATGAGTTATGTACGATTCATAGAAAAAGAGGTCGGGGTTCCCGTATCAATAATCTCATTAGGGCCAGACAGAGAACAAACCATTATAAGATAAACCAAATAAAAAAATCTATGAAAAACCCATCAGTACAACTTCGTGACTCTGCACCAATGAGGTGGCTAATGCTCCTGTTGGTAGCACTCACAATGTTTGCAGCTTATGTTGCATCGGATATCTTCTCTCCCCTGCAAACCATGCTGGAAAGACACAACCAGTGGAATCCTTCTGAATATGGCTGGTTCGCAGGATCATACTCAATTTTCAACGTTTTTCTGGGAATGTTGATTTTCGGAGGTATAATCCTGGACAAAAAAGGAATCAGGTTCAGCGGATTAATGTCATGTATCCTAATGGTCATAGGTATTGCAATAAAATACTGGGCAGTGACTGATGACTCTCTGCTAGGCAACTCAATGATGTTCCTTGGCAGCGAATACAAAATGCAGGTAGTCTGGGCTGTGGTAGGTTTCGGTATCTTTGGTGTAGGTGCCGAGGTAGCCGGGATCACAGTCAGCAAATCCATAGTAAAATGGTTCAAAGGTAAAGAACTGGCACTAGCAATGGGTATGCAACTTTCATTGGCACGTCTTGGCTCTGCAGCAGCTTTGGCTTTCTCTCCCATGATTGCTACAAGGTACAGCAATGTAAGCGCACCCGTACTTTTCGGATTGGTGTTACTGGTATTGGGAACACTGGCATTTGCCGTTTACTCAATTTATGACAAAAAACTTGACACTCAAATCAAAGCAGATGAATTGGAGCCAGAAGAATCTTTCAATGCAAAGGACCTGAAAGCTGTCCTTAACAACAAAGGTTTTTGGCTGATAGCAATACTATGCGTTGTATTCTACTCTGCAGTATTCCCTTTTCTCAAATATGCAGCCGGACTCATGGAGTTCAAATTTGGAGTTGACCCGCAACTATCGGGTCTCATTCCAAGTATGCTCCCATTCGGGGCAATTGTCCTCACACCTCTTTTCGGAAGAATCTACGATAAAATCGGACATGGAGCCGACCTTATGATTGCCGGGTCTGTTCTTTTGGTGTCTGTCCATGTACTTTTCGCGATGCCTTTCATCGACCAATGGTGGATGGCAATAATCCTTATGATATTGCTTGGTATAGCATTTTCAATGGTTCCTTCTGCAATGTGGCCTTCTTTGGCCAAGATAATGCCAGAGAGACAATTGGGTACAACATATGCACTTACTTTCTACATCCAGAATATTGGATTGATGTTGGTACCTATACTAATTGGAAATGTACTAAACAAATACAGTATAGTGGGCACAATTGTAAAAGACGGAATGGAGGTAAACCAATATGACTACACCCTGACAATGTCAATATTTGCGGCAATCTGTTCCCTTGCAATTGTAGTTTCACTGGTACTCAAATTCATAGACAAGAAAATGGGTTACGGGTTACAGTTTGCCAACATGGAAAAAAAGAATTAACCCAATACCAATAAACAAAAAAAACTTTTTTCAAGACAATTTGTTTACAAGTAATGAAATATCTGGATAAAATAGAATCTCCGGATGATTTGAAAAAACTATCACCGAATGAATTACCGGAGCTCTGCAAAGAGCTCCGTGAATTTATTATTGATGCTTGCTCCGGAAACCCAGGGCATATCGGAGCTAGTTTGGGAACCGTGGAGCTGACAGTTGCCCTTCATTACCTGTACAATACCCCACAAGACAAAATTGTTTGGGATGTGGGACATCAGGCCTATTCACACAAGATATTGACCGGACGTAGGGAATCTTTCAAATACAACCGAAAATACAAGGGATTAAGCGGGTTTCCAAAGATATCAGAATCGCCTTACGATTGTTTTGGTGTCGGACACTCTTCCACATCAATATCTGCGGCATTGGGTATGGCCATTGCAGCACAGGAAAACAAAACAAACGAACAAGTTGTAGCTGTGATAGGAGATGGCGCATTGACCGGTGGGTTGGCATACGAAGGTCTAAACAATGCAGGGGCACTCAAAACAAATCTTCTTGTAATCCTCAATGACAATCATATCTCCATAGATCCGAATGTAGGAGCTCTTCACAACTATTTGTTGAAAATTACCACCTCCCACATATACAACGAGACAAAAAACAAGGTATGGAGTTTGTTAACTTCAAAGAAGCTGAGGGCTCTTTTTAGTAAATTTATGTTCAGCACAAAAATGGCCTTTTTTGATAAAGGATCCATCTTTGAATCACTTGGATTCCGGTATTTCGGGGCAATTGATGGCAATAACCTTCCTCTTATAATGGAAAGGATAGAAGACATTAAAAATATCCCGGGGCCAAAATTACTCCATATAGTTACCAAAAAAGGAAAAGGTTTCAAACCAGCCGAAGAAGATCAAATCTTGTGGCATGCCCCTGGAACATTTGACAAAATCACAGGAGAGAGAAGGAAAACCACCGGAATAAACCATAGCAGGTATCAGGATGTATTTGGAGAGACCCTTTTGAGACTTGCAAAGGATAATGACAAGATATACGGCATAACACCTGCAATGCCATCGGGATCGTCCATGAACATACTTATGAGGGAGATGCCTGAAAGAGCTTTTGATGTAGGTATTGCAGAACAACATGCAGTAACTTTTTCTGCAGGCCTTGCAACCCAGGGGCTACTACCCTACTGCAATATATACTCCAGCTTTATACAAAGGGCTTACGACAGTGTTATCCATGATGTGGCAACTCAAAACCTAAAAGTCATCTTTTGCCTGGACAGAGGCGGACTTGTTGGTGAAGATGGAGCTACCCACCATGGAGTTTTTGACCTTGCGGCATTCCGTTGCATTCCCAACCTCACGATCTTCTCTCCTTTGAACGAGATTGAATTGAAGGACATCATGTATTCTGTACAGGCCCCCGAATATGGATCTACCATTATAAGGTATCCACGTGGTCAGGGAGAAGGATTGGAATGGAGAAATGACTTTAAATCAATTGAAAGAGGCAAAGCTCAATTACTCAGGGATGGTAATGATATAGCCCTTCTCACAATAGGACCCATAGGTAATTTGGCTGCCAAAGCAGCAGAAAAGGCACAAGATCAAGGCATTAGTGTAATGCACTATAATATGCGCTTTTTAAAACCCATAGACCAAGAGGCGATCCTGAATGCATCAAGTAAATGTCACTCAATCATTACCATAGAAGACGGATCCATAAAAGGTGGCTTATATTCTGCAGTTTCAGAGGTCATTGCATCAAATCCTGTCATAAATACCAAATTGACAGGCATGGGTGTGCCGGACAGGTTCATAGAACAGGGCACAATACCTGAATTGATGGGCGAATGTGGATTTGACGAAGCAGGAATATTTAACACAATCTTGAATGTCTCACGAAAAACACTATAGTACCAGACATTCATCCAACTGCGACTCATGCAAGAAAACAAAGCATGGCAATAAACGTCGCAGAGCTCATAAAGGGCGATACTTCAAGGAGTTTTCACAAGAACAGACAAACCGGATAGATAAAATCCTTACCCATCCCATATGGGGGGTATTCTTTTTTATTCTCATAATTTGGCTTGTATTTTATGCTACATTTAGTTTAGGATCATACCCACAAACCGGAATAGAATGGCTCATGGACTACGGGGCTGAATATATAAGCGAAAACATACCCGATGGTTGGTTTTCAGACTTCCTTAGCCAAGGAGTGATCATGGGGGTAGGTAGTGTCCTGGCATTTTTGCCAAACATCCTGATTCTATTCTTTTTCCTTTCGTTACTTCAAGAAACAGAATATATCTCCCGTGCGGCTACAGTAATGGACAGGTACATGCACCATATCGGTTTACATGGGAGCTCTTTTATCCCTCTTTTAATGGGATTTGGATGCAATGTGCCCGCCATAATGGCAACCAGGACCATAAAAAGAAAATCAGACAGGATCCTGACAATGCTCATGATTCCATATATACCATGCAGTGCAAGAATCCCGACATTTTTACTTTTTGCCGGAATCTTTTTCCCATCCAGCCAAGTTTTGGTCCTTAGTTTGCTCTATTTTGGAGGGATCTTCATTGGGATCCTGATGGCACTACTTTTCAAAAGGATTTTCTTCAACTTTGGCATCAGGGACTTTTCCATACCCCTTCCCTGTTACAGACGACCATCACTAGGGTACTCGATTTACAACATGTGGGACGCAGCATGGCAATACCTCAAGAAAATTGGCACTGTAGTACTTCTGGCAGTTGTAATAGTATGGGCATTAGATTACTTTCCCCTAAAAGATATTGAAAACAAAAATAATGAACGAATCTCCTATCTTGAGAACTTTGGTAAAATAGTACAACCAGCCCTTGCCCCACTAGGCTTTGACTGGAAAATGAGTGTCAGCCTTGTCACAGGCATAACTGCCAAAGAATTTATAATAAGCACTCTTGGTGTTGTATATAAAGCAGATGAAAATGCAGGCCAGAAAGAGTTGGAAACATCTCTTACCTCACGAATAAAGGAAGAACAACAATTCAACAAAGCAAACGCATTGTCGTTTATGATTTTTGCCCTTTTATATATGCCCTGTGTTGCTACAGCATACACAATCAGGAAAGAAACAGGAACATGGAAATGGGCTGTGTTATCAATTTTCAGCACTATTCTTGTCGCTTGGATAGCCTCGTTTGTTACATACAGGATTGCACTTTTATTACTAAACTGAAATTATGCATATGGTACATCAAACAAATTTTCATTTTTTTTTGGAGTTTAATCAAAAACATATATCTTTGCAGTCCCCAAATTGATCAGGGGAATTGACATAATGCCGATGTAGCTCAGTTGGCCAGAGCAGCTGATTTGTAATCAGCTGGTCGGGGGTTCGAATCCCTCCATCGGCTCTATAAGTTTTTTGAAAGTTTTAAATATGGGGAGATACCAAAGTGGCCAACTGGGGCAGACTGTAAATCTGCTGGCTTACGCCTTCGTAGGTTCGAATCCTGCTCTCCCCACATTTTTTATATAATTGCGGAAGTAGCTCAGTCGGTAGAGCATCAGCCTTCCAAGCTGAGGGTCGCGGGTTCGAATCTCGTCTTCCGCTCTTTAGTAAGCCAGTGTAGCTCAGAGGTAGAGCGCTTCCTTGGTAAGGAAGAGGTCACGGGTTCAATTCCCGTCACCGGCTCTACAAGTGTGTAAAAATTTAATTATAATTAAAATTCTATTATTATGGCAAAAGAAACTTTTAAAAGGGACAAGCCACACGTAAACATTGGTACCATTGGTCACGTTGACCACGGTAAGACCACTTTGACTGCGGCTATCACTACAGTGCTTGCAAGAAAAGGTCTTTCAGAAGTACGTTCATTCGACTCTATTGACAACGCTCCTGAAGAAAAAGAGCGTGGTATTACTATTAACACATCTCACGTTGAGTATCAAACAGAGAATCGTCACTATGCTCACGTAGACTGTCCTGGTCACGCCGACTATGTTAAGAACATGGTTACTGGTGCTGCCCAAATGGACGGTGCTATCCTTGTTGTGGCTGCAACTGATGGGCCTATGCCTCAGACCCGCGAGCACATCCTGCTTGCACGTCAAGTAAACGTACCTAGGATTGTGGTTTTCCTTAACAAAGTTGACATTGTTGACGATCCTGAAATGATTGACCTTGTAGAGATGGAGGTTCGTGAACTTCTTAGCTTCTACAACTTTGATGGAGACAACACTCCTGTTCTCCGCGGTTCTGCACTTGGTGCATTGAACGGTGACTCCAAATGGGAAGATGTTGTTATGGAACTGATGGCTCAGGTAGACGAATACATTCCAATTCCTCCTCGTGAAAACGAAAAGCCATTCCTTATGCCTGTAGAGGACGTATTCTCTATCACAGGTCGTGGTACTGTTGCCACAGGCCGTATCGAGACAGGTGTTATCAAAACCGGAGAAGAGATCCAAATCATTGGTCTTGGAGAAGAGCCTCGCAAATCTACTGTAACTGGTGTAGAAATGTTCCGCAAGATTCTTGACAGAGGTGAAGCTGGTGACAACGTTGGTCTGCTTCTTCGCGGTATCGACAAAAAAGATATCAAACGCGGACAAGTTATTGCAAAACCAGGAACCATCACTCCTCACAAGAGGTTCAAAGCAGAAATTTATGTTTTGAAGAAAGATGAAGGTGGCCGTCACACTCCATTCCACAATAAATATCGTCCTCAGTTCTTTATCCGTACACTGGACGTTACAGGAGAAATCATGCTTCCGGAAGGAACAGAAATGGTTATGCCTGGTGATAACGTAACAATCACAGTTGAGCTTATCTACCCTGTAGCTATCAACCAAGGTCTTCGTTTCGCTATCCGCGAAGGTGGACGTACAGTTGGTGCTGGTCAGGTTACAGAATTGCTTGACTAATCATAGCAAAATGCATAAGTTAGTCTAAAGAACATGGCTAACTTATGCTTTATAATAGGGGCATAGTTCAAGGGTAGAATAGCGGTCTCCAAAACCGTTGATGGGCGTTCGAATCGCTCTGCCCCTGCAACATCGGAGGTTACGCTCCGGTAGTTATAGTAACCGGTAAGAGTCAAGCTTCCATTGTCTCAAGCCGCAATCATATAGAAATGAGCAAGATTAAATTGTACATTCAGGAATCGTACACTGAGTTGGTAAAAAAGGTGAGCTGGCCCACATGGGCTCAACTTCAGAATTCGGCCATCGTTGTGATGATCGCATCTCTGATATTCGCTTTAGTCATTTTTGGAATGGACCTAGGGTTCAAAAACACAATGACTTTTATTTACAACATGCTGTACTAGACTATGAGTGATAATTCCAAAAAATGGTATGTCATTAGGGCTGCCGGTGGTAAAGAGAAAAAAGCAAAAGAATACATAGAAAACGAAGTAAAAAGGCTAAACCTGGAAGACTTTGTTTCTCAAGTGCTTATTCCTACTGAAAAAATCTACCAAGTAAAAAATGGTAAAAAAATCAGTATGGAAAGAATCTTTTACCCTGGTTATATCCTTATAGAGGCATCTTTAACAGGTGAAATTCAACACCTTATTCGTAATCTCCCACATGTGTCCGGTTTTTTGACAGAAAAATCGGGAAAAGACAAGGAGCCTGTTCCTCTCCGCCAATCGGAAGTCAACAGGATACTTGGTCGTGTTGATGAGCTTGCCGAAAAGGAAGAAGAGAATATCACACCATTTATCATTGGAGAGCCTGTAAAAGTCATAGATGGTCCTTTCAACGGTTTCGACGGAACTGTAGAGGAGATTATCGAAGACAAAAAGAAGCTCAAAGTAATGGTAAAAATATTTGGAAGGAAAACTCTCCTGGAGTTAAATTTTGTTCAAGTAATTAAAGAATAAATAATTGAATCATTATGGCTAAAGAAGTTGCCGCTCTCATTAAATTGCAGATTAAAGGCGGTGCAGCCAACCCCTCACCTCCCGTAGGACCTGCCTTAGGTTCCAAGGGTGTGAACATAATGGATTTTTGCAAGCAGTTCAACGCTCGCACACAGGATAAAGCCGGTAAAGTATTACCGGTTATTATTACTGTTTTCAGTGACAAGTCATTTACTTTCATTGTAAAACAACCTCCTGTAGCAGTGCAGCTTAAAGAAGCAGCTAAAATCCAATCAGGTTCGGCTGAACCAAACCGTAAGAAAGTTGGGTCTGTAACATGGGATCAGATCCGCGCTATTGCTACAGATAAAATGCCCGACATGAACGCATTTACATTGAAGTCTGCCATGACCATGGTGGCTGGAACAGCACGTAGCATGGGTATAACTGTTACCGGGGATTTTCCCGAAGATGTAAACTAGAAAAAATCCTGCGATAATGAGTAAGCTAACAAAAAATCAAAAAATAGTATACGCCAAGGTCGATCCTGACAAGCAGTATAAACTGGCAGAAGCTTGCAAACTTGTAAAGGAAATTTCTTTTACAAAATTTGATGCTTCAGTTGATATTGCAATGCGTCTGGGTGTCGATCCACGTAAAGCGAACCAAATGGTGCGCGGCGTTGTGACTCTTCCACACGGAACAGGTAAAACTGTACGTGTTTTGGTACTTTGTACTCCGGATAAAGAGGCCGAAGCCACCGCTGCAGGAGCAGATTATGTTGGTCTTGACGACTACATAGAAAAAATCAAAGGTGGATGGACAGATGTAGATGTGATTATCTGTACTCCTTCTGTTATGGCTAAAATTGGTGCTATCGGAAGAATTCTCGGACCTCGCGGTCTGATGCCTAACCCAAAAACTGGTACTGTTACCATGGAAGTTGGTAAGGCTGTTTCCGAAGTAAAAGCCGGTAAAATAGACTTTAAAGTAGACAAGACTGGAATTGTACATACCTCTATAGGTAAAGTCTCTTTCGATCCTGAAAAACTTGCAGAAAATGCAATGGAATTTATTAACACTGTTATTAAACTCAAACCTCAGGCATTGAAAGGTACTTACGTAAAAAGCATATTCCTGTCATCTACAATGAGTCCTGGAATAAATGTAGATAACAAAGCATTGAATGCTGCTGAATAAAATAACTAATGTTTTATGAGAAAAGAAGAGAAAACACAAATTATTGAAAGTCTGGCAGCACAATTCGATGTAACACCAAACTTTTATATTGCAGATATATCCGGTCTGAACGCCGAAAAAACTGCAATGTTACGTCGTGCTTGCTTTGAAAAAGACATCAAGTTGCTTGTTGTCAAGAACACTTTACTGCGTAAAGCTCTTGAACAAAAAGGACTTGCAGACTCAGAAAATCTATTCCCGATCCTTGCAGGATCAACCGCTGTAATGTTTACAGAAAATGTAAACGTCCCTGCCAAACTAATCAAAGAATTTGGCAAAGAACACGGCAAACCTGTATTGAAAGGTGCGTTGATACAAGAATGTGCATATGTTGGTGAAAATCAACTTGAAGCACTTATTGCAATTAAGTCACGTGAAGAACTTATCGGTGACATCATTGGTCTACTCCAATCACCTGTTCAGAATGTTATTTCTGCCCTTCAATCAAATGGCGGAGGTAAGCTGGCAGGAATTGTAAAGACCCTATCAGAAAAAGAATAACAAGAAATTTAATCATTTTAAAACAATAATTACCATGGCAGATATCAAGAAATTTGCAGAAGAATTAGTAAACCTGTCTGTTAAAGAAGTACAAGAATTAGCACAAATCCTTAAAGACGAGTACGGAATTGAGCCTGCAGCAGCAGCTGTAGCAGTAGCAGCCCCTGCAGCAGCAGGTGCAGCAGCAGAAGCAGAACAAACTCAATTTGATGTAGTACTTGTTTCAGCTGGACAAGCTAAATTACAAATAGTTAAAGTAGTAAAAGAGATTACTGGTCTTGGTCTAAAAGAGGCTAAAGAACTAGTTGATGCTGCTCCAAAAGCTATCAGGGAAAAAGTATCTAAAGCAGAAGCAGAGCAAGTAAAATCTCAAATTGAAGAAGCGGGCGGAGAAGTTGAAATTAAATAACTCCACAACCCGTTTATCGGGGATACCATCAGGTTTAGGGCCGTTTAGGGCTCTAAACCTTTTTGTCGTTATTTTATTATAATTCCAACCAATCCGAAAACAATGTCGCAAAAAAATAAAAATCAGCGGATTACATTCGCAACTTCTAAATCGCTTCTGGATTATCCAGATTTTTTAGAGGTTCAATTGAAATCATTTAAAGATTTCTTCCAGCTTGAGACAACACCCGAAAATCGTGAAAACGAAGGTCTATATAAAGTATTCCAAGAGATATTCCCAATAACAGACACCCGTAACAACTTTGTATTGGAGTTTATCGATTACTTCATTGACCCTCCCAGATACACGATTGAAGAGTGTCTCGACCGAGGACTTACCTACAGTGTCCCGTTAAAAGCGAAACTCAAACTTTACTGTACAGACCCTGAACATGAAGACTTCGACACAGTTATTCAAGATGTTTATTTAGGCACCATCCCTTACATGACACCAAGGGGGACCTTTGTAATCAACGGGTCAGAAAGGATTGTGGTATCACAACTACACCGATCGCCAGGTGTGTTCTTTGGGCAAAGTGTCCACGCTAACGGAACCAAACTATATTCCGCAAGAATTATCCCGTTCAAAGGTTCCTGGATTGAATTTGCAACTGACATCAACAATGTCATGTATGCATACATAGACCGGAAGAAAAAGTTACCTGTAACTACTCTTTTAAGAGCCATTGGATATGAAGGTGATAAGGATATCCTTGACATCTTCGGATTGGCAAATGAAATAAAAGTAAACAAAACCAACCTCAAGAAAAGCATCGGAGGCAAACTTGCTGCCAGGGTTCTAAAAACCTGGAACGAGGACTTCGTAGATGAAGATACCGGTGAGGTGGTTTACATAGAGAGAAACGAGATTGCACTGGAAAGGGGAACCATTCTGGAAGAGGAACATATAGAAATTATTCTGGAATCTGGTGTTGACACCATCCTTCTGCATAAAGAAGATGCCAATGTCAATGACTATGCAATCATTCACAATACCCTCCAAAAAGACCAGACTAATTCAGAGAAAGAGGCAATTTTTTATACATACAAGCAGCTTAGGAACTCAGAACCACCTGACGAAGCTACTGCAAGGGATGTCATTGACAAGCTATTCTTCTCCGATAAAAGATATGACCTTGGAGATGTGGGAAGGTACAGGCTCAATCATAAATTGAACCTGGATATACCTGTAGATACCCGCGTTCTTACCAAACAAGATATTATTGAGATCATAAAATATCTCATACAGCTAATCAACTCAAAAGCAATGGTTGATGATATCGACCATTTGAGTAACAGGCGGATACGCACTGTAGGTGAGCAACTCGCAAACCAATTCAGTGTAGGACTATCCCGTATGGCACGTACAATAAGAGAGAGAATGAATGTAAGGGACAATGAGGTGTTTACGCCAATAGACCTTATAAATGCCAAAACTCTCTCATCTGTAATCAACTCGTTCTTTGGAACAAGCCAACTATCCCAATTCATGGACCAGACCAATCCTCTTGCAGAGATGACTCACAAAAGAAGGCTTTCTGCCTTGGGTCCTGGAGGTCTCTCAAGGGACAGGGCAGGTTTTGAAGTAAGGGACGTACACTATACCCACTATGGCAGGCTCTGCCCTATTGAAACACCCGAAGGTCCCAATATCGGTCTGATATCATCCCTTTGTGTATATGCAAAAATCAATGACCTTGGATTCATTGAGACGCCATACAGAAAAGTGGATGAAGGAAAAGTAGATATGACCGGCAAAGGTATTGTGTATATGAGTGCCGAGGAAGAAGAAGAAAAGATGGTAGCACAGGCAAATGTACATATTGCAGAGGATGGCCTGATTACCGACGAAAGGATAAAATGCCGTTTTGAGGCTGACTATCCTGTAGTAGGCCGGGACGAAGTCCATCTTGTAGATGTGGCTCCAAACCAAATTGCTTCAATTGCCGCATCACTTATACCATTCCTGGAACATGACGATGCAAACCGTGCTCTCATGGGATCCAATATGATGAGGCAGGCCGTACCACTTATCAAACCAGAAGCTCCAATTGTAGGAACCGGATTGGAAGGTCCTGTAATCAAAGATTCACGGACTCAAATCACAGCCAGGGCAAAAGGAGAAATCGTATATGTTGATGCCAAGGAAATACATGTTAAATATGAGATGACCGACGCCGAAAAATTTGTTAGTTTCGACCCGGATATCACTGTTTACAAACTTCCTCTATACCGTAAGACAAACCAGAACACCTCTGTAACCCTCAAACCAATAGTAAGGAAAGGACAAAAAGTAGAACCAGGCCAAATATTGACGGAAGGTTATGGTACCGAACAAGGTGAACTTGCATTGGGGCGCAACCTCAAAGTAGCATTCATGCCATGGAAAGGTTACAATTTTGAAGATGCTATTGTAATCTCAGAAAGATTACTCAGGGAAGATGTGTTCACCTCTATACATGTAGACGAATACATAATGGAAGTTCGCGACACCAAAAGAGGTATGGAAGAACTCACATCAGACATCCCTAACGTGAGTGAAGAGGCAACCAAAGATCTGGACGAAAATGGTATTATCAGGATTGGTGCCAATGTAGAACCCGGAGATATCCTAATAGGTAAAATCACCCCTAAAGGAGAAAGTGATCCATCTCCGGAAGAGAAACTGCTAAGGGCAATATTCGGAGATAAAGCAGGAGATGTAAAAGATGCATCACTAAAAGCATCTCCTTCCCTAAGAGGTACTGTAATTGACAAACGTCTCTTTTCACGCGTTGCAAAGGAGGGCTCCAAAAAAGGCAAAAGCGTTTCCAAAAATCAAATCCAACAAGCAGAGGAAAACTTTGCTCGTAAAACAGGGAACCTAAGGGAAGATTTCCTGACAAGGCTTATGGCATTGTTGTTCAAAACAACTTCCAATGGAATCAGCGACCTTTACGGAGTTGAAATCATAGCCAAAGGAGAGGACTTCAAGAAAGATGTTTTGGCAAAGATTGATTATGAAAACATCAATCCAACCAAATGGACTACCGACAAAAACGTTAACAACCAAGTCAAACTACTTATAAACAATTATCTTATTGCCCATAAAGAGTTTGATGCAGAACTGAAACGGATCAAATACAACCTGACAATCGGAGACGAATTACCAACCGGAATCATGCAGTTGGCAAAAGTTTATATTGCCAAGAAACGTAAAATCAAGGTTGGGGACAAAATGGCCGGAAGGCATGGTAACAAAGGTATCGTTGCCAAAGTAGTCCGGGACGAAGATATGCCTTTCCTTGAAAACGGTTCTATTGTAGACATTGTTCTAAACCCACTAGGTGTACCATCGCGTATGAACTTAGGACAAATCTACGAAACAGTTCTGGGCTGGGCTGGTAAAGAGTTGGGAATTAAATTCAGCACCCCTATTTTTGATGGGGCTGAGCTGGATGAAATTTCCGATTTCACAGACAAAGCCGGTGTTCCGAAATATGGTAAGACATATCTGAGGGACGGAGGAACCGGAGAGCCATTCGACCAACCTGCAACCGTAGGTGTTATCTATATGCTAAAACTTGGTCACATGGTTGATGACAAGATGCATGCTCGTTCAATTGGCCCTTATTCACTAATTACGCAGCAGCCTCTCGGAGGTAAAGCTCAATTTGGTGGACAAAGGTTTGGAGAAATGGAGGTTTGGGCTCTTGAAGCTTTCGGGGCATCCAATATCCTCCAGGAAATCCTGACCATAAAATCGGACGATGTTACAGGAAGATCACGGGCTTACGAAGCCATAGTCAAGGGGGACCCTATGCCGGCTGCCGGCATTCCGGAATCACTCAATGTTCTTCTCCACGAACTCCGTGGACTTGGATTGAGCATTAACCTTGATTAATTATTTATAGTTTTTTGAATCTTTGAAATAGAATAACATGTCTACAAAAAAAGATATAAAGGTAAAAAGCAATTTCAACCAGATTACAATAAGTCTGGCCTCTCCCGAAGAAATCCTGGAAAGATCCTCCGGTGAAGTTTTGAAACCGGAAACGGTAAACTACAGGACCTACAAACCAGAGAGGGACGGTTTGTTTTGCGAAAGGATATTCGGTCCGTACAAAGATTACGAATGTCATTGCGGGAAGTACAAAAGAATAAGGTACAGAGGCATTGTTTGTGACCGTTGCGGAGTAGAAGTTACAGAGAAGAAGGTACGTAGGGAACGTATGGGACATATAACCCTTACAGTGCCTGTAGCCCACATTTGGTATTTCCGCAGCACACCCAACAAAATAGGATATCTTTTGGGAATTCCTTCCAAAAAACTGGAAGCCATAATTTATTATGAAAGATATGTGGTAATCCAGGCAGGAGTAAAAGCAACTGATGGGGTCAAAGAACTTGACTTTCTCACAGAAGATGAATACCTTGCAATTCTGGACACACTTCCAAAAGATAACCAGCACCTGGATGATACCGATCCAAACAAATTCATTGCCGGAATGGGAGCCGAGGCAATCTTCAAAATGTTGGAGAGAATCAACCTGGACGAACTCTCCTACGAACTAAGGCACAAGACAGAGACCGAAACCTCACAGCAACGTAAGGCAGAAGCTCTAAAAAGACTTAGTGTAGTAGAAGCATTCCGTGAATCCAAAGAGATCAACAAACCAGAATGGATGATCATCAAAGTTGTGCCTGTCATTCCACCCGAATTGCGACCATTGGTTCCATTGGATGGGGGAAGGTTTGCAACCTCTGACCTTAATGACTTGTACAGAAGGGTTATAATCAGGAACAACCGACTCAAAAGACTAATAGAGATCAAAGCTCCCGAAGTTATCCTCAGAAATGAAAAAAGGATGCTTCAAGAGGCCGTTGACTCACTATTTGATAACTCAAGAAAATCAAATGCAGTAAAAACTGAAGCCAACAGGACGCTCAAATCACTTTCTGACAGCCTGAAAGGGAAACAAGGACGTTTCCGCCAAAACTTGCTCGGTAAAAGGGTTGACTACTCTGCACGTTCAGTAATTGTAGTTGGGCCAGAACTTAAGATGCACGAATGTGGTATCCCTAAAGATATGGCAGCAGAGTTATTCAAACCTTTTGTAATCCGGAAACTGATTGAGAGAGGCATTGTCAAGACTGTAAAATCTGCCAAAAAAATCGTGGACAGGAAAGATCCGGTTATCTGGGATATCCTTGAAAACGTAATGAAGGGACACCCTGTTATGCTGAATAGGGCACCAACCCTTCACAGGCTTGGTATACAAGCATTCCAGCCTAAACTGATAGAAGGAAAAGCAATCCAGCTACATCCACTTTCATGTACTGCATTCAACGCCGACTTTGATGGTGACCAAATGGCGGTTCACCTTCCATTGGGAAATGCAGCAATATTGGAAGCACAACTTCTTATGTTGGGTTCACACAATATCCTTAACCCTGCAAACGGAGCACCAATTACCGTTCCTTCCCAGGACATGGTACTAGGGCTTTATTACATAACCAAAACACGCCCGCAGGCAAAAGGAGAAGGAATGAAGTTCTACGGACCGGAGGAGGTAATCATTGGTTACAACGAAGGAACCGTAGCTCTGCATGCAGAGATAGAAGTAAGAATACCAAAAGATTATTCCGATTTATCTGCCGGTAACAGGATGATAAAAACAACTGTAGGCCGTATCCTTTTCAACCAGGTTGTACCCAAAGAGGTTGGTTATATAAATGAAATCCTGACAAAGAAATCTTTAAGGGATATCATCGGAAATGTTCTGAAAGTTTCCGGCGTGGCACGGACAGCACAGTTTTTGGATGATATAAAAGAGATTGGATTCAGCATGGCATACAAAGGAGGTTTGTCTTTCAACCTGGATGACGTTATCATTCCGGAAGAAAAGGCAACGCTCATCGAAGATGGCTACAAACAGGTGGAGAACATCCTGTTCTCATATAATAATGGTTTGATTACCAATAATGAAAGGTACAATCAAATCATTGACATATGGACAGCAACAAACTCTAAACTTACCAATATAGTAGAGAAAAGGATTGCTACCGACAGGCAAGGATTCAATCCTGTATATATGATGCTACACTCAGGAGCCAGGGGTTCCAAAGAACAGATCCGCCAGCTCTCCGGTATGAGGGGTTTGATGGCAAAACCACAGAAATCAGGTGCTTCTTCAGCAGAGATTATAGAAAACCCTATCCTTTCCAACTTCAAAGAGGGTCTATCTGTATTGGAGTACTTCATCTCTACACACGGTGCCCGTAAAGGTCTTGCCGATACTGCGTTAAAGACAGCTGATGCTGGTTACCTGACCCGTAGGCTTGTGGATGTCTCTCACGATGTAATCATAAATGAAGAAGATTGCGGAACCTTAAGAGGTTTGGTGGCAACGGCAATCAAAAACAAAGATGAAGTTGTAGAGTCACTTTACGACAGGATACTTGGCCGTACTTCGGTGCATGATGTATACAATCCTTTGACCGGAGAAATCATCATAGAGACTGGACAGGAAATAACAGAAGAGATAGCAGCCCTTATTGAATCACTTCCTATAGAACACGTAGAAATAAGGTCTGTACTGACTTGTGAATCCAAAAAAGGTGTTTGTGCAAAATGCTACGGTCGTAACCTCGCAAGGGGTAAGATGGTAGAAATTGGAGAAGTAGTTGGGGTTGTTGCAGCACAATCCATCGGAGAACCTGGTACACAGCTTACCCTGCGTACATTCCACGTCGGTGGTACTGCATCCAGCATTGCTTCAGAAAATGAAATTCTAGCCAGGTACGATGGCCGTCTTGAATTCGAAGAGCTACGGACATTGGTAAAAGAGAATGCTGCAGGCGAACAAATAGAGGTTGTTATTGGCAGGACAGCAGAAATGCGTATTGTTGATGTAAACACAGCAATTGTCCTTTCTACCCACCACATCCCTTATGGAGCTACCCTTTTTGCAAAGAACGGAGACAGTGTCAAAAAAGGCGACAAGATTTGCGAGTGGGATGCTTACAACGCCTTGACCATTGCAGAGATGGGTGGTAAAGTAGTATTTGACAACCTTATTGAAGGTGTTACCTTCCGCGAAGAGGCAGCCGATGAATACTCTCTGCACAAAGAAAAAGTAGTTATTGAATCAAGGGATAAATCCAAGAACCCTACAATCAAGATTGTTGACGAAAACAAAAATGAACTTCGCCAATACAACCTGCCTGTAGGAGCCCATATCATTGTAGAAAACGGCAAAAAGATCAAATCTGGCGACATTATTCTCAAGATACCTAGGGCTATTGGAAAATCTGGTGATATCACTGGTGGTCTTCCTAGGGTAACAGAACTCTTTGAAGCGCGTAACCCTTCTAATCCAGCCGTTGTCTCTGCCATAAATGGTGAGGTACAAATGGGTAAAATCAAACGTGGTAACAGGGAGATTATTATCAAATCCAAAACCGGAGAAGAGATGAGATACCTTGTCCCTCTGTCAAAACAAATATTGGTACAGGAAAACGACTATATCAGAGCCGGCATGGCTTTATCAGACGGCTCCATCTCCCCTACCGATATCTTGGCTATCCAAGGTCCAACCAAGGTACAAGAGTATATTGTAAACGAAGTACAAGAGGTTTACCGTATGCAGGGTGTGAAAATAAATGACAAACACTTTGAGGTCATAGTAAGGCAGATGATGCGCAAACTGGAAATAGTAGATCCTGGTGACACCAGGTTCCTGCCAGAACAACTTGTGGACAAATGGGAATTCATGCTGGAAAATGACGAAATCTACGACAAAAAAGTAGTTCAGGATTCCGGAGACTCACCTGAATTGAAACCAGGTATGATTGTATCTGTAAGAAGGTTACGTGAAGAAAACTCAATGCTAAAAAGAAGGGACTTGAAACTTGTAGAAGCACGGGATGCAGTTCCTGCCACTTCCAACCAGGTTCTGCAGGGTATCACACGTGCTGCGTTACGTACAAACAGCTTTATGTCTGCAGCATCATTCCAGGAGACAACAAAAGTTCTTTCCGAAGCTGCCACATTTGGAAAGAAAGATACTCTGGAAGGACTCAAAGAGAATGTCATCTGTGGTCATCTTATTCCCGCCGGAACAGGATCAAGGGAGTACGAAAAGATTATCGTTACTTCCAAGGACGACTACCAAAGGGCATTCAAGAGCAAGAAAGAAGAGCTTTAGAGTAGTTCCTGCTCAAAACAAAAAAGAGGGTGACAATAAAATCACCCTCTTTTTTGTTTTGTAAAATATTATTCAAATGAAACTACCTGACCATTACAGGCGGAGCCAAAGGTATGAATGTTAGTGGATTGAACGACTTAGTAGCCATCTTGGCATCGGGACTTTTTTGCACATCCTTCTCCAAGAATATTTCAAAACTAAAAGTCTCCCCGGCAGTTTTCAAAATTCTTTTAACCATGGCTTCCCTGGAAGGAGCATTGTAATATTGTTCATTGTGTACCATGCAGCTGGATGTCTCTGGCCTCCAAGCTCCATATGCATAATAATATGCACCCTCGTATGTACCTACCCTCGAATACCCTGGTTCCCCAAGAAAATATTTCCATTTTACCTCATTCAGGTTTCCTGTTAGATCTACATTTGGATAAAAACCATTTCTTACCCATGATTGGAATGAGGTAACATCAGATTCCGGTAGAGTCTTACCAATATTTTGGGAACTTATATATTCGTCTGCCAATCTTCCATAACCATGTCCACCTGCCTCGTGATTTACAATATTGGGATATGCCTGTTCATCTTGACCGGAACGACTGACAGGGACTATAGCAATAGCCTTTCCGTCAGACCACATCCAGCAAGTACCTGCATACCTGTTTTCATTAACAACCAACACAATCAATGTGTTTTTTAGAGCCTCGTCGTCAATCCCGGGCACAACACGTGCATAATCAAATACTTTATCTGTATTTGTACTAAGGGAAGATCCTCCAAGGAAATCGGTTTCAAAAACAGAATGTTTCATCAAATTCTTGTCGGTCTGTTTAACTCCGCTATCTCTTGAATATGCCCCAACCTTGTATACAGTAAAATATTCCCGGTAAGATTTGTAAGGCTCAACCGAAAAGAACGCTTCAATACCTTCGTCCAGATGATTGTCATATCTTCCCCCGTCAACATGGTCCTCTGCCTGGTATCCATCGCCCATAAATATGATTACAGACGGTTTCTGACCCTTTGTGTTCTCTTGGTATAATCTGTACTCACCATTGAAATAACTAGTTGAAATACCTGTTGTGAAACTATTTTGAGAGATTGTAGAACTCTTTCCTTCAAATTCATCGACAGCAGTTACTTGCCAAAAATATTTTGTATTTGATTCCAAATAAGCAGGCATATAATAAACAGTATCATCAACAGGAATTGAAACATCCCATGAATCAGGATTAATGCCGTATTCAAAAATATAAGAAACATGATCACCATCTGGATCATTTGATGTGGACCACCTAAAAGCAGGCAATCTTGAAATATTGACAGCATCAGCCAAAGGAGCCTTTAGGACAGGTGAACTTGGAATACCGTTTTTACCACGCTCTTGAACGATCGTCACTATCTTACTTTTATTGCTGTACAAAATTTCTATATCAGCACTTCTTTCAGCGTCAATATTATTTGAAATTGAAAACGAAACGTTTGCATTTCCTTCACCTTTATCAGGAGTTGCTGCAATCCACCCAATATTGGATGGAATGGCAATTTCCCATGCCGTATTTGATGATATAGTTAAAGATGCAGAACTAGCCTCTTTAGAAAAATTGAATTGTATGTTATCCAATTCCAGAGATGGCACATCTTGGGTTATTTTGGCATATTTTGTAATCTCCTTACTGTTGATACTTACAGTAACACTCCTTTCCTTATCACCAACATTATCTGTTGCTATAATTTTAAGGATTCCATTCCCGTTACCACTTGTTGGTGATACAGTACACCAAGTTGATGCAACAGATGCTGTCCAATTACCATTTGCAGTTATCTCTACAGTTGCTTCTGCATTAATATTTGGCAACAAAAGATTTGTTGTAGATAAATCCAAAACAGTAGGGACCTCTTTTTCACAAGAAAATAAGGCAACTATTGATATTATTAAGATTATGCTTGCTTTTATATTTTTTTTCATTTCACTTAAATACTAGACAATTATCATTAATATATTTAACAAATGTATGAATTTTTTTTAAATTAAAAGCAAAACGGGAACATACACATCAAGAATAATATCTGCTTCAAAATCCAAAAAAATGATAAAAAAAAGGGATCGTAAAACGACCCCTTTTGAATAAAAAAATAAATTTTAAGGCATTGTCAATGTTTCAAAAAACTTACCAAAGGATCCTGCACTTACAGTAAAGGCAACCGTGAAATTATAAACTTTTCCAGTTACAACGCATTCGCTTGGATACCTTGGATCCCATGAAACCATTCCATAAGATGAGTGATTATACCCCATTGGCTGTTTTGCAATTCCAATTACACCATTGTCAACAGTAAACTCAAGGTGATAACCATTAAAATATAGGTTTGGTAATCTGTAATAATCCGCCTCAGCAGCCTTCAGGAGATCTTGAGACCAAGCCTCTTCAAAAAACATTGAATTAAATGTACCTGTTCCTACAGGTTGAAAAGTCAATTTCCGTTGGGTGGTAATATTGAGAACTCCCTTGCCAGAAGGAGATAATTGACTTTCATCAGTTATTTCAACCTTTATTGAGTAGGATTCCCCTGCAAAGTTATTTAGGTCATCATAACTAAAGGTTAAAAGAGCTTTGCTTTCACCATCGGCAAAATCAAACTGATTCTTATTTGGTGTAAAGTAGCTGGTTGCACCTGAAATTGTAACAGGAACAGATAAACTTCCAGATGTATTACCCCTCCAGAGTTCAACCTGAAACTGATTATTATCTTCCGCAACCATCTGGAACCTTATAACATTTGAAGGAAAGGAGACCTCAGCTCCTCCATCTCCACTGTACAGCACCCTCTCCTGTTCACATGAAGATGTGAATAGAAGAACGCACAAAATACTTGTAATATATAGTATCTTTTTCATAGAATAATTCTTTATTAGTTATATAATTCTTCTAATATTGACGAGGATTTTGGTCAGTAGTAGCATCCATATTCTCATTTCCGTCAAATTCTGCACGAGGAATCCACAGTATGAAAGCAGGAGAGTTAGGGCTTGTATTCACGCTGTTTAACCTAATTGTATGATTTGATCCATCATAATTCCTGTCAAATCCTAAACCCAGCCTCAACAAGTCGTGCAACCTAGGAACTTCACTCCAAAGTTCAACCCTCCTTTGAAATAATATTTCATCCATCAGGGTTACTAAATTTGCGTGAGTATTTGCGTTGTATACCTTGCTATTTGAGAAGTTTTCCAAACGAGTTTCATAATCTGGCATACGTGTTGAACCGACCATAGAAACATACTGACGGGCTTCTGGATACCTTTCCAAATGACACGCAGCCTCTGCGGCTATCAGAGCCATCTCTTCCACCCTCATAAGTACATGATCTCCAGTTTGCGAAGAAGCATCAATGAAAACTTTTTTAGTTTGACACCAAGACCTTTTAGATCCATTTTCTGTACCCGCTTCACCCCACTCTTCTTGTGGTAATGGAGCTGTCCACCATTCTTTTCTTGCATCCTCATTTGGAATTCTGTCGTAAAGCCATGAAGATATTAGGTGTCTGCCTTTTGAGTACGTAGTTTTTGAATCTGCATCCATATGCGTATAGATATCCCAGTTGCCCATTGCTTGGTCTGTCTGGATACCCAGTCCCCATAGCACATTTCTTTTTGAAATATCATTTACGTTCCTGATATCAGCAAACGGTGCAATACTCCTTGGTGAGTCCATTGCTTTTACAGCAAACTCCAAAGCAACCGGATAATTTTTTTGAACCAGAGCATGTCTTGCCTTTAATCCATAAGCCACATACTTGTCTATGTGTGAACGGTGCATTTGAACGACTGTAGTAGATTCCAGCAATTCGATTGCCTTATCAATATCTAAATTTGCTTGTGTAAACACATCCTGTACAGTACCCCTTGGGTTACCAACCGAACCAGCAATAGTAGGCTCATTATAAAGAGGCACTCCAGGTTTTGAAACATCCCAGCTTTGAGCATAAATCTGAACCAACCACATATAAGCAAAAGAACGAATAGCATAAGCTTGTCCTACTGAATAATTAGCTACATTCTCATCACCGGGGATATTTCCTTCTTGAGCAATTACATAATTGGCATTGGCAATCAACTTGTAAAAGAAGTTCCAGATATGGTATTGGTGTCCGGATGTATGCGTCCAGTCGCCCCATGTATCGAAACCGTAATCATACCAAAACCACCCTGAACCTGATGCATCCATCAAATGATCATCTGCCATAAGGTCAAATACCAAAATGAAAGCTGGCAAACCGCCATTTTCATCATTCCATCCTCCACCCCATCCACCGGTGTACATCATTCTATACATTCCGTTTATTGCTGTAAGTGAATTTTGGGCATCTGCAAAAATCGCAGTTCCAGAAACTCTGTTTGTTGGGTCAGTATTGAGTCTGTCTTCCGAACAACCGCTCATTAAGAACAAACTCACAATTGACAATAGTAAATATATCTTTTTCATTTCTTATCGTTTTTTAAAACCTAATATCTAATCCCATTGAGATTGTCCTTGAAGGAGTGTAGGAATATCCTGTACCTCCTGTAAAGTTATACTGAGGATCCATACCCTTAAGAGCCGTAAACACATGGAGATTATCTGCAGTTACAGTAAATCTTACAGACTGTAATTTAATGCTATTTGTCCATCTTTTCGGAAGCGTATAACCAAGTGTTATGTTCTTAATAGCAAAATAGGAAGCATCGAATAATTCGTCAGCAGTTCGTGTAATTTTTGCAGAGCCGTTTCCGTCAATACGTGGGACTTCTGCAATATCTCCTGGCTTTTTCCATGCTTTCTCAAGTCTGTCCTTATGACCTGCCTGGCCTACATAGGTGTTGTATAGCAAAGTATTATAAACCCCATCCAACATTTTACCACCAATTGAATATGTAGTCATTATACTCATGTCAAACCCTTTATATTTAAAATCGTTCGCCCAGGATCCGTACAAGTCAGGTATACGACTTCCAACTACATCACGACATTGCAGGGCTTTTTGGTAATCACTGCTAATGTATTTATCGCCCTTAACACCATCTGTTTCATCCCATACCCAGTATAGTTTGTTTCCGGTTGCTGGATCTACACCAGCAGATTCAGAAAGATAAAACGAGTTCATAGCCTCACCGACTTTAATAATATAACTTCCAGAAAGAATCTCAGGTTTGTCAGCTAAGTTTGTAACTTCGTTACTTACTGTAGAACCCATCCATGTCATATTCCAATAAAGATCATGTTTCTTTAAAATATCCATAGATAATGTAAGTTCCAAACCACTATTTTGCATTGATCCAACGTTCTTTGAATAGCCACTAAAACCAAGAGACAACGCCATTGGGAAATCCATGAGCATATCTGCTGTTTCACGATGGTAATACTCGGCAGTTATTGATAGTTTATCCAACAACCTTGCTTCTATACCCACGTTAAAGTTATTATTTTTTTCCCATTTCAAATCTTTGTTCTCTAGAGAAGAAACAATGGCACCCGGCATTGCTTGGTTGGGATAAGCAAGTGAATAGAAAGCTTGCCATGCATAAAGTGATCCGATATTATCGTTACCTTGCACACCATAAGAAGCTTTTAGAGTCAAATTGTTTATCCAGTCGATGGAGCGCATAAATGATTCTTGTGAAATTCTCCAACTACCTCCTACTGACCAGAAATCTCCCCAACGTCCATCCTCATTGAATCTGGATGATCCATCTTTACGATAACTTGCAGAGAAGTAATATTTATCGTCAAAATCATAGTTAAACCTGGAGAGATATGATTCTATAGCATAATTGTTCTCATATGAACTCGCATCCCTAATATTTGTAGCAGCATCAAGCTCATATAAACCCCCAAACGGGAATCCGGACTTCTCTCCGTACAAATATTGGTAGTTGTACTTATAGTACTCATGACCTGCCAAAATATCAAAATGGTGCCTTCCAAAGGTACGATCCCAAGTTACCAACTGGTTGAAAGTATAGCTGAATGTCCTACCGTTTGAAATTGCCAAAAGTCCACCCAAGTTGTTTGCATTACCAAAATATGGGTTATAATATGTTTTACTCTTTGATAAAGCATAATCAAAACCGAAATTTGATGAAAACTTAAGTCCTCTGAGTGCTCCCTGCTCAAGACCACCCAATTCAACAAATGTTCTTCCACTGATATTATCAGTTGTACCCAAATATTTATCTTCTTCCAGGTTAGCAAGAGGATTCCATCCGGCACTTGCACCTGCAGGTCTGTCTTCTCCCCAATCGTATTGGGCAATACCAGAATCGTCATAAACTGTATTTCCAGCTTCATCCTTCAAATAAACCGGATATATTGGCGCCATAAGCATGGCACTGTAAAAAATATTTGAATATGCAGAACTACTTGTAGATCCGGATCCTAACGTGGTACTATTTGTAGTATTACCAGCAAAGTTCACATTCAACCCAGTTTTGAACCATTCAGTTACCTTAGTATCTACGTTTGCACGACCAGAAAACCTTTCAAATTTTGTAGACTTAACCAAACCCTCTTCGTTGAGATAACCAAGGGAGAACATATGGTTTGTTTTGTTTGATCCACCACTGACAATCATCTGGTATTCCTGGCGTAAAGGTGCATTAGCAGTAGCCAAATCCAACCAGTCTTCGTTCCACTTCAATGTAGTACCATCATAAATTTGTCCAGTATTATGGTCTATCAAATCATTTGCAGCTCTGTTAAATGGGTTGTATTGCTGTTGGTTACCAAATATTTTAGTTGCTCCGGTTGCCATCTCTTGCATGGCTGCTGACCCCGCAGAAGCAGGCGCAAGTCCATCTGCAATAAGCTTGTTTTTATACATAAAGTAAACATCCTCAGTCCACTCATATGCATCCATGGTCTCGTAAGTAGGGATAGCCCTTGAAGCAAACCCCCAACTTCCTTTAAAGTTAACAGACAAAGTACCTTCTGACCCTTTTTTTGTTGTTATCATAACAACACCATTGGCACCCCTTGCACCATACAGAGCACCTGCAGAGGCATCCTTGATAACTGTCATTGATTCAATATCGTTAGGATTGATCGCATTAATTGCACCGTCATATGGAATGCCGTCAACCACATAAAGGGGTGCTGTTGACGCACTCATTGAACCAAATCCCCTGATTATAACAGATGCTCCGGCACCAGGCTGTCCTGAACCCGAAGTTGTTTGTACTCCGGCAGCCATACCATCAAGTGCTTTGGTTACATTGGCAACTGTTCTTTTTTCAATTTTATCGGCACGTACAACTTGAGCAGAACCAGTAAATGACTCCTTTTTAGCTGTACCGTAGGCAACCACCAACACATCTTCCAATGCAACTGCATCGGGAGCCATTGTAAGGTTGACCACTGCTCTTTGGTTAATAGGAACTTCAACTGTTGTGTAACCTATGAAGCTGAAGACAAGGATGCCGTTTCCAGGTGCACTGATAGTGTACTTTCCATCCAAATCAGTAGCAGTTCCTACTGTTGTCCCTTTCAGCTGAACCGATGCAAAAGATACAGGTTCACCTGTATTTGCATCTGTCACAGTACCTGTTACCTGAATGTTTTGGGCACTGGTGATACCAAACGCCAAAACAAGCAACAGGCCTGTTAAGAGAAGTTTAATTTTTTTCATGTAAAAAAGTTTTGGTTAGTAATTTAAGTATTTTGGTTATGTTAAATTTTGGTTAAAAATCGTATAAACAAAGATAATGTTTTTTTTCTAATACTAGAATATTTTACCTTATTTGAAAAAGAAATTAAAATAGTTATATTAGGGTCTGCTTATTAAATCCCAATCAGGCACACAGTTTCATTTGTGACCCGAGTGGATAAATGATTATATTTCTCATTCTCATCAGCTTCAATAGTAAAGAGACAAAATAAGGCAAGGGAATAT
>JAQWAL010000054.1 GCA_028707695.1 Bacteroidales bacterium | reverse complement strand
GGGGTTCTCTTGTAGCGCGACCCAGGATTGAACTGGGGACCTCATGATTATGAATCATGCGCTCTAACCATCTGAGCTATCGCGCCGGGAATTGGAGTGCAAAAGTAATACTTTTTTCGTTATTGTCAAATTCTTGTGCGATTTTTCCTGATTAACGCTCCAGAAGTACTGTGGCCCAAGATTCTATGCCCTCTTCTCGGCCTACAAAGCCAAGCTTTTCGGTTGTTGTTGCTTTTACGGATATATCACAAATCTCACATCCAAGCACAGAGGCAACTGCACCTCTCATCTCATCTATTAGCAACCCAATTTTGGGTCTCTGCAATGCAATTGTAATATCGGCATTCACAAGATGGTAACCCTCTTCCAGCACCAAACTGTAAACCCTGGACAACAAAACCTTGCTGTCAATACCCTTGAACTGGTCAGATGTATCGGGAAAATGTTTTCCTATATCGCCTAAAGCAAGAGCCCCCAAAAGAGCATCACACAAAGCATGCAACGGGGCATCACCATCGGAATGGGCGATACAGCCAAGGGAATGCTCCACCCGCACACCACATATCCACAAAGGCAGCCCGGGTGCAAAAGCATGGACATCATATCCATTTCCTATCCTAACCCTAGAAGTACTCATAATAATAAAATTAGCAGTAGCACAAAGCTACAACAAAATTCCTGCAATTATTGTTATCTTTGTATATATAAACACAAACAAAATGGGTCTTAGATTAAGCTTTTTCAAAACGCCAAAACACCGGGTATTCAACTACCAGCCGCTCTATTACGACGAGCGCAAGGAAGATTTGCAAGAGCGTGTAACCAGGGCAAGGGAGCAGGCTCAGGAAGAAGAACGCATCAAAAAAGGACTTCCAAAGCAAGAAGCAAAAACAAACCCAAACTACATCCCCGGGAAAAATATCAGGACAAATTTCCGGAAGACATTTTACGAAAGCCGCCGCAGGCCAAACTCTCCTTTCATCATGAGAATCATTGTATTACTCTCGATGGTAGGGCTCATGGTAGCCCTCTATTACATAGCCCAAGCCTTCGGTTTACTTTTTGTATAGCACAGGTAAATGATTAAAGTACTACCCGGTCATATCGCAAACCTGATTGCCGCAGGAGAGGTCGTGCAAAGACCCTCATCTGTGGTAAAGGAGCTTATTGAAAATGCCGTGGATGCAGACGCTCAAAACATCCAGGTAATAATCAAAGACTCCGGGCGCACACTCATACAAATAATTGACGACGGCTGCGGCATGTCTCCGGAAGACGCCAAAACAGCATTCCTCAGGCACGCTACCTCAAAGATAGCGACAAAAGAAGACCTTAATTCAATCCACACATTCGGTTTCCGAGGAGAAGCGCTGGCCTCCATCTGTTCCGTTGCAGAGGTCACACTCCGCACAAAAAGAGCAGAAGACCAAACCGGGTCAGAAATAAGATATGCAGAGTCACAACTAATAAGCCAAGAACCCGTCGCCACACCCAACGGCTCCAATTTCTTGGTCAGGAACATCTTTTACAATGTTCCGGCACGCAGGAAGTTCCTGAAAAGCGACGCCACGGAATTCCGCCAAATCACACAGGAATTCACAAGGATAGCACTCACCCGCCCCAACCTGTCCTTCAGGCTCATCCACAACAACAACCAGGTTTTCCACCTGGATCCCGCACCACTCAAAAAAAGGATACAAGAAGTAGCCGGCAAAGAGATGATAAAAGAACTGGTAGAACTATCAGTGGAAACATCCATAGTAAATATCAGCGGATACATCGGCAAGCCCGAAGACGCCCGCAAGACAGCCGGCAACCAATACCTGTTTGTAAACAACAGGTATTTCAGGAGTCCATACTTCCAAAAAGCAATCCTGAAAGCATACGAAGGACTCATCCCGGACGGATACCTCCCTTCATTTTTCATCTTCTTCCAAACCGACCCCCAAAAGATAGATGTAAATATCCACCCATCCAAAACAGAGGTTAAGTTCCAAGATGACTACGCAATTTTCGATTTCCTCACAAGCACTGTAAAAGAATCACTGGGCAAAAACTCCTTTATGCCAAGCATAGAATTCGACATGGAAGGAGCACCCGAAATACCCAAAGTCCAAACCGGACACTATGTACCCCCTCCAAAGATAGATTACGACCCACTGTTCAATCCATTCAAAGACGAAAACAACAGGATTTCAAGCAACAATGTGATTGACATAGACAGGCAGTTCCACAATTTCCCTCAAGACAACTTCCTTAACTCGAACGGGCAAAGGATCTACAACATCTCCGAAGAACCCGGCGTAATATTCAGTGAATCCGGAAGCCACAACCAAAAACCAATCCTCCAGATAGCAGGCAAATACATTGCAACCACAATAAAATCGGGAATTGTACTGGTAGACATATCCAGGTCAAGGGAAAGGATACTTTACGAAAGGTTCCTTGCAACCCTCTCCACAGGACACAACCTCTCACAACAAACACTCTTTCCGCAAGAGGTAGAGGTAGGCTCAACAACCCTCTCCATCCTCTCAGAAAACCTGCAAACCATCAGGCAAATGGGGTTTGACATGACAATACAGGAAAGCAAAATAATACTGAACGGCCTTCCGGAGGGATTCAGCGAACTCTCGGACAACCTGGGCCCGGTAATAGACAACCTTACAACCGAACTAAGCGAAGATGGCAGGGATTTCGCAGCAAAAAGCAAAGAACAACTGGCAGCCCAACTTGCAAGGTCAGGAGCAAGGGGAAAAAGGGAACAACTCAACAACCTGGAAGCCCAAACCCTCGTAGACACACTATTTGCATGTAACGAACCAAACTACACACCCGCGGGCAACAGATGCTTCACAATCATCGATGCCGCCGAAATAGAAAACAGATTTTTTAATTAAATATAAACCAATTATTTATGTACATAAGCAGAGGATCAGGTTTTTGGGGGGCAATGCCACCTGTAGTCAAAAACCTAGTTATCATAAACGCAGTGATGTTACTAATAACATTCCTGACAGGCGACTTCATGTACGAAAAGTTTGCACTCTTCTACTTTGACTCCGCACTCTTCAAACCATACCAGCTGGTAACCCACATGTTCATGCACGGAAACTTCATCCACCTCTTTTTCAACATGTACTCACTGGTAATCTTTGGAATAGTACTGGAACAAGTGTGGGGCAGCCAAAAATTTTTCCTCTACTACATGGTCACCGGGCTAGGCGCAGCCGCACTCCACCTGCTGGTACTGCACCTGGAAGCAACCTCGTTCCATAATGCAGCCATGGCCGGAAACGCCGTAGCAGCACAACAACTTGAAATACTCAAACTCACCCCGACTGTAGGAGCATCAGGAGCGGTCTACGGAGTACTGCTGGCATACGGAATGCTCTTCCCTAACAACACCCTTCAACTGCTTTTCCCACCCATCGCTCTTAAAGCCAAATGGTTTGTAATGATATTCGGAGCCATTGAACTATGGATGGGACTCTCCAACACAGGCGGGAACGTTGCCCATTTTGCCCACCTGGGTGGTATGATATTCGGATATTTCCTCATTTTGTACTGGAAAAAGAAAAACAAAATGTATTTTTAAAAAGTGAAAAAGAACAAACGAAAGTCACCACTGCTACTCTCCTTGCTGTTCCGGCTGATAGTCATCCCGGCAGCAATCGCATTGGGAGTAGCATACCTTTCGATTTACATTAACCCGTCAAAATTCTCTCCACCACTCTTTTTCGGACTCTATTTCATTCCACTGGTACTACTCAACCTGTTACTGCTACTTGTAGGAATCATCCGCCGATCCGCCGCCGCCTGGATAACATTCATAGCACTTCTCCCGGCAATCCTCTATGCAGAGCTGTTTGTAAGGTGGGGCGATGTGCAACAAGGACAAGAGGGTATTGCATTAAAGATCTGCACATACAATGTAGGGCTTTTTGCACAAGGATCCGGAGAGATGTCGCGCACAGCATCGCTGGAAGGAATAAAAACATTCATACAAGAACAAGATCCCCAAATAGTCTGCCTCCAGGAGTTCCGAATTGAAGACACAACCCTTGTTGCAAAACATTTTCCCGGTTATCCATACAGGTTTTACCATTTTTTCAACTCAAGGAACAGTTCAAAATTCGGCAACATAACACTAAGCCGCTACCCCATTGTAAACTCCGGAAAGATAAAATTCAAACGGAGTACAAACCTTTGCATATACACAGACATAGAACATTTTGGGAAAAAGCTCCGCATCTACAACACCCACCTGGAGTCACACAGCATCTCCTTTACCTCACTAATCAAAAAACTAAGGGAAAAGGAGAACTTCACAGAAGAAATTTACCAGGTACATGACAAAGTCGCAGGCACATTCAAAAGACGATCCATGCAGGCAGATACAATAGCACAGCATATGCACAACTCCAAATTGCCCTCAATAGTGTGCGGAGATTTCAACGATACCCCAATGTCCTACACATACAAAAACCTCTCATCGGGTAAAAGAGACAGTTTCAGGCAATCCGGCAAAGGCTTCAGCGCTACCTACTCACTTTTGTGGCCCCTGCTCAGGATTGACTATATACTATACCCTGCACCAATGTGGAGTATCAGCCACAAATCATCAAAAATCAAGTATTCCGACCATTATCCCGTTGTATCAGAAATAATAATCCCTTGACAATGTATAAAATAGGATTTGACGCAAAAAGAGCATTCAAAAATTTCAGTGGTCTTGGAAACTACAGCCGCTCGACAATTTCATCTCTCACCAAGTTGTTCAATTACAACGAATATTACCTCTACACCCCGGAATACCGCAAACACCCGCTGCACAAATTTGCAGAGGCCTCCAACATAACAATACGGAAACCCGAAAACTTTTTGGAACGAAAGCTCCCTTGGCTATGGAGGTCATACTCGCTAAAATCACAACTCAATAACGAAACCCTTGACCTATGGCACGGATTGAGCGGGGAATTGCCCTTGTGCCCTGTAAACGCTGCACAGGTTGTTACCATCCACGATTTGATATTCCTCAGGTATCCAAAGTTCTACAAGCCCCTGGACAGGTTCTTTTACCGTAAAAAGGCAGAACATGCAGTAAAAAATGCCAATAAAATAATAGCAATCAGTAAACAGACCGCCGATGACATCGTGGCATTCTTTGGAACAGACCGCTCAAAGATAGAGGTTGTCTACCAAAGTTGCGACCCCCAGTTCTACACAAAAGCAACCGAAGAACAAAAAGAGGCAGCCATCAAAAAATACAACCTGCCAAAAAGGTTCATAGTGGCAATGGGAACAGTAGAAGAACGCAAAAACGTTGCAAATGTGGTCAAAGCCCTGCCCAAACTTCCCGGCGACGTGAAACTGTTTTGCTTTGGCAAATGGACCCCGTACGCAATGCATGTCAACATGCTGGCAGAAAAACTAGGAGTAAAAGATAGGGTGATCATGGTACACGATGCCGATTTTTCCCTTATCCCGGCAGTCTATTCCCTTGCAGAGTGCATGGTATATGTCTCTCTTTTCGAAGGTTTCGGGATCCCGGTATTGGAAGGGATAACCTACGGTATTCCCGTAGTCACCTCAGGTGGTTCCTCCATGCTGGAAGCAGGCGGAGATTCGGCAATGTACGTTAACCCCGACTCCCCAAGCGATATTGCAGACAAGATTGAGATGGTACTGTCTTCGCCAACACTAAAACACAGCATGATAGAACGCGGATATGCCCATGCAAAAGATTTCCGCAACGACAAAGTGGCAGAAAGGGTATTTGCAGTATACCAAAAGGCAATTGACAATTACAAAAAAGAAAATAAAATCTAAATAAACCCAAAAATTTAAAAATCAAAAAAATGAGCCATAATGAGATTAAGGAGGCCCTGGAAATCCTCAAGAAAGGGGGTCTCATAATTTGCAACACAGACACTATCCCTGCCCTGGCTTGCGATGCAACCAACCCGGACGCTGTAGCCGATTTGCTTGACCTCACCGACAGACCGGAGGGGTGCGGCCTTGTTGTACTGGCCTGTGACATGGATATGGTTGCCCGCCATGTAAAAACAATTCCTCCGATTGCCCTTGAAGTAGCAGAAGTAAGTGCCACACCTCTCACGATAATCTACCCTCAGGGAGTTTCCCTTGCACCCGGAGTTACTGCACAAGATGGCTCAGTTGCCATACGAATACCCAATAACGATTTCTGTACAATCCTCACACGCAGGCTCAACAAACCCATTGTGGCAACCATACCGGTTATTGGAGACTCAAAAGAGGTAGAGAGGATTTGCATAGAAGAGATAGACGACGAAATCATGGACAATGTTGACTGGGTTACCCGTTACACCGACCATCCGGATATGACATGCAGTGTCTCTTCCATGATATCGCTTGGCAAGAACGGAGAGGTGAAAATAATACGCAAATAATTCTTATGTTAAACTACATCATACTTTTAGCCGGTTTTGTATTGTTGATAGGAGGGGCCGATTACCTGGTAAAAGGGGCCTCTTCAATTGCCAAAAAACTGAATGTCTCCGACCTCATCATTGGTCTTACCATAGTATCCATAGGAACATCTGCCCCCGAACTTGCAGTAAACATCCTGGCCAGTTTCGACGGCTCTGCAGGAATGGCAATAGGGAATGTTGTCGGCAGCAACCTTTTCAACTTTTTGGTAATAATTGGTATATCTGCAATGATAAAACCGATAAACCTCAAAACATCCCTCATAAAAGTAGAAATCCCGTTTACCGTGCTGGCATCCGTGGCCCTCATATTCCTTGCCGGCGACTGGTTCATAGACGGAATGCCGGGCATGCTCACCCGAAGCGACGGGTTGGTACTGATGCTCTTCTTTTCTATATTCCTCTACTATGTGTTCCTTCAGGCAAAAAAAGGGGATATATCCCCGGAAGATACCGGTGCAGAGAACACCCGAACCTATTCCACCCTGGTCTCTTCCCTAATGGTACTTGGCGGTATAGGGGCATTGATTTACGGTGGTGACCTCATTGTCAAAAGCGCAACCCAACTTGCAAAAGCATGGGGAATGAGCGACACCGTCATAGGTCTCACAATAGTAGCTGTGGGCACATCCCTCCCGGAACTTGCAACCAGCGCAGTTGCAGCAATGAGGGGCAACAGCGACATAGCAATCGGGAATGTGGTAGGCTCCAATATCTTCAATATCTTCATGATATTGGGAATCAGCTCTACAATACTACCATTACCGTTTGCAAACGAAAGCATGGCAGATACCCTTGTAGCCACATTTGCAACAATTTTAGTAATGTTCTTTGCCCAAAAAGGCAAAAGCAAAAGCATTACCCGGACAGAAGGGGCAATTCTAATGGCAATCTATATTATATATTTGATTTACCTGTTGAACAGGTAGGTAAGGTATACCCCACCCACACAAGTCAAAGCCGCGGTCTCCACACGCATTATGGATTTACCCAAATCCATGATAAAAAAACCGGAGTCCGTGGCTTTTGAAATTTCACCAACAGAAAAATCACCCTCCGGCCCCACCATAATCAAAAAATCATTGTTGCCTGCACTTTTTGCTTCCTGCAAAATAGATGGCAAAACAACTTTATGGCCATCCCTGCAATGACCCATTATATTGCACACCCCCGTCACATCCTTGGAATAATCAATAAAGTCCAAAGCCATTGCAGCATCATCCAAAACAGGCAATACAGTTTTGAGGGACTGCTTCATTGCCGACAAGACTATCCGTTGTGCCCTCTCCTTTTTATATAC
>JAQWAL010000053.1 GCA_028707695.1 Bacteroidales bacterium | reverse complement strand
ATATTAGCAGATGGCGAATTCCCCAACCACCCTGTTCCGGTTTCCAAACTGAAGAACAGCACTTGCATTATTTGTTGCGACGGAGCTGCTTCCAAACTTGACAAATTTGGTATGGAGCCATATGCAATTGTCGGAGACCTGGATTCCTTACCTACAAGGTTGAAAGAAAAATTCCAAGAGCTTTTGCATCAAGATAACTGTCAAGAGACAAATGATTTGACAAAAGCTTTCAACTTTGCAAAAAAACTTGATCCAAGTTCAATAACAATACTGGGTGCAACAGGAATGAGGGAAGACCATACATTGGGAAACATCTCCCTCCTGACAGAATATGCGCATGAAAGCTGTGTACCTGTAGAAATGTACACAAACCACGGACTATTCAGTGTTATCACAAAAAGTGGTGTTTTCCGATCATCAAAAGGGGCCCAAATATCATTTTTCACAACCGATACAAACACAAGAATCTCATCCAAGGGACTTAAATATCCTCTGGACCATGTTGTTTTTGATAATTGGTGGAAAGCCTCCTTGAATGAATGCACATCCAATGAATATTCATTAGAGATTCGCTCTGGCAATCCAATCATTGTCTTTACAACTTACAAATAAAAAAAGGGCGCTCCTGTGCAAGAGCGCCCTTCTTTTTTCCAAAGCAATCTAGTTTATAAACTCTTCAAGCTCTGCCCCGGCTCTGAATTTCACAACCTTTTTGGCTGCAATTTTGATCTTGTCACCGGTACGAGGATTGCGTCCGTTTCTTGCATTCCTTTCCGTAACAGAAAATGAGCCAAAACCTACCAAAGTAAGCCTGTCTCCGTTTTTCATAGTTTCGCCTGCCACATCAATGAATGCGTCCAGAGCTTTTTTTGCATCAACTTTTGTCAGATTTGTCTGAGCTGCGATTGCTGATATTAATTCTGCCTTGTTCATAATTTATTAGTTAGGATGTTGAGTTAACTGTGTTCGATACAAATATAAAATTATTAATTATAAAAAACAAAGCAAAATCCTCTTTTTAACATCAGAATAATTCTTAAATTATAGCGCAATATAATATTACTAATCTTGATTTTATATAAATGACCCAACCAATGAGGCGCAAAAAGGAGAATATTTCTGCCAAAAGATGCAGTCAATGAGTTACACTTCCAACTTAGAAATTTTGTTTTCCAACTCCTCTATCTTTTTTAAAAACATGTAATACTCTGCAGTATCGGGAAATAAAACCTTATGATTTTTCATTGCATTCAAAGATTCCACCATTTTGATCTTATGGTCACAATCACCGGAAATTGAAAAGCGCCTGAATCTTTCCCAAACATACCTTACTGCATCGATAGATGGATGTACCATATCAGATGCATAAAATCTATAATCCCTCAATTCATCCATGAATATTTCGTAAGCAGGAAAATATGTAACGTTCTTAAAATGTGACCTCAACCTATTTGCCAATATTATAAGATTTGCTTTGCTGACCTGATTTCCGAGAGCCCCATCTTTCAAATGCCTTACAGGACTAACCGTAATAATCCATTCTTTGTCATTGTTCCTTTCTATTATAGGTGCAAGCAAAGCAAAACTCTCTTCGTGTGTCAGGAACACCCTGTCAAAATCAGAAGCAGGAAGTTTATGACAATTTGAAACCACTTTGCCAAAAAACTTATTTACATACGCCCAAGATGTCCCTAATGTAATAACGACAAATTTACTTTCCCTAAAATGCGATGAAGCTCTTTCCAATAATTTATTGTTTGAATCCAAAAAACCCTCAATGGTGTTTGATGCAAATTCACTCCCATGGTAAAAGCTCTTGTAAACCCCACCGTTTTCAAAAGCATCCTCATTGGTAAAAAAAGTGCAATCTTCAATCCTGGTCAAAGTATTGGCAACAGAAGCGGGATTAAACATCACTCCTAATGGATTTGTAACAGAGTTAAACCTTAAATTGCCCATAATGCCTCCAATTTCCGAGGCGAAACAAGATCCCACCAATGTTATTTTGTCTTTGTAGTTAATTTTCGGGGTCAACTCCCCTGCCTCTACAATTGTTTGCCATTTCATACTTTATGTTGTTTTTTATCTTTTTCATCCCTGCCCTTGACAATGGGCTCTCTTTAAATTCTTTTTTAAAAAAAAGCTCATCCATATCCATCCATTCATCCCAATCTATCTCTGTGACATATTTGCCATTACTAAGAACCAAGGGATCAAATTCCTTGATTGAGTGGGTTTTCCCTTTCTTACTCCAAGGACATGCATCCAAACATATATCACAGCCAAAAACCATTCCCGACCTATGGCCAGACTCTCCTGTATTTTCATACATGCTCTTGTCTTCTATAGTCTGGTAAGATATGCATCTTCTTGCATCTATTGTATAAGGTGCAATAATTGCACCGGCCGGACAAGCATCTATACATCTTGTACAACTGCCACACAAGTTTTCCAGAGGTTCCTTTGGGTTTGTATAATACAGTTTGGCATCTGTCACAATACTCCCTATAAAAGTGTGCAGCCCATGTTCCTTGTTTATCAAAAATGAATTTTTACCTACGAATCCCAAACCAGCCTTTGCTGCCAGGCTTCTCTCAAAAATGGGAGCTGAATCGGTAAAAACCCTGAATTTTAAATTCCTGTCCAAGTCCAGCATAATTTCTGCCAGTTTTCGCAAGCGCTCCTTAACCACCTGGTGGTAATCCTTACCATATGCATATGTTGCAATACCAGGTTTGCCCAAAGTTTGTTTCTTTTCGGGTTTATAAGATATCAAAGTAACAATGATTGACTTGGCACCCTCCAGCAGCAGCGATGGATCTCTTCTAATTGTGTGGTTCCTTTCCAGGTAGGACATATTCCCGTTGTAAAAGGAATCAAGGCAATGCCTTAGCCTTGAAAGCTCCTGGTCCATTAAGACTACGGGAATAGTAGCTATCTGGGCAAAACCAAGATCTTGAGCCTTCTCCTTCAAACGCATGAAAAATTTTTCACTATCCATCTGCCAAATTTAATTAATAGAAATAGAAATATTACTATATATTTCTTACTTTTGTCATCCATTTTGCTTACAAAATAATTACAAATATTAAATAGGATGAACATTTTAGTAGTTGGTGCCGGAGGTCAAATAGGAACTGAGCTAATCCCTCACTTACAATCTTTATATGGCGAAGATAACGTTATAGCTGCTGATCTCAAAAAGGAAAATGTAGACAGATTGGGCCAAATATCACGAGCCCTGGTTCTGGATGCCCTAGACATGGACAACTACAAGAAAGTTATTTCCGAGTTTAAAATTGACCGAATATACAACCTGGTTGCGTTGCTGTCTGCCACAGGAGAAAAGAGTCCGCAAATAGCATGGCAAATCAACATGGGTGCACTAATCAACTCTTTGGAACTAGCCAGGGAATACAATTGCTCTGTTTTTACTCCTAGCTCAATAGGGGTTTTCGGTCACTCAACCCCACATGTGAACACCCCGCAAGATACAGTAATGAGGCCAAATACAATATATGGTGTATGCAAGGTTTCTGGTGAGCTGTTAAGCGATTATTACCATACAAGGTTTGGTGTTGACACAAGGAGCGTAAGGTTTCCCGGCATAATTTCCAACGGTGCTCTACCAGGTGGGGGTACAACAGATTATGCTGTTGAAGTGTTTTACGAAATTTTGAAAGACAAAAGTTATGTATGCCCTATCCCTCAGGACACATACATGGATATGTTGTATATGCCGGATGCTCTTAAGGCGTGCACAGACCTGATGGATTGCGACCCATCCCGGCTCAAACACCGCAATAGCTTTAACGTCACGGCCATGAGCTTTTCTCCAAAAGAAATTTTTGCAGAGATAAAAAAACATGTGCCAGATGCCAAATTCCAATTCGACCCAGATCCTGTCAAAACAGAAATCTCTGCCTCATGGCCAGATTCCATGGACGATTCTTGTGCAAGGGAAGAGTGGGGATGGAACCCAAAATGGAATCTGGAATCCATGACAAAAGATATGCTCTCTGCCATTTCTGCAAAGTTGTCGGGCAAGTAGCCATCTTTCGAAGTATTTGGGCAATCTCTATTTTGGAGCAATCCTGTAAAGGAATACAGAAATCAATGCATACAGCATGTTTGGTACCCATAATGCTATCCATGGTGGCAAAACACCGGCATGCACAAACATCTGGCTGAATCTTAAAAACAAAATATAGGAGAAACTCAAAACCAATCCTATTCCAATGTTCATACCAATACCCCCTTTCCTTTTCCTGGAAGATAATGAAACACCTATCAAAGTAAGGATAAAGGCAGAAAATGGAAGGGCAAACCTTGTGTTTTTCTCTATTTGGGCATAAATAACCCTTTTATCACCTCTCAGTTTTTGTGTATCAATCAAATCATTCAATTCATTGTAATTGTAAGATTCTACAATATTTTCCCTTTGATTCAAATCTTTTATACTCAAATTAATGACAGTATCCAAGGTTTTGCCGCTACTTATATCAACTCCCATTTCATTGTTCTTTCTCAAAAAATAGTTGTATAATTTCCAACCCTGTATGGTGGTATCCCAAACCGCAGTCTCTGCACTTAACTTAGATACAATGGTATGTCCCTGAATAGTTTCCAACGTGAAACGCGAAGCGGTATTGTTCCAGCTATTGAATGACTCCATGTAAACATATGTTCCGGGAGAGAGTTGGAAATGAATATCCCTGTTTGTATTTACATATTTATCACTTATATAGTTCTCCTGAAATTCCAATCTTACTTTGTTGGCCGGAGGTATCACCACCAAATTCAGGAAAAGACTCAATAAAGCAATAACCAAAGATGACAAGAAATAGGGATACAGCAGGCGTTTGAAACTAACCCCTCCTGCCAGCATTGCAATGATCTCACTATGTGAAGCAAGTTTGGAAGTAAAAAAAATAACAGCAATAAACACAAAAAGAGGATTGAACATATTCATGAAATAGGGGATGAAATTTGCATAATACTGGAATACTATACCCTCCAGTGTTGCTCCCTTTTCTACAAATTCGTCAATCTTCTCACTAATATCAAAAATTATAACAATGACTATGAAAATAAGAATAGCAAAAAAATAGGTTCCAATGAACTTCTTTATTATATACTTATCTAAAATATTAATCCTTAGGTTCATGATTAAATCTTATTTTCCAATGTCTTGACATAATTGTCTTTCCAAGCTTTGTAGTCACCCGATTTTATATGCTTCCTGGCCTCTTTTACCAAATTCAGGTAAAACGCCAGATTATGCTCACTTGCAATTTGAGCTCCAAGGATCTCTCCGGAAACAAACAAATGTCTCAAATATGCTTTGGAATAACTCTTGTCTACAAACGAAGTGCCATCTTGGTCAATAGGAGAATAATCCTGTGCCCACTTTTTATTCCTGATGTTTATGGTTCCTTTGGAAGTGAACAACATCCCGTTTCTTGCATTTCTTGTGGGCATAACACAATCAAACATATCTATCCCACGATCTATTGCTTCCAGCAAGTTTGAGGGAGTTCCCACTCCCATAAGGTATCTCGGTTTTTCCTTTGGAAGCAAAGGGTCCAGCACCTCCAACATCTGGTACATTACCTCGGCAGGCTCTCCAACCGATAATCCTCCGATTGCATACCCTTCCCTGTCAAGAGAAACAGCATGTTCAGCTGCCCTTGCTCTTAAATCGGGATAAACACAGCCTTGGACAATAGGGAAAAAGGTCTGGGAATAGCCATAAAGGGGTTGGGTAGAATCAAAATGTTTGACACCTCTTTCCAGCCAATGTTTTGTCAACTCCAAAGATTTCAGTGCGTAATTGTAATCTGAGTCACCCGGAGGGCATTCATCCAAAGCCATTATGATATCGGCCCCGATTACCCTTTGGATATCTACCACACCTTCCGGAGTAAACAAATGTCTGGAACCATCTATATGGGATTGGAAAGTACAACCCTGTTGGGTCAACTTCCTGTTGGAGGCCAATGAGAAAACCTGGTATCCCCCACTATCTGTGAGGATTGGCCTATCCCAAGATATGAATTTATGCAGGCCTCCGGCCTCTTTTATAACATCTAGCCCCGGACGCAAATACAAATGATACGTATTACCTAAAATTATCTGCGCATTTATATCCTCTTTAAGGTCCCTATGAAATACTGCTTTTACAGAACCTACCGTTCCGACAGGCATAAAAATAGGCGTTTCAATAACACCATGGTCTGTGTAAACTAGTCCACATCTGGCCGAAGAATCAGGGGCTTGCGCTATCTTCTCAAATCTCATATTCTTTTTCTAAACAACCCTCAAAGATAATAATATAATAGCTATATTTGCTCTTTATTGATTATTGAAAACATACTAAACCAGTGAAAAAACTATTCATAGTACTATCAATGGCATTTATTGCAGTAATCTCTGCATATGCCCAAGAACCAATCCAGACACAGGAGGCAGAAGAGGCTACAACAACTGAAACGGTCCTTCAAACATCTCCCCAACCACAGGAATCACAATCTGAGCCACAGGAATCATTATCCCAAACCCCTCCTCCACAAACCCAGGCAGACAATCCATATAAAGAGATCCTGGCAAAAAAAGAGTTTTCTTTTAATCTCAAATCAATCCTGAGAGGTCTTTTTGGAATGGCGGCCCTAGTATTTATTGCATGGATATTCAGTTCGGACAGGAAAAGAATCAACTGGAAAACTGTCGGTTTTGCTATTTTCCTGCAGTTTCTCATTGCAATCTCAGTAATCTTGTTTCCGGCTGTTCAATCTGTTTTCGAATTCCTGGGTAGCCTCTTTGTAGCAGTATTGGACTGGACAAAAGCAGGCTCCACTTTCCTTTTCGGCTCTTTGATGGATGTCAATAGTTTCGGGTTCATTTTTGTATTGCAAATTTTACCTACCATCATATTTTTCTCTGCACTAACCAGCCTTTTCTTTTACCTTGGTATCCTGCAAAGGGTAGTATGGGCAATGGCATGGTTGCTCACCAAAGGTTTGAACCTTACCGGAGCAGAGTCTTTATCAACAGCCGGTAATATTTTCCTTGGGCAAACAGAAGCACCATTAATGGTAAAAGAGTACATCCCCAAGATGACAAAAAGTGAAATCATGCTCATAATGACTGCCGGCATGTCCACAATGGCAGGAGGTGTACTGGCAGCATACATCGGCATGCTTGGCGGAGGAGACAAAGTGCTGGAACTTGAATTTGCAAAACACTTGCTATCTGCATCTATCATGGCAGCACCGGGAGCTATAGCCATGGCAAAAATCCTGAAACCCCAAACAGAAGAGATTGACAACAGTGTGGAAGTTCCAAAGGAGAAAATCGGGAAAAATGTTCTTGATGCAATATCCAACGGAACAACCGAAGGCCTTAAACTGGCTGCTAACGTAGGAGCAATGTTACTTGTTTTTTATGCACTAATTGCCGGATTCAATGCTATATTCATGAAACTGGGTGATATCACTTCACTCAACAATCTTATTGTTTCACTCACAGACGGTCGCTACCAAGGGCTATCCATGCAATTCATCTTATCATATCTTTTCGCACCAGTTATTTGGCTAACCGGTGTTTCCGGCAGTGACCTTGACCTGGTAGGCCGCCTGCTTGGAGAAAAATTAATAATGACAGAATTCATAGGTTACCAAAGCCTTGCAGAGATGATACAAAATGGGGTATTCAGCAGCACCAAGTCAATTATAATGGCAACTTATATCCTTTGCGGCTTTGCCAATTTTGCATCCATAGGCATCATCATCGGAGGAGTAGGCGGAATGGCCCCCAATCAAAAGCCAATCCTCTCTTCATACGGATTCCGTTCACTTCTTGGAGCAACGCTAGTGGCATT
>JAQWAL010000017.1:25561-33556 GCA_028707695.1 Bacteroidales bacterium | reverse complement strand
ATATTTTATATGAAGAAATTATTACTTTCATTTTTACTTGTTGCATTAAGTTTGCAGTATGCAAAAGCAGACGAAGGCATGTGGCTTCCGGTGTTGATAAAGGAGAGGATTGCAGATATGCAGTCAAAAGGATTCAAATTGTCTGCAGAAGACCTTTACAGTATCAACCAAGCTTCTTTGAAAGATGCGATAGTCCATTTTGGAGGTGGATGTACCGGTGAATTGATTTCTGACAAAGGTCTGTTGATAACCAACCACCATTGCGGATTTGGACAGATTCAATCCCATAGTTCTGTAGAAAACGATTATCTTAAGGATGGTTTTTGGGCAATGTCCATGGAAGAAGAATTACCCAACAAAGGTTTGGAAGTCCGTTTTTTGGTCAGGATGGAAGATGTGACCGATAAGATTCTGGATGGTTACAAGGAGTCTATGGATGAAGGAGAGAGAGCTGAATTGATTTCTCGAAATTCCAGGAATTTGGTAAATGATGCTACCAAAGGTAACCACTACCAGGCAAAAGTGGAGTCCTTATACTATGGCAACCAATTTTTTATTTTTATATATGAAACCTTTACAGACGTGAGGTTGGTAGGGGCACCTCCTTCGTCAATAGGGAAATTTGGCGGGGACACAGATAACTGGATGTGGCCAAGACATACCGGGGACTTTTCATTGTTCAGGATTTATGCTGGCAAAGACAACAAACCGGCGGCCTATTCAAAGGATAATGTACCATATGTACCAAAAAAATATTTCACTCTCTCAACAAAGGGTGTGCAAGAGGGCGACTTTACCTTGGTTTACGGATATCCCGGCAGGACCCAGCAATATATACATTCAGAAGCGGTCAGGTATATAATGGAAACATCCAATCCACATAAGATTAACTTGAGGACCAAAAGGTTGGATATACAAAAGGAGCACATGGACAAAAGTCAGGAGATAAGGATTAAATATGCTTCAAAAAATGCATCTGTTTCAAATGCGTGGAAAAAGTGGCAGGGAGAATCAAAAGGTCTTGAAAGGTTGGAGACTCTTGAAGCAAAGAGGGCATTTGAGAAGGAGTTTGATAAATGGGCCAAGGATAAAGCTCAATACAAAGATATCACCAGGAAGTTGTCCCATTTGTATTCAAAGTTGGAACCTTATGCTTTTGCAACCGATTATTACAACGAAGCAATCAACTCAAATGAAATATACCGCTTTGCAGGACAAATCAACAATGCTATAAAGCGGGGTTCTAAAATGACACCTGTTGTGTTGTCCGGCAATATTAAGGAAATTGCAAGGTCTTTTTACAAGGATTATTATTTGCCAATAGACAAGAGATCATTCACAGCTATTGTAAATGAGTACTGTGCCAATGTTCCAAACGATTTGAAACCACCAAAATTCCGTGAAGCAATAGAAAAAGCCGGCGGTGTGGAGGAGTATGCAGAGATTATTTACGGAAAGTCATTGTTGGCAGATTCTACAATGCTCTTTAATGCCATATCCAAAGGAGTTGACGGGCAAACTTTCGAAAATGATCCTGCTTATGAATTATACCTGATGTTTTATGAGCATCACAATAATGTGATACTCCCTTTTGCCAGGGAAATCAACAAAGAGTTGAATTTGTTGTACAGGACATACATGAAGGCGCAGATGGAATTTGAAAGCAACAAGGTTTTCTACCCTGATGCAAATTCTACTTTACGTATTGCCTATGGGAATGTTATGGGTTATAAGCCAGCTGATGCAGTATACTACAAACATGTATCAACCATTGACGGGATAATGGAAAAAGACAATCCCGATATTTATGATTACAATATTCCCCAAATCTTGAGGGATGTATACAATAATGGAGATTTTGGGAAGTGGCAATCGAACGGTACGGTACCAGTTTGTTTTGTAGCTACAAACCATACTTCAGGCGGGAACTCCGGAAGTCCTGTAATTAATGCAGAAGGCCAATTGATTGGAATAAATTTTGACAGGGTATGGGAGGGAACCATGAGCGATATTGACTTTGATCCCGAAATGTGCAGGAACATAACCTTGGATATACGTTACGTACTGTTTATTATTGACAAGGTTGCAAAAGCAGGCCATTTGATAGAAGAAATGGAAATAGCAAGTTAAAGACTAAACTTAATGAACAAAAAAGAGGGCGACTTTACTTTTTAGTCACCCTCTTTTTTTATATCTGATTATATCAATTAAGCTATTCTTCTCTTGCAGGACGTTCGTTGGCAACGGCTACGCTGATTGTGCGTCCCATGTGCTCCGAACCATTCAAGGCTTCGATAGCTGCATTTCCTTCAGACTCATTAGGCATCTCTACGAAGCCGTAGCCTTTGGAACGACGAGTGTCGCGATTGATAATAATTCTGGCAGAAGTAACTTCGCCATAAGGTGCGAATAGTTCGGCTAGATCTTCCTTCTTAGCACGGAAACTTAAACTTGAAACGAAAATGTTCATATGAACGGAAATAAAAAATTAAAAAAAAGGTTTATAACAACACAAAGGTATACAAAAAACTTATATGCCAAAATTTTATGAATGTTTTCAAAAAATTTTTTTTTATTCCGTGCCGTCAAAACAGTGTGTGCAAACGCACTCTTTTGGCAACCCTATCGCTTCAATCAAAGTCTCCATGGAGTTGAACTTTAGACTGGACAATGATAATTCTTCTTTTATGTATTCTATCATTCCTTTGTATTCGGGTGTTGAGGAATCGGAGTATTTCTCCAGGTTCAAGGAGTGATCCCCTTCTTTCAATAAGATATACCTTCTGGTTATCAATTCCAGGGGGCTTCTGGATGCTGAAAAATTAAGGAAAGGACATGGATGGATAAGAGGTGGACAACTGATTCTTATATGAACTTCTTTTGCTCCGTAACCTAGCAAAATCTGGGCGTTATCCTTGAGTTGTGTCCCACGGACAATTGAATCATCGCAAAATGCTATCCTTTTTTCCCTCAACAGGCTTTTGTTTGGAATGAGTTTCATTTTTGCAACAAGATTCCTCACAGATTGGTCAGAGGGAGTAAAGCTTCGTGGCCATGTAGGAGTGTATTTTACTATAGAACACCTGTATGGTATTTTTTTCCCGGCAGCATATCCGATAGCCATGCAGGTCCCGGAATCAGGAATTGCAGAAGATACGTCCAATTGGGCTTCATCATTTTCCCCTAAGGAACGACCAAGTTGGAACCGGACGTCATCTACATTTATGTTTTCGTAGGAACTGGTTGGATATCCGTAATATACCCACATAAAAGAGCATATTTTAAGGGTTTTGCCAGGTTTGGTGATTTGGGTGTACCCGTCTGCATTTACAAGCAGTACTTCGCCAGGTCCCAGGTATTTATCCTCTTCATAACCCAGGTTGGAAAAAGCGCAGGTTTCGCTGGCAATCGCATATGAGCCTTCTTTTTTTCCGATAACCAATGGAGTTCTTCCGTATTTGTCCCTGCATGCATATATGCCGCTTTCTGTGAGTATCAGGAATGTGCAGGAACCTTTGATTTTGTTTTGTGCAATTTCTATTCCCTCTTTGAACGATTTTCCTTCTGTAATGAGCAGGGATGTCAGTTCTGTTGGATTAGTCTGGCCAGAACTCATCTCTGTGAAGTTCCTGCCTGCAGAAAGGAGCTCTTTTTCCAATTCCGGGATGTTATTAATTTTCCCGACTGTAACTATTGCAAATTTGCCTAAGTGGGAATTCATCACCATTGGCTGAGGATCATTGTCACTGATAACTCCAATTCCCGATAATCCGTCGAATTTTTTGAGGTCGTCTTCGAATTTAGACCTGAAATATGAGTTTTCCAGATTATGGATTGACCTGGCAAAATTACCGTTTGCATTTAAAGTAGCCATCCCACCCCTGCGTGTACCAAGGTGTGAGTGGTAATCGGTACCATAAAAAAGTTCTGTTGTACATCTGTTTTTGGAAATAACTCCGAACAATCCTCCCATTATCTTATTTTTTAATTGAATGGGACAAAAATAAGATAATTTAAATTTACCTTTGCCAATTATTATGAACAATGTGTGATGCAAAATTTTATTTACCTGATAATCCATATACTATTTGCTTTGGGGATGTTCATATCTCTAAAGTTGATAAACATCAAGGGAGTCAATATCTATAAGGCTATAACCATCAATTATGCCGTTGCTGCATTTTTGAATTACGCCAATCTTTCATTTTCACAAGAGCCATGGTTGTACAGGATTGAAATGTTGTTGCCCTCTGCAGGGGTTGCTTTCTTGTTTGTTGTTAGTTTTATTTTGATGTCCTATTCCACCCAAAAAGTAGGAATTGGTTTGACAACTGCCTTGAACAAGATGTCTGTTTTGATACCTGTAACCGTTGGGATATTGTATTTGGGACAGGATAACCAATTGCCAATAAAACTCACTGGAATAGCAATAGCATTGGCTTCTTTTGTCCTTATTTTGTACAAGAAAAGCAAAAACAGATCCAAAGGAGCAGTAATTTTACCACTAATGGTGTTTATAGTCTCCGGGATGATTGACACTTCCATGGAATTGTCACACAACTATGTTATAAGGGATATCCATGAAAACGAAGTTTTTTTGTTGAGTGTCTTTTCTTTTTCTGTTCTTTTTAGTTTGATGGCTGTTTTGGTGGATAGCTATGGTGCCAAAAGGAAGAGGTCCAATATAGAAAACAAGAATATACTGTCCAGGACTATTTGGTTGGGTTCCATGCTGGGAGTCTTTAATTTCCTGACTTCAAAAATGATTCTCATTAATGTCGGAAGCATGGGCGGATCTGTCGTGTATCCAATCCACAACGCCTCGGTTGTTACATTCACTGCTTTGATTGGGCTTTTCTTTTTTAAAGAGAAATTTACTGCAAGGCAATGGGCAGGGGTAATCCTGGCGGTACTAGGAGTCTCCATGATAGCATCCACATTATAGTTTGTTGGTATTCTTGTTTCCTCTGTAAACCATGTAAACTATCATACAGCATAATAACAGCAAAGTAAGAAACTTTTCCGTGGGGTTTTCACCAATCTTTACCAATGAACCTGGTAATGATCCGATTCTTTGAGCTATGGAGAACATGTTATTTGTGAGGAATTGGACAATTTTCATGATGGCATTGGTGGTGACAGGATGGAATCCAGTCAGGAATAAAAGGCTGCAGAGCATTATGATAATTGCAGTCGCAGGTATGAAGATAATATTGGCCAACAAAAAGTATAGAGGAAATTCACCAAAGGTAGTAAGGGAGATTATGGATGTTCCTAGCTGACAAGAAAAGGAGATGGTAATTATGTTTTTGAAATAGTTCAAGATGGTTGATTTGAATTCCAGGGGTGCAAAATAGGGATTGATAAAAAGTATAGCGAGCATAGCGCAGTAAGAAAGCTGGAATCCTGTGCCGTACAAGGCATGAGGTTTTAGTACAGAGATGAAAAGTGCCGATGCACAAAGTGCATTCAATGAGATGTAACTCCCAGAAAAAAACCAAGAAAGCACAAAGAATGAGATCATTATTGATGCCCTCATAGATGAATCAGAAAACCCGCTGAAAGCACAATAACTCCAAATAAGAGTCAGGGTTATTATTGATTTTATAATTTTCATCGGTTTTTTTTTGCCAAAAATGAAAAGCAGTCTCAGTACAACAGCATATACAAAACCCACGTGTAAACCAGAGACAGCCATAAGATGCAAAGAACCTGAACTTTTGAAAGCCATCACAGTCTCCCTTTCCAGGTAACTTTTGTCTCCTGAAGTTATTGCTATCAAAATATCGCACCACTCGTTGTGGTCATTTTTTTCCCGGAACGATTCAAACAAGAGTTCTCGTTTTGCGTTCATTGTCCTTATCCAGCTACTATTGGGAGTATATGATTTCTCTATTTCGGATGCTGTGACAAAACTATAATTGAAACATCTGATGGATTCCAAATATTGGTAATATCCCAGATAATCTTTTGATGGAGTTGTTTTATTCAATTTCAGGCCAATATCCAGGATATCTCCCGGAATCAACTTTTCAAACGCCTCTTTGTGGTAGGAATATAATATTATATGCTCTTTGTGCTTTTTGGAATAGACCAAAATGCTGCTGGTTTTGTTTGAGGTCTTTGCTTTTTGTTTTATTACCAATTGCAAGTTGACTGGAGATTCTTGTTGATTTATGAAGCTTTTCAAATTTTTATTTGCAAATGCAGAGTTATTTATATTCCAGGCACCAGCAAGGAATGTGGTCATGAACAAACAGAATCCAAGAAGGATATTGGTTGTTACTAATCCTTTCCGTTTGTCCAACTTATATATAACAAATGACAGAAACAGGAAAAACAGCGTTGAGTGATGAAAAAGGGAAGCAGGAATGTCATTACAATTACTAAACACTATTCCTGAAAGGTAGAGTGCTGAATAGAAGAAAACAGGAGATTTTGATACCACTCTTATAATCGTTTTGTGTAAAATTACACTTACAGTAATATTTTAGTATGAAAAATCAGGTATTTTATATTAAATTTGCAGGATTGATTCATCAAAAAGAGAAAAAAATTAATTAATAAAATATATTTTATGGTAATATTGGTATTGAACTGCGGCAGTTCTTCAATCAAGTATCAAGTACTTGATATGAAAAGTGCTTCCGATTACAACCTTTTGGCTAAAGGTTTGGTAGAAAGGATTGGCCTGGAAACAGGTATACTCTCTCACAGGGTGAGTGGCAAAGACAAATATGAAACTGAGGGGAATATACCCAACCACACAGAGGGTATCAAGAAAGTGCTTGATATTTTGGTGGATCAAAAGCAAGGCGTTTTGAGTTCACTTTCGGACATCAACGCCGTTGGCCACAGGGTTGCCCATGGTGGAGAATTTTTTGACAGTAGCAAACTGGTTGACAAATCCGTCATTGAAGGTATAGAAAAGCTATGTGAACTTGCACCTCTGCATAACCCGGCAAACTTATTGGGTATACATGCAATAGAAACATTGATGCCATCTACGCCTCAGGTAGCTGTCTTTGATACCTCTTTCCACCAGACTATGCCAAAACATGCTTATATGTATGCATTACCATATGAATATTATACAAAACACAAAATCAGGAGGTATGGCTTCCATGGCACCAGCCATAAGTTCGTTGGCAAAAAGGCGTGTGATTTGGCCGGACTGGATTTTGAAAAATCCAAGGTTATCACTTGCCATTTGGGCAACGGAAGTTCAATAACCGCTATCAAAAATGGACAATCTATTGACACTTCAATGGGTTTCACTCCTTTGGAGGGACTTATAATGGGAACCAGAAGTGGAGACATTGATGCTGGGATTGTAACTTTCATACAAGAAAAAGAGGGTCTTGATTCTGCCGGTATTAATTCATTGTTGAATAAAAAAAGTGGATTCCTTGGAGTATTTGGTACTTCGTCTGATGCCAGGGATATTGAAAGTGCAGCAGCCAAGGGCGATGAAAGGGCCCAACTTGTTTTGGACATCTTGTATTACAGGGTTCTTAAATATATTGGGGCATACACGGCCGCAATGGGTGGTGTGGACATGATTGTATTTACCGGAGGTATAGGCGAAAATGACCCACATATCCGTGAAATGGTAGGCACCCATTTAGGTTACCTTGGCCTTGATTTTGACTCTGACGCAAACAAAGGTGTAAGGGGTAAGGATGTTATTTTGTCCAAACCAGATTCGGTTGTCAAGATGACTACAGTTACCACTAACGAAGAGTTGGTAATTGCCCAGGATACAATGAATATTCTCAATAAATAATCAAAAGATAAAAACAGAATGATAACTACATTTGAACAGATCTTTGACCAATTGAGGTCAAAACCAAAAAAGAGGCTGGTTGCTGCATGGGCTGTGGATGACCATACAATCAATGCAGCAAGGCTTGCGGTAGAAGCGGGAATAGTGGATGCTACATTGGTTGGTGACGAGAAAATGATTCGCCAGGTGTGTACCGATGAAAAAATTGA
>JAQWAL010000017.1:0-25461 GCA_028707695.1 Bacteroidales bacterium | reverse complement strand
CTGCATGGGCTGTGGATGACCATACAATCAATGCAGCAAGGCTTGCGGTAGAAGCGGGAATAGTGGATGCTACATTGGTTGGTGACGAGAAAATGATTCGCCAGGTGTGTACCGATGAAAAAATTGACCCTGCTATCTTCAAGATTGTCCCTATAGAAGACGAACTCAAGGCAGTATCACTCTCAGTGGACCTGATAAACAATGGGGAAGGTGATATACTTATGAAAGGTCTTTGCAGTACAGACAAGTATATGAGGGCTATATTGAACAAAGAGAAAGGATTGTTGCCTCCAAAGGCAGTTTTGAGCCATGTTACGGTACTTTCCAATCCTCAGTACCATAAACTACTTGTTTTAGGTGATATAGCTGTTATACCGGCACCAGACCTTAACCAAAAGATTGCCATCACAAATTATGTGGTAAAGACTGCAAAAGCTTTGGGAATCGAAAAACCAAAAGTGGCAATAATTACTGCGACTGAGCAGATGTTGCCAGGTATGCAGGCTTGTGTGGATGCTGCCATAATTTCCAAAATGGCAGATCGTGGTCAAATTTCGGGCTGTTTTGTAGATGGACCTTTGGCTTTGGATGTGGCTTTGTCGGCAGAGGCAGTTGCTGTCAAGAAATTGGTCAGTCCTGTGGCTGGTGATGCAGATTGCCTTGTTTTCCCCAACCTTGAATCAGCAAATGTATTCTACAAAGTGAATACCCAGCTTTGCGTTGGTGCCAAACAGGCAGCAATAGTAGCAGGGGCAAAAGCCCCTTGTGTGCTTTCGAGCAGGGCAGACAGCATAGATACCAAGTTGAATTCAATTGCATTGGCTGCCTTAACAGCAAAGTAGTATGAAACAACTTATATTGGCCATAAATCCCGGCTCTACCTCAACCAAAATAGCTGTTTTCAAAGAACATAAACAGTTGTTTGTGACAACTCTCAGGCATACGTCAGAAGATTTGTCGGGATTTGCCAAAATCACCGACCAGTTCCAGTTCAGGAAAGAGACAATTCTGAAAGCTCTCAAAGAGAATGACATTGACCTTTCCAATATTTCTGTGGTAGTAGGCAGAGGCGGTTTGGTAAAACCTATACAATCCGGGATCTACGAAGTAAATGAGAAGATGCTGGAAGACCTTAGGATAGGCGTGGGTGGGGAACATGCCAGCAACTTGGGTGGTATCATTGCCGCTGACCTTGCATCGGGCATAGAAGGATGCAAATCTTATATTGCCGATCCTGTGGTTGTGGATGAGCTCTCTCCAATAGCCCGGATAACAGGGCATCCGTTGTTTGAAAGGAGGTCCATCTTCCATGCATTGAATCAAAAAGCCATAGCCAAGAGTTATGCCACAGCAATCAACAAAAATTACAACTCTTTGAACCTTATAGTGGCCCATCTTGGCGGAGGGGTCTCAGTAGGGGCTCATTGCAAGGGACGTGTGATAGATGTCAACAACGCCTTGAACGGGGAGGGTCCTTTTTCTCCGGAAAGATCTGGAACATTGCCTGCTTATGATTTGGCGCAACTCTGCTTTTCGGGAAAATACACTCTTGATCAGGTTAAGAAGATGATTACAGGAGAAGGAGGATTGGTTGCTCATCTGGGAACCAATTCATTCAGCTATGTCGAGCAGAAAGTAGAGGAGGGAGATCCAAAGTTTACATTGTTGTCGGATGCATTTGCATATAATGTTGCAAAAGCAATTGGTTCAATGGCAACTGTATTTGAGGGAAAGGTTGATGCTATTCTTATTACCGGAGGCATTGCCTATGGTACAAAGTTGATGGAACAAATTTCGTCAAAGGTTAGCTTTATCTCTGATGTGAAGATTTTCCCTGGAGAGGACGAAATGTCTGCATTGGCAATGAACGGGTTGTCTGTTCTCAAGGGCACCGAAAAAGCCATGGAGTACAAATAATATTATCTGGACAAAAACCAGACAGATTATTCAAGGAGCTTGTAATAGACAAGCTCCTTTTTATTTCCACACTCTGGATGGATTATATTGATCAAATCGTTCAAAATAACATCGGGCCGGACCACTCCTGATTCCCAGAAATCACTTCCTCCCCCGGGAGTATCTCTTTTGATGTTGTTGAATACCTTTCCCCTTTTCAAAACCGGAAGTTCTTTGAAAAGAGGATTGCTTTGCATCAGTTGGTCGAGGGTTTGGTAAAAATTGGGATTGAGCCATAAATCTGCCTCATATGCCATGGTCACTACATTTTCGAGGCTGTGGGCATATGAATGTATGTCTCCGGGTTTACTCAATAGTACCTCACCGGCAGCATCTTCTATCAAATGGCTCATGTAATTGTTTTTGCCAGGGATGTACCAAACATCCTTCCATGGTGCGTTGAGTAATATCACCGGTTTTTCTTTGATATCCGCCACTCTTTGCTGAGCCTCTGAATACCTGTTGCTAATGGTTTTGTATAGGGAGTCTGCAATCTCCTTTTTGTCGAAGAATGCACCAAAAAACTTTAGGTACTCCAACTTGCCCAAGGGGTCTCCTTCCATATAATCTCCAACAACCACAACATTTATCCCTGCATCGATGATTTTTTTAATATACTGATTGTTTTCGCCGCTGATCCCATATGTGAATACTATGTCCGGATCAATCTGCATGAGCATTTCGTAGTTTAATGAAGATTCAAAACCTATGTCCAATATTTGGTTGTTTTTGATTTTGGATGCTACCAAGGAGTCACTTACATATTGGGCTCCGGAAATAGCTTTTAACGATTCGACCTCTCCCAATAATGAGAGGTATGCTATATGGCTGGTTGACATGCAAACTACTTTTTTTACCGGGGTTTGGATAATCTGAATGTGATCCGGAATATTGCCAGTGCTTTTTGTGCCTTTTGATTGTAACAAGAAACTTTTGGTAATTTTGTTTCCGCTCCAGTTTTCATTCACAGATAAAATCCTGTTTCCATTTTCGAGTTCTTCCAATTGGAAATAGGTGGCATAATCATTCGATTGGTGACCATCCTGTACCCCTTTTCCATTCTCGTTCAAGTTGCAAGCCGCAATTAGAAAAGAGCAAATTGATATAACTATGAGTTTGGTATTCATATTGACTATATTTGTTGCAAAATTAGCATTAAAAAACAAATGGATAATCAAAGTTTGATAGTAATAGGGGCAGGTGCTGCAGGTATGATGGCTGCAATTACGGCAGCTTCAAAAGGGGTTGATGTTACCCTGTTAGAGAAGAGGGAGAGGGCTGGCAGGAAATTAATGATTACCGGCAAAGGCAGGTGTAATTTCACCAACATCAAAGATTGGCAGGAATTTTCAAGCCACATACATCCCAACAAAAAGTTCCTGAAACACTCTTTCCATTCATTTTCAAATCAAGATACTATAGCTTTTTTTGAATCCATTGGTGTAGAAAGTGTTGTGGAGAGGGGAGAGAGAGTTTTTCCAAAAAGTGGTCGTGCTGTCACTTTGGTGGATGCAATGGTAGGTGAAATGGAGAAGCTAGGAGTCAAGGTGTTTTACAATAGTGCTGTAGAAGATATTGTTGTAAGTGATTCTGTAGTGACCGGGGTTGTTTGCAGGGGACAGATGTATGATTGCAACGCTTTGGTTGTAGCTACAGGAGGGTTGTCATATCCTTCTACAGGTTCTACAGGTGATGGCTATATGTTTGCGCAAAAGTCAGGTCATACTCTCACTGAGAGGTTTCCATCGCTTACTGCTTTAATGCCTATTGGTTATGATTCAAACCTGGCTGGATTGACCTTGAAAAACATTGCGATGAGCCTTATGGTAGGAAGTGATGTGGTACAGGAAGAAGTTGGGGATATTGACTTTACAAACAATGGTATAGAGGGGCCATTGGGTTTCCGTGTCAGCAGAAAGGCTGTAAAGGCAATTTCAAATGGCAACAAATGCTCCCTGAGTATAGACTTGAAACCAGCTGTAGGTAAAGAGCAGTTGAAATCACGAATAAACAAAGAGTTGGAGCAATTCCAGGGAAGTTCTTACGAAACTTTTGCCCTCAATTTCATGCCAAGTGCCATTGTCAGTTTTTTCATGGAGGGAAACAAGTTGGATGTCTCTGCCAAATCGATGTCCAAAAAAGAGTTTTCTGGTTTGTTTTGTGACGCTTTGAAAAATTGGAGGTTGTCCATTGTATCATACACATCCTATGAAAGGGCTGTTGTTACGGCGGGGGGAGTATCTCTTGATCAAATTTATTCCAAGACAATGAAATCCAGGATATGTGAAAACCTTTTTTTTGCAGGTGAGATCCTTGACCTGGATGGCGATACCGGAGGTTACAACCTCCAGATAGCTTTTTCTACGGGCAAGAAAGCAGGAGAAGAGGCGGCTTACCTTATTCTCAGGTCTACAAGCGCAGACTGATTTGATTCCAGCGAAATTGTGTCGTTTGGCTTATTCAGGGGTAACCGTTCAAACTCTGCAAAAATTATGTCACCTGTTTTGAACGTGAAAAAACCAGATAATTTTTCCAGCAGCAATTTGACTGTTTCCGTGATTATCTTGCTGTTAAGGTTGTATCTGTGGTTTGCGGTACCTGTTTTAAGGGTCAAAACCGAGTTTTGCACTGAGTCTGTTTGCTGGAGTCCCAGCGGTATGATTGTACTTTGATCAAGTGAAATCCTTATGGTTTGAGCAGATTCCCCAATAATACCCTTTGCCGGAATCCCATATAGGATTAGTCCCGGTGTGAACGAAGTTATATACCTGTGGGCAAATTCCTGTTGTACTCTTTTGGCCGGCTTGTCCAATCTAAATGCTATTCCTGCAGAAACGACTGTTCCATCCAAAAAATCGGGCAAATAATAATCATTGAAGCAATCTCTGGTCAGGGTATTGTCTGTCCTGAAATGAAAATTGTCACCGGTAAAGTCACTTACAATTATATTCACTGTTATTGACTGTTTTCCAATTGTATTTTCAAGTTTGTCAATACTTGTTTTGTGTCCAGCGTGAATTCCCCGTTCATGATCCATGAGTAGTAACCAGGATCTTTTTTTAGGACATCTGAAACTTTTTTGCCTTTGTGTTTGCCAAAATTGATGACCGGATTATCGTCTTGGTCAAGTACAATCCTGCCGGCATAATCCAATGCTTTGGATTTGGTAGAAAAATCGGCCAGGAACCTGACATCATTTTGCAGAGTCTCTTTGTACCTGTCCAATTGGGATTCCAGTATTTCGAATGTAGCTATTGTGTCGGCTTCTGCCGAGTGTGCATTTTCCAGATCTTTGTTGCAATAGAATTTGTAAGCGGCACTTAATGTCCTTTGTTCCATCTTGTGGAATATGTTCTGGACATCTACAATCTTCCTTTTCCTGAAATCGAAATCCACACCGGCCCGGAGGAACTCCTCTGCAAGTAGCGGTATGTCAAAACGGATTGCATTGTATCCGGAAAAATCACACCCAGACATCCAGTTGGCAAGGCTTTTTGCAACTTCTTTGAATGTAGGGCAATTGGCAACGTCTTCGTTGGATATGCCATGCACGCTTTGTGCTTCGGGCGAAATTGGTATCGTTGGATTCAATCTCCTGGTTTTTAGCTCTTGATCGCCATTAGGCAGGATTTTTAAGGCACTGATTTCTACAATCCTGTCAGAAGCAACATTAAGGCCTGTGCTTTCTATATCAAAAAAAAGGAGTGGGTTCTTTAAGTTTAATTTCATTTGGAATTGGGTTATGCACTTACAAGCATTGGCATTATAAGAGCTAGGATTTCCTCGTCCTTATCACTGTTTCCGGAAGGTAAAATCAAAGCTGCCCGGGATGGATCCGACATCTCAAGTGAGATATCTGTGTATGGAAGGTTTGTGAGGATGTCTATTAAAAAAGAGGATTTGAAGCCAACTTCCATGTGGTCACCGTCGTATTGACAGTTCAATGTCTCATTGGAAGCTGTTGAAAAATCAAGATCCTGTGCAGAAATTACCAGTTGGTTATATGTCATCTTTAACTTGATCAAGCTGCTGGCAGGGTTTGAACACACTGATACCCTACGTAGGGAATTTAGGAAATCCTGACGGTTTATTGTCAGTTTGTTTGTGTTGTTTTTTGGAATCACAGACCGGTAGGCAGGATAATTACCTTCTACAAGCCTGCAAACCAACACGAATGATTCAAATTCAAAATGAGCGTTCCGGTTGTCGAAACTTATTTTGACATCCTGGTCTATCTTCGTTAGAAGATTCTTGAGTATGGAGGCTGGTTTTTTTGGGAGAATATAGGATGACTTGTTTTCTGACTTTATGTCATGACGGGTGTAGCATACCAGTTTGTGTGCATCCGAAGCCACCAGGGTAAGTGCATCGTTGTCTATGTCAAAAAAGACACCATTCATAACCGGGCGTAATTCTTCTTCTGCAGTAGCATATATGGTGCGGTTTATGCCTTCTAGCAATACCTGGGAGTTGATTCCAAAAACAGATGAATCTGCAGAGAGTGCAGCCATTTCCGGATAGTCCTCTGCAGTGGTGCAAGGCAAGATTGCATTACCATTGGCCCATACCATTTCTATGGATGTGGTATTTTCATTTGTTTTGAATTCCAGTGGTATATCTGCAAATTCCTTGAGTGAATCTACCAAAAGCCTTGCAGGAACAGTTATTTCACCCTCTTCTGTTACGTTGTCTATTGCCATGCCCGCCTTGAGGCTTGTTTCCTGGTCCGAGGCAGTAATGTTCAAATAACCATCTTTCAATTCAAACAAGAAATTGTCCAGGATTGGCAGGGAATTTTTTGATGATATAACCCTTGAAACCGATAAAAGACGAGCTAAAAGCTCTGTACTGGATACTACAAACTTCATAACCTTATATTTTTTACAAAGATAAAAAAAATACGTTATGGCATATAATTTGTTTTTTTATTCAGGAAAAAGGAAAATGTTATGAAAAAGAATTTTTATCTCTATTTGTTTATAACCGTATTGATTAGCGGAATTACCTCTTATGCCGTTTTCAGTTTGACAGATAAGTCAAAATCTTCTTCTTATGTATACGAGGGGGAATCATCTTTGTTCCACAAGGCAAATTATGTACCGGATGAGTTCCCGGACTTTACATTTGCTGCCGAAAATGCAGTCAAAGCTGTAGTCCATGTCAAGGTTGTCAAGAAAGGTACAACCCAACCTTATTCAATCTTTGATTTCTTTTTTGGTTATGGACCTCAGCAACAGCCAAGGGAACAAGTAGGGGCCGGCTCCGGTGTGATCATAAATCCAGAAGGTTACATTGTGACAAACAACCATGTTATTGATGGTGCAGATGAGATTGAAGTTACCCTTGAAAATAATAATGTTTTTAAAGCCAAGTTAGTAGGTGCCGATCCTGTTACAGATATTGCATTACTAAAAATAGATGCAAAGAATCTGCCGTATCTCAAGTTCGGTGATTCTGACTCATTGAGACTGGGAGAGTGGGTTTTGGCCATAGGTAACCCATATAACCTTAGGTCTACTATTACTGCCGGAATAGTAAGCGCAAAAGCCAGGAGCATGCCCTCTATGTCCAGCGAATTCAAAATAGAATCTTTTATACAAACCGATGCAGCTGTCAATTCAGGAAATAGTGGCGGGGCATTGATCACAACCCGAGGAGAATTGGTTGGGATAAACACAGCAATAGCATCCAGGACTGGTGACTTTGCCGGTTATTCTTTTGCTGTTCCAACCACCATTGTAAAGAAGGTTGTGGACGATCTCATGGATTTTGGAGTAGTGCAAAGGGCTATGATGGGTATCTCCATGCAGGATATTGACAGCAAACTTGCAAATGAAAAGAACCTGGGAAACAATGACGGGGTTTATATTGCAGATGTTGTAAAGGATAGCCCTGCAGATAAGGCAGGTGTCAAACCAGGTGATGTGCTTTTATCAATAAATGGTATTAAGGTTACATCATCTCCTGCTGTACAGGAACTTGTGAACAGGTACAGGCCCAAAGACAAAATTTCAGTGGAAATTGTACGAGATGGTAAACAAAAAGATTTGTCGATTGTATTAGAAGGCAGGACAGATCAGATTGCAATGATTTCGGATGGTCAAGAGGGTCTTTTGAGGTTATACGGAGCCGAGGTAAGGGATGCCTCAAAAGATGAAATTGAGAACCTTGGAATAAACGGAGGAGTGAGGGTCATTAAAGTGTCAGCTGGAAAATTTATGGAAGCTGGTATCAAAGAGGGCTTTACAATCACTCATATTAACCAGGTTCCGGTTTCAAGCATAGAAGAGTTGCAATCTGTAATAAATAGGAGCAGAAGATCTTTACTAATTGAGGGCGTTTATCCTGACGGGAAGGTAATGTACTACGGTATGGGTCTCTGATTTTTTGCGGCGTATACCGAATTTTATTAACTTTGCAGGATATTACCTTTAATAATAGATGAGACAGCTTAAGATAACCAAATCAATTACCAACAGGGAGAGCGCATCTCTTGATAAGTATTTACAAGAGATTGGAAGAGAGGAACTAATAACTGTTGAAGACGAAGTTGAGTTAGCTCAGAGAATACGGAAAGGAGATCAAGAGGCCTTGGAAAAAATGACCAGGGCCAATCTCCGTTTTGTTGTATCTGTGGCAAAACAATATCAAAACCAGGGGCTTAGTTTGCCCGATTTAATTAACGAAGGAAACCTTGGTTTGATAAAAGCCGCAGAGAAGTTCGATGAAACCCGGGGATTCAAATTCATATCGTATGCCGTTTGGTGGATCAGGCAGTCCATTTTGCAAGCTCTTGCAGAGCAATCCAGGATTGTAAGGTTGCCTTTGAACCAAGTAGGCTCCCTGAACAAGATAAACAAAGCTCTTTCCAAATTCGAACAAGAAAACGAGAGGATGCCTTCGCCTGAAGAGCTGTCGGAAATTCTGGATATCCCAAAAGAGAAGATATCGGATACTTTGAGGGTTTCCGGTCGCCATGTATCTGTGGATGCGCCGTTTGTAGATGGCGAGGATAACAACTTGCTGGATGTTCTTGTGAACAGTGATTCGCCTAATGCCGACAGGGGACTTGTAAACGAATCACTTAACAAAGAGATTGAGCGTGCCCTTTCTACACTCACCGAGAGGGAGAGGGATATTGTAAAATACTTCTTTGGAATAGGAACCGGGGAGATGACCCTGGAAGAGATTGGTGAACATTTTGGCCTTACACGTGAACGAGTCAGGCAAATCAAAGAAAAGGCCATCAGAAGATTAAGGCACAGTGCACGTAGTAAGCTGTTGAAATCTTACCTTGGATAAATGCTTCTAACCAAACAATACATTAATATATGAAAAAACTTATGATTCTGTTTATTGCCGCAGGAGCAATACTTTCCTCATGTTCGGCAGACAAGGGGCAAAATCCTCTGCTTTCTGAATGGAACACTCCATTCGGGATTCCTCCGTTTGAAGAGATAAAACTGGAACATTTCATGCCTGCATACTTGGAGGCAATGGAACAACACAAGGCCGAAATAGAGGCTATTGTGAACAACACCCAAGAGCCTGATTTCGAAAACACAATTGTAGCATTTGACAATTCAGGACGTTTGTTGAGTAAGATTTCACCTGTTTTCTCAAGTCTAAATTCTGTTTATGCCTCACCAGAGGTTTTGGCTTTGTCAAGGGAGATATCTCCTCTTACAAGCAAACATTACAATGAAATTTCTTTGAACGAAGGTCTTTTCCAGAGAGTAAAGGCAGTTTACGAAAAGATAGAAACCTTGGAGCTGAACCCGGAGCAGACCAGGCTTCTGACAGAGATGTACAAAGATTTTGTAAGGAGTGGAGCTGAGTTACCTGCAGAAAAGAAAGAGGAACTTAAAAAAATCAATGCAGAGATTTCTGCTTTGCAACTGGCTTTTGGCCAAAACCTTTTGGCTGAGACTGCAGCCTTCAAATTGGTCATTGACAATGAAGAGGATCTGTCTGGCTTGTCCGAGTCTTTGAAAGCTGCATCCAAAAGAGCTGATGATGATACCGAATATCCCGGGAAATGGGTGTTTGGACTGGATAATCCTAGTGTCATACCTTTCCTTCAGCAATCTGACAAACGTGAGTTGAGAAAGCAAATACTGGATGCTTACCTGAACAGGTGCAATAACAATAATGAGAATGACAATAAGGAGGTAATAGAAAAACTTGTGACTTTGAGGTTGCAAAGGGCAAATATCCTGGGTTTTGAAGATTTTGCAGCATATCAGCTGGAATCCAGGATGGCTAAGAATGCGGAAGCTGTATATGGTCTCCTTAACCAAATATGGACTCCTGCTTTGGAAAGTGCAAAAAGGGAGTTGGCAGACATGACGGAACTGGCCAAAAAAGATGGTGTTACAGAACTGGAAGCATATGACTGGAGATACTACTTTGAAAAGGCCATGTCCAGCAAATTCAACCTGAGCGATGATCAACTCAGGCCATATTTCAAACTTGAAAATGTGAGGGATGGAATATTTTATGTTGCAAACCAACTTTATGGTATCACCTTTACCCAGATAGACAACACACCATTGCCTCATCCAGAGGCAACAGCTTTCGAGTGTAAAGACCAGGATGGTTCTCATTTGGGAATCTTGTTCATGGATATGTTTGCACGTCCTGCACAAAAGAGGGGCGGTGCATGGTGCAGCGGCTTCCGTTCACAGGTCTATTCAAACGGAGAAAGGGTTGCCCCTTTGGTTACAATTGTCGGCAACTTCACAAGGCCAATAGGCGATAAGCCGGCACTTTTGAGCACCGATGAGGTGGAAACTTTCTTCCATGAGTTTGGACACGCACTTGCAAGTCTGTTGAAAGATGTGAATTATTACGGTGTTGGCGGAATGACCCGGGATTTCGTAGAACTTCCGTCTCAAATCATGGAGCACTGGGCTTTTGAACCACAAGTTTTGAACCAGTATGCAAAGCATTATGAAACAGGAGAGGTTATACCTCAGGAGTTGGTAAATAAACTAGTGAATGCCGGCAAATACGGACAAGGTTTTGCCACTACAGAATATCTGGCGGCCTCTTTCCTTGACATGGATTTCCATGTTTTGACCTCCATTCCTGAAAACCTTGATGTACTGGATTTTGAAAAAGAATCCATGGATAAACTGGGTCTTATTAAGCAAATTCCTCCAAGATACAGGAGTACCTATTTCAACCATACATTTGGAGGTGGTTATACAGCAGGGTATTATTCATATATATGGGCAGAAGTTCTGGATAGTGATGCATACCAGGCATTTGTTGAAACCGGTGATATTTTTAACAAAGAGGTGGCTACAAAATTCCGTAACGAAATCCTAGCCAGGGCAGGACAAGATGACGCCATGAAGTTATATGTGAACTTCAGGGGATCTGAGCCAGGAATTGATGCCCTTCTTAAGAACAGGGGTTTGAAATAATCTTACTGCTCAATTTATTTTTAAATATATTTGATACAAAAAAGGGTTTGGTTACAAGCCCTTTTTTTATATTTGTGACTCATAAATGAAATAAGGTGGGTTATGGATTTAACAACGGAAAATGTATTGCTGATTGGCTCTGTGCTCCTTTTTTTGAGCATACTTGCCGGCAAGGCAGGGTACAAGTTTGGTATTCCTGTACTGTTGTTGTTCCTGAGTGTTGGGATGTTGTTTGGTAGTGACGGATTCGGAATTGAATTCGATAGCCCTTATATAGCACAGTTTGTGGGTTTGGTTGCTTTGAGCGTGATCCTTTTTTCCGGAGGGTTGGATACAAACGTAAAGGAGATCAAACCTGTTTTGGGACCGGGTCTCATGCTCTCTTCTGTAGGTGTGTTGTTGACCACTTTGTTTACCGGATCAATAATTTATTTTATTACCAATATTTATACTAGTTTTATTTCCTTTACTTTACCAGAATCGATGTTGTTGGCTTCAATAATGTCTTCTACAGATTCTGCATCGGTTTTTTCAATACTCAGGTCAAAAGGAGTCTCTCTCAAAAACAATATACGCCCTTTGCTTGAGTTGGAGAGCGGGAGTAATGACCCTATGGCATTCATGTTGACAATAATTTTTTTGAACATGTCCATGACCGGCCATTTTGGGGTTTTGTCTTTCTTTTTGAAATTATTGACTCAGTTTGGAATTGGTGCTGCTTGTGGTTATGGGATTGCAAATGCTACCCTCTTTTTTTTAAACAAAGTCCATTTCGAAAGCAGGTCCTTGTTCCATATCCTTTTGCTGGCATCCCTTTTCTTTACCTTTTCCTTTACTGACCTTATTGGTGGAAACGGATTTTTGGCCGTTTACATCTCGGGTCTCGTAATAGGGAATAGTAAAAAACAATGTGACGGATCTGTTTACACTTTCTTTGATGGAATTGCGTGGTTGAGCCAATTGGTATTGTTCCTTTCACTCGGTTTGCTTGTAAATCCGACAGACTTGATTTCATTTGACATAGTAGCCATAGGGCTTGTCATCTCCTTTGCCATGATTATCATATCACGACCCTTCTCCGTATTCTTGTCTTTGTTGCCTTTCAAGGGAATTGGAACAAAAACCAAACATTATGTTTCGTGGGTAGGGTTGAGAGGTGCCGTGCCAATTGTTTTTGCCACATATCCTTTGATTGAAGGGCAAGTGAATGCAGGGTTGATGTTCAATATAGTTTTCTTCACAACAATCATTTCATTGATGGTGCAAGGAACCACTGTCAATTTTGCAGCAAAAAAGTTGGGGCTTGACAATAACAATTATACTAACTTACCATAAACATTTATTATGAAAGATTTTTGGACAACCATTGAAGGTTATATCACAAGTTTCAGCGACATGTTGGGAATGCCTCTTTTTGTAGTACTGATAGGAGGAGGTGTCTTTTTCATGATTTACTCTGGATTTGTACCATTCCGTTATTACATGAGAGCAATTAAAGCTCTTAAATCCAAGGATAATGATGCTCCGGGGCAAATCAGTTCTTTTGAGGCTTTAACTAGTGCCATAGCCGCCACTGTAGGTATGGGCAGTATTTCCGGTGTGGCAGTGGCAATCACAATGGGTGGTCCTGGTGCTATTTTCTGGATGTGGGTAAGTGCTGCAGCTGGGATGGCAACCAAATTCTTTGAGGGTTCGCTCACAATCATGTATAAAGGAAAAGATTCCGAAGGAGAACTTCAGGGAGGGCCTATGTATATGATAACAAAAGGATTAGGCCCTAAGTGGAAACCAATGGCTGTTTTTTTCTCGATTTTTGGTTTGATTGGTACTTTATGCTTGTGGCAGGCGAACCAACTCACAGAGGCGATTACTTCCGTATTACACCATGATACCGGCCTGGAAGCTACATTCGGAATTAAACTTGGCATTGGCGTTACAATTTGTGCATTGGTTTCGGTGGTGATTCTTGGAGGAATAAAAAGGATATCAAAAGTCTCCTCAAAGGTTGTTCCTGGAATGGTTGCCCTTTATTTTATCTTGGTTGCATACATTATTTTCACAAACCTTCCAGAGGTTCCGGCTGTTTTTTCTTCCATTTTTGAAGGTGCATTCAATTTCAAGGCTGGGGCAGGCGGACTTGCCGGAACTGCAATCATTATAGGAGTAAGGAGGGCTACCCTTGTAAATGAAGCAGGTGTGGGAACTGCATCCATGATGCATGGTGCATCCAGGAACAAACAGCCAATCAGGGAAGGGTTGGTTGCCATGATTGGGCCTTCAATAGATTCTGGATTGGTATGTACTTTGACTGCTTTGGCAATTTTGATCAATGGCAATTATGAAGTATCACAAATACAGGGAATCGAGATTGCTATGAATTCCTTTGAAAGATCAATTCCTGGCCTGGGAAATTATTTATTAATGTTTATGGTTACTATCTTTGCATTTTCTACCATGTTTTCCTACTCCTATTACGGAGTGAAATGTACCAGTTTTTTGTTTGGTGCGAAATATGCAGAGTATTACAACTACTTTTTCCTATTGATGCTGGTTGTGGGTTCTGTCATATCTTTAGATGTAGTGGTGGGGATTGTGGATAGTGCTTATGCATTGATGGCTTTCCCGACAATGTTGACAATGTTTGTACTTGCCCCCAAGGTAAAGAGGGAGATGAAAAAATATTTTGCGAGTTAGGTTATTATTTAAAAATATATTATGAATCCAGAACAGTTAATTGCAAATTTGGTCCAAGAGGCAGTGTTAAAGGTATATGGTGTTGAACCTTCAGCCAATTTGTTGCAAACCCAGGCTACACGCAAGGAGTTTGAAGGAGATATTACAGCTGTAATGTTTCCGTTGTTGAAAATATCAAGGAAATCCCCGGAACAGACAGGTGAAGATATTGGTGCTTTTATAAAGGGGAGTTGTGAAGATGTAGAAAACTACAACGTAGTAAAAGGTTTTCTGAACATAAAACTATCTGACAGATATTGGCTGGAAACATTTAAGACCATATCGTCTGCAGACAATTGGGGGCAACAACCAGAAACAGGCAAGAGTGTTATGGTGGAGTTTTCTTCTCCAAATACCAACAAACCTCTTCATTTAGGTCATATAAGGAACAATTTGCTAGGCTGGTCCGTTGCCAGGTTGTTGGAAGTGAACGGGCATAATGTAATCAGGGTAAATCTTGTCAACGATAGGGGGATACATATTTGCAAATCCATGTTGGCATGGCAAAAGTTATCTGGAAAGGATACTCCGCAAAATACAGGGATTAAGGGAGACCATTTAGTTGGAAAATACTATGTTGCTTTTAACGATATGCTAAAAGAGCAGGTAGATGGTTTGGTCAAAAGTGGTATGGACAAGGAAGAGGCAGAGAAAAATGCTCCCGTGCTCAAGGAGGCTCAGCAGATGTTGGTAAAATGGGAGAAAGGGGAGAAAGAGGTTGTGGAGTTGTGGAAAACCATGAATGGTTGGGTTTACGATGGTTTTGACAAAACATACAAGAGGATGGGAGTCTCTTTTGACAAGATCTATTATGAGTCAAACACTTATTTACTTGGAAAGGCTCTTGTTCAGGAGGGTCTGGGCAAAGGAGTCTTTTTTACGAAAGATGATGGGTCTGTGTGGTGTGACCTATCCAGTGAGGGTTTGGACGAAAAATTGCTTTTAAGGGCAGACGGAACTTCTGTTTACATGACCCAGGATTTGGGAACAGCACATCAAAGATTCTCTGAATACAAGTTGGACGAACATATTTATGTTGTCGGCAACGAACAGAATTACCATTTCCAGGTATTGAGGTTACTGCTCAAAAAATTGGGCTTTGAATGGTCAGACAATATTTACCATTTGTCTTATGGTATGGTTGAGCTACCCGAAGGAAAAATGAAATCCAGGGAAGGAACCGTAGTTGATGCTGATGATTTGATTGATAATATGGTCAATACTGCAAGGGAGACCTCCCTGGAGCTAGGTAAACTGGATAACATGCCGGTTGAAGAGAAGGAGCATTTGTTTGAGATCCTTGGTTTGGGAGCATTGAAATATTTCATTATCAAAGTGGACCCGAAAAAGACAATGCTCTTTGACCCCAAGGAGTCCATAGACTTCAACGGCAATACAGGACCTTTCATACAATATACTCATGCACGTATAAGGTCAATAATAAGGAAAGCTACAGAGCAGGGACTGATGGGGAGAATCACAGATTCTTCACTTGACCCCAAAGAGAGGGAAATAATCAAATTGCTCAATTTATTCCCGGAAAAGATAAAGGAGGGAGGAAAGGAACATTCACCTGCCGTTGTAGCTAATTATGCATATGAATTGGCAAAGGAGTTCAACCAGTATTACCACGAAGTGTCCATTTTAAGGGAAGAAGATTCTTCCATAAAATTACAGAGGCTGGTTTTGATAGACAAAATATCTGCAGTGCTCAGGATGGCAATGGGAATACTTGGGATAGAGCTCCCCGAAAGAATGTAAAATGTATTCAGACAACAAAGGGTTTTTACCAACAACAAAAAAAGAGGTTGAGAAACTTGGATGGGACTATATAGACGTTATCCTTTTTACCGGAGATGCATATATTGACCATCCTTCTTTCGGGACAGCCGTTATAGGCCGTTACCTGGAGCATTTGGGCTACAGGGTCGCAATAGTTCCTCAACCAAACTGGAGGGATGATTTGAGGGACTTCAGGAAATTGGGAGCGCCTCGTTTGTTTTTTGGTGTAAACTCAGGCGTTATGGATTCCATGATAAACCATTATACTGCTGCCAAAAGGTTGCGTTCGGACGATGCATACACCCCAGAGGGCCGGGCAGGGCACAGACCGGACTATGCCGTTACGGTATATACCAGGATACTCAAGGAGATTTATCCAGAAGTTCCTGTGATAATAGGTGGTGTGGAATCTTCATTGAGGAGGCTTGCCCATTATGATTATTGGGAAGATAAACTCAAACCGTCTGTTTTATTTGACTCTGGAGCAGATATCCTGGTCTATGGCATGGGTGAGAAACCGATAAAGGAGATAGCCGGTATTCTTGATAAGGGTGGCAGTGTGCATGATTTGCACAAATTACGGCAAATTGCATATCTTTCGGACAAACCGTATGAAGGGCAGGCCAAGAGTATAGTGTTGGATTCATTTGAATGTGTACAGAAAGATAAGGCTGCTTTTGCACATAATTTCAAGTTGGTGGAAAAAGAGTCCAATTCGTGGTATCCGGCTTATATATCAGAGCCGTGTATGGGAAAGTACGTAAGGGTCAACCCTCCATACGAACCAGAGGAGGATGGAGCAATTGACCTCTATTATGATTTGCCTTATGTAAGGGAACCTCATTACAAATATTCCGGCAAGCATATCTCTGCTTACGAGATGATTAAGTTTTCGGTAAACACACACCGTGGTTGTTTTGGTTCTTGCAGCTTTTGCACAATATCTGCGCATCAGGGAAAATTCGTACAGTCCCGTTCCCGGGAATCAATATTGAAAGAGCTTGAGAACATGTCAAAGATGGATGGTTTCAAGGGTATGGTATCTGATTTGGGAGGTCCGACAGCAAACATGTACAAGATGAAAGGAAAGAATTTGGACATTTGCAAGAAATGCAAGAGGGAGAGCTGCAACTATCCGGTTATTTGTAAAAACCTTGACCATTCCCATTTTCCCTTGTTGGATTTGTATGAAAAGGCAAAAGGGATAAAAGGAATCAAAAAGACTTTTGTATCAAGTGGAATTCGCTACGACCTTTTCCTGGACAGTAAGGGTTACTTGGATGCTTCTGGTAAAAGTTACTTTAAGGAACTGGTTTTGAATCATACATCAGGCAGGCTTAAAGTGGCACCTGAGCATACGGAAGACCAGGTTCTCAAGGCTATGGGAAAACCATCCTTCTCTTCCTTTGTGTTTTTGAAAGATGAGTTTGAAAAAATTTGTATTTCTGGCCAAAAAAGATTCCAGTTAATTCCATATTTTATATCTTCACATCCGGGTTGTACCATGAAACATATGCAAGCGTTGGCCTCAAACAGGAGTTTGAGGGGTATAAGGCTGGAGCAGGTACAGGATTTCACACCTACTCCCATGACCCGTTCTTCGGTTGCTTTTTATGCTGGCATAGACCCTATTACCATGAAAGGAATTTTTGTTGAAAAAAATATGGAAAAGAAGAAAAAACAAAAATCAATTTTTTTCGATAAATTCTGAAAAAAGAGAAGATATTATAAAAAAATGCATTATAATTGCACCCCGATTTTGAAAAATGAATTAGCGAGTTATATATGGAGAAAATGAACAATAAACCACAAGGAAAGGAGTCTGTTTCACCTTCACGCCAGTCCAAAAGAAGGGCTGTTGTGAGCTATGCAAATTTGAATCCCGAACTTATGGCTGCATTCAAGGAAAAATATCCAAGAGGGTATGCAGACTACATGAATGAAGTATTCAAAGTTGACAAACCAGATGGAACTTCTTTTTACGCAATATCACTTGAAGTGCCGGATGCAATATATTTGGTGAAGGTAGATGTTAAAATAGATGATTACGAGGACCTTGAAAGAGGTCTGTTTGGTGGAGGTTCGGACGATGACGGGGGAGATCCGGATGAATTGCCAGATGATGATTCATCTTCTGGATTTTCAGAGGAAGAGGATAGTGGCGATTAATCTTGGTTGAGCATCCTATTTGAAAGGTAGCCGGTTTAAAATCCGGCTTTTTTTATTAATTTCGCATCTGTATGAGAAAAGTTGAAGATCTTATATTGTTTTTATCTAGGCAATTGGCAAAACTTTCCGAAAGCAAGATGCTTTTGGTATTAGCATTTGTGACCGGTCTCTTCAGTGGGCTTGCAGCTGTGTTGCTCAAACATCTGATACATCTTATAGCGTGGATGTTAAAGGGGTGGTTCAATACTACGGCAGAGAGTTTCTTGCTGTTGGTATACCCAGGAGTGGGGATGTTGCTGGCATTCTTGTTTGTAAAATACTTTGTAAGGGATAATATTGGTCATGGAGTCACAAAGGTGTTGCTTTCCATATCAAAAAACGATTCAAAAATAAAGACTCATAACACTTGGTCTTCCATGGTGGCAAGTTCCATGACAATTGGTTTTGGTGGTTCGGTTGGAGCAGAGGCTCCTATAGTTTATACAGGGGCTGCCATTGGATCCAATATTGCAAGGATCATGGGTTTGTCATACAAACATATGACTATTTTATTGGGCTGTGGTGCTGCCGGAGCCGTTGCCGGTATATTCAAAGCTCCTTTGGCTGGCATACTTTTTACCCTGGAAATCCTGTTGTTCAACATATCCATGACTTCCATACTTCCATTGCTTGTCTCTGCTGTAACTGCAACAACCATATCTTTCCTTTTCCTTGGTGATGCAGTTGTTTTTAGCAACAGTATTGAGAGCTTCAATTTATCCAACATACCGTCATATATCCTGTTGGGCCTATTTTGTGGTTTCCTCTCTTTGTACTTTACAAGGACAACACTTTCTATGGAAGATAAAATCAAAAGTATTGTAAATCCATACAAGAGATGGATTTATTCTGCATTGTCTTTAGGATTGCTTATTTTCCTTTTTCCTCCTTTGTTTGGTGAAGGCTATGACTCACTCTCTGCATTGCTGAATGAAAACGCGGTAAGTGCTGTTGGACCCAGTGTGTTTGGACCATTATTGGATAACGAATGGTTCTTGCTTGCTTTTTTTGCATCAATAATGTTTTTCAAAGTGTTGGCCATGTCCTTTACAAATGCAGGTGGTGGGGTAGGAGGAACATTTGGCCCTACCCTGTTTATTGGAGGAGTAGCTGGTTTTGTACTAAGCCGGTTTTTGAACCTTACGGGCATACAGGTTTTGCCGGAAGCGAATTTTGCTTTGGCCGGGATGGCCGGCTTGATGGCTGGGGTAATGCAGGCTCCTTTGACTGCTATTTTCCTTATTGCAGAAATTACAGGAGGGTATGTCCTGTTGATGCCTTTGATTATAACATCCGTAGTCTCTTTTGCAACAATCAGGACTTTCGAGCCATATTCAATTTACACGAAGAGGATTGCAAAAGATGGAGAGTTGTTGACACATGACAGTGACCAGGCTGTGCTTACTCTTTTGAAAACTTCCGATTTGATAGAGAAGGATTTCAAACCTGTATCTCCCAAAGGAACCCTTGCAGATGTTGTCAATATCATATCTACAACTAAAAGGAATTTGATTCCTGTTGTGGATGAAAAGGGCGTTTTGCAGGGTGTTGTGCTTTTGAATGATATAAGGGAGATAATGTTTAATAGAGAGCTGTACAATGTGTTGTACGTAAACAGGTTGATGAAAGAGGTGCCAGCCACTGTTTTTTGTGACGATAAAATGGACGTTGTCATGAAAAAGTTTGAAACCACAGGGGCATGGAATCTTCCTGTTACAACAAGGGATGGCATATACAAAGGTTTTGTATCAAAATCTAAAATTTTCTCTGCTTACAGAGATCAATTGCAACAAGTATCACATGAATAAGATTTATTTAGAACACATAAAAAATGAGCTGTCAATAGCTCTTTGGCAAGTGGAAAATTGCATTTCTCTGATTGAGGAGGGATCTACAATACCATTTATTTCAAGGTACAGGAAAGAGAGGACCGGTGGGCTTGACGAAGTTCAGGTGGCAGAGGTGAAGCATTTGTTCAATTTATTTGTGGAATTGGAAAAAAGGAAAGGTGCGATTTTGAAAAGCATTTCGGAGCAGGACAAACTTACTCCGGAACTTGAAAAAGAGATTGAAGAGTGCATAGATTCCAATAGACTGGAAGATATTTATTTGCCATACAAACCAAAAAGAAGGACTAAGGCTAGTATTGCCAAGGAGAAAGGATTGGAACCGTTGGCCCTTGCTTTATTGGAATTTAAAATATCGGATATTGATTGTGAGGCCCAAAAATATTTGAATGAACAGGTTGCAGATACAGAAGAGGCCTTGCAGGGTGCCAGGGATATAATTGCAGAAATGGTGAGTGAAACCCCTACAGTACGTGAAGCACTAAGAACCCAGTATGCAAAATATGCCAAGGTTGTAACCAAGCAACAAAGGGGGCTTTCTCAGGAGGACGAACAGTCTAGTAAATACCGGAATTATTTCGAATTCACAGGTAATATTTCCAATATTCCGTCTCATAGATTGTTGGCCCTGTTGAGAGGAGCTAACGAAGGTCATTTGTCAATTAAACTGGATGTTGACGAATCTTATTCATTAAAAGCTATATCAAGGGAAATCGTTGGTGCCGGAAGGGTTGGTTCAAAGGATAATCTTTTGCAAGTAGAGAGCGCAATTGCTGATTCCTACAAACGGTTGCTGCACCCGTCAATAGAAAACGAAGCTTTCAGGATGGCAAAAGAGAGGGCTGACAGGGATGCCGTTAAGGTTTTTGGTGAGAATTTAACTGCGTTGCTCCTTGCAGCACCCGTAGGTCAGAAACGTGTCTTGGCCATAGACCCTGGTTACAGGACCGGTTGTAAGGTTGTGTGTTTGGATGCTCAAGGCGAGCTTTTGCATAATGATACAATTTATCCTCATCCTCCGGTGAATGAAAAGTTGCAAGCAATCAAGAAGATAAGCAATCTGGTTGAGGCATATAAAATTGAGGTTATAGCCATTGGAGACGGCACTGCAAGTCGAGAGACCGAATCGTTTATCAAGAAAATCCCTATGCCTGGTGGCTTGCAGGTATTTTCAGTAAGTGAGGATGGTGCTTCCGTCTATTCTGCATCTACAGTCGCAAGGGAGGAATTTCCCGATTACGATGTGACAGTAAGGGGAGCGGTATCAATAGGAAGGAGAGTGATGGACCCCTTGGCAGAGTTGGTAAAGATTGACCCAAAATCTCTTGGGGTAGGACAGTACCAGCATGATATAGACCAGTCGTTGCTAAAAGAGACTCTGGACAATACTGTTGTTAGTTGCGTGAATAAGGTGGGAGTTAACCTGAATACTGCCAGCAGGCATTTGCTAAGTTATGTTTCTGGTTTGGGAGTGGCAACCGCAAAAAACATAGTTGACTACAGGGCACAGAACGGTCCTTTCAAGTCTAAAGTTGAATTGTTGAAGGTAAAACGTTTGGGAGAAAAGGTTTTTGAACAGAGTGCTGGCTTCCTTAGAATTCCTGATGCTGACAATCCTCTGGAAAACACTGCTGTACACCCAGAAAGATATGCTCTGGTCCAAAAAATGGCAAAAGATATTGGAAAAACCGTGAAGGATCTTGTGAAGGATAGTGACAGCAGGGCAAAGATAGATGTTAAAAAATATGTTTCTCAAGAAGTTGGCCTTCCGACACTGCAAGATATAATGGATGAACTAGCCAAACCTGGTTTGGATCCAAGGAAAACAGCCAGGGTAATGGAGTTTGCGCAGGATGTACATACCATAGAAGATCTTAAAATTGGTATGGTCCTACCAGGGCTGGTTACGAATATCACAAATTTCGGTGTGTTTGTTGATGTTGGTATCAAGCAAGATGGTCTGGTTCACATCTCACAACTGGCAGACCGGTATATATCCAATCCTGCCGAAGTGGTTAAGTTGCATGAGCATGTAAAAGTCAAGGTTTTGGACATAGATCTTAAACGTGGCAGGATACAACTTACTTTGAAAGGGGTGGAGTAGCAACATTGCCAGATTTTGAGGATACAGATGCAGTTTTCTTTCTATGCTGTGCCATGATGACACCCGTTACAACAACTATTACTCCCAATGCTTTACGGATGCTCATGGTGTCTTGACCTATCATGAAAGCTGCGAAAGCAGAGATCACGGGGACCATTGATGTGAAAATATTTGCGCGTGCTACTCCTAATTCTTTTATGGAGTTGATAAAGAGAATGAAAGCCAGGCTAGAACATAATACAGAAAGGAAAAGCAGGGGCTTCAAAATTCCAAAATTCAACATTGATAAGCTAAAGCCGGGTAAATCCAGGAAAGCGAAAAAAGGCAGGAAATAGAGTGACCCTAGTATGTGCTGGTAAGTAACTATGGTGTAGCTGTTATATTTATGTGCCAGCTTTTTAACAACAAGAGAATAGCCAACAGCAGCAAAAACTCCCATGAGCAGAAACAATATCCCGGTACCTTTATCTATGCCAATATCCCCTTTTTCGAATACAATAAGCAGTATACCAGGGAGAGTCATTGTTATTCCAACTGTATTGAAAGAGGATATCCTTTCGTTGTAAACAAGCACACCCGCCATAAGAGCAAATATTGGTATAGTTGAGATAATAACAGAGCTTATGGTTGGAGAACCTAGTGTTTTGAGACCTACGGTTTCACCAATGAAGTAGAGGAATGGTTCTAAAAAAACCAGCAACATAAACCATCCCCAGTCCTTTTTTTCTATGCGGGTTACCTTTTTGAGCGAAAAAGATATTATTGATAAAACGATTGCAGCAAAGGTCATCCTGAAAAACATCAGGGAAAAAACCGGGAATCCTTGCTGGAGTATGGAGTTGCTCCATAAAAAGGAGACTCCCCATAAAAAAACTGCAATTGAAACTGAGATGTAAACAACAGATCTTTTACTAATTGGCATCATGGTTGAATAATAATTTTTTTCCTGCTTTTTTTCCTGTGAGCTTCCCGTTTGCTACAATTTGTATGCCGTTTATTATGGTGTCAGTTATGGAGCAGCTGAATACTTTACCTTTAAAGGGAGACCATTTGCATTTGTATGCGGGGTTTGATGAGGTTTCATTGTCTGGCTGGTTTGGATCAATTATTACCAGATCTGCATGGTATCCCTCTTTGATAAAGCCTCTTTTCTCTATCCCGAAAGCAACGGCAGGGGAGTGGCACATACGGTCAACAACCTCTTCTTTTGTGAAGTAGCCTTGTTTGCTTAGTTCCAGCATTATTTGTAGACTGTGTTGTATCAGTGGAAGACCCGAAGGTGAATTGATGTAATTTCCCGATTTTTCTTCTAATGTATGCGGTGCATGGTCTGTTGCGACAACCCTGATGATTCCCTCTTTTACTGCTTTTATTATAGCCTTTCTGTCCGAAACATCCTTAATGGCAGGATTGCATTTCATTTGGCTTCCCATAGTGTTGTACATGGTGCTGTCCAATAACAAATAGTGTACACATGCTTCGCCGGAGATTGAAGGGTTTGATTTTTTTGCCTCTGCAAGCATATATGTCTCCTCTTCTGTACTTATGTGCAGTATATGTAACCTTGCATTGTATTTGGTTGCCAAATCGATTGCCTTTTGTGAAGAAACAATGCATGCCTCCCTGCTCCTTATTGAAGGATGCTCTGCAAACGGTATATTGTCTGCACCATATTTTTCCTTGGCTTTTTGAAGGTTTTCCTTTATTATGACTTCATCTTCGCAGTGTGTTGCTATCAATAACTTACTATGCCTAAAGATTTTATCCAGTGATTCAAGGTTGTCAACCAACATATTTCCAGTGGAGGATCCCATGAATACTTTCACACCACATGTTTCCCTTGGATTTGCTTTCAGGATTTGGTCCAGGTTTTCATTTGTGGCACCAAGGTAAAAGGAGAAGTTGGCGTATGAACTCTCTTGTGCAATATTGTTTTTGTTTTGCAGAGCCTCGATTGTTGTTGCAGGAGGGTTATTGTTTGGCATATCCATGTATGATGTTACGCCTCCAAGCACAGCTGCTGCACTCTCGCTTTCGATATCCCCTTTGTGTGTTGCACCAGGTTCCCTGAAATGGACCTGGTCGTCGATAACCCCCGGGATTATAAGTTTACCGCTTGCATCAATAATAAAACCGGCATCAGGAAGTTCATCCCCTTTTGCAAAAATCTTTTCAATTTTGTCATCTTTGACAAGTATGGAGCCAATAAATGATTTGCCCTCATTTACTATGGTACCATTTTGTATTAGGGTAAGGTTTGAAGACATGGATTATTGTTTATGCAGATTGTAATTATTTGGTTCTTCTGGGTTTTATCTTACGGAACCTCATTTTCAAAACACCCCAGAAAGCTTCCCCGAAAATTCCACTGCTCATTTTTGATGTGCCTTCTGTTCTGTCTATGAATATAATGGGTACCTCTTCGATATTGAATCCCAATTTATAGGCATTGTATTTCATCTCTATCTGGAATCCGTAACCCCTCATCTTTATTCGGTTAAAGTCTATGGTATCCAACACTTTGCGTCGATAGCATTTGAAACCGGCAGTTGTGTCAAATATTTGCATCCCCAGCACCTTGCGCACATAAGTTGAAGCGTAGTAAGACATCACAACTCTGCCAATTGGCCAGTTAATCACGCTTATTCCTTTGCAGTACCTGGAGCCGATTGCAACATCTGCACCATTGCTACACGCATTGTAAAGTCTTGGTAAATCTTCGGGATTATGGGAAAAGTCGGCATCCATTTCGAAAATGTATTCATAACCTTTGTCAAGGGACCAGTTGAACCCGGCAATATAGGCTGATCCCAGTCCCGATTTTTCTCTCCTTTCCAAAATATGAAGTGATTCGGGGAATTCATTCTGCAGGTTCTTTACTATACTCCCGGTGCCGTCAGGAGAGCCATCGTCTACTATGAGTATGTGAAAATTACCTTCTAAAGAAAAAACGGCTTTGATTATTTTCTCTATGTTCTCTTTCTCGTTGTATGTGGGTATGATTACAATTTTATCCCGATTCATGTTGTTTGGTATTGGTAATTATTGCGTCAAAGGTAAGAATTATTATCTAGTCATAATTAAATAGCAGTAAGAAGAGTAGTATAAAAACAAATCACATACCAAGTAAAAGCATATTTAAAGTACAATCATTATATAACAATATATAAAGGAGCGTTTCAATTCAGGGATATCTTTCATCAAGCAAATAAACTGCATAAATTTGATTTTCATAGATTATGCTTTAATTTCAGGGCGTTGTAATTTTTTCAACAATTTTGGTTAGAATTTTTTTGAAATAAATTTGGTAGATGAAAAATGTTGCCTATCTTTGCACTCCCCAAACGGAACAAGGCGCCGCAGCGATGCGGTTTTAGTTTGGGCAGATCTTTGAAAATGA
>JAQWAL010000052.1 GCA_028707695.1 Bacteroidales bacterium | reverse complement strand
GGCTTGTTCAAAATGATTTTCCAGCATAGATTCTATGGTACCGTTGACAAGGTTTTTGCGACGGTACCTTTCGCTTGTCACATAAATGGCATCTTTACCATCCAAATGTGTAAGGTCTTTATTGTCAAGTGCAAATTGGTATGCAAACTTGTCAATCACATTCCCGGCATATATATGTTCATGATTGAAAAAGTTGATGGCAGCCGAGATTTTGTAGGAATTGTCCGAAAAGATAAAATACCGGGGGTTCTCTTTTTCCAGCTGGTCTACCTTTTGGGCAAGCTCTTCCCATCCGAACCAAGTGTCATCGGACTTTACCATTACCGGCATCCAGACAAGCTGGACAATCAAACCCAGGTGGGCTACCACAGAAAAGATGGTTTGTTTCTTGATTGCCTTGTCGTTTTTAAGCCAGGTGGCAACCAATACTGTTGCAGACAAGAAAACAGGCATTATCCAGTTTATCTTTACCCAGTAGATGAATGAAATTGCAGTAAATGCAAAGAGCATTGGCAAGGCAAAGGAGGCAGCAAAAAGCACCCCTTTTTGTATTTGTTCCTTTTTGAAATACTTTTTGACCAGGATATAACCGGAAGCATATATGGATATAAAAAAGAGAGGTAATCCCAATAACATTTGCGAAAAGAAAAAGCCCGGGAAAAGTGCCGGGTCAAACTCAAATGAAGAGAGACCCGATGCCCTGTCGGCAGATTGGTATTTGATTGAGATGAAATCGTTTTGTATGTTCCAAACAACCACGGGGGACACAGCAACAGCAAATGCCATGACAAAAAGCAGGAACCTGAATGATAACAGGTAACGGCGATGTTCCTTGGAAGCCAGCAGGAAAAGGAAAAGCCCGGCGGGGAGGAACACACCGGTGTATTTGCTGTCGAAAGCAAACCCTGCAGCCAGACCCGCCAAAACCCACCAGTACCAGTTGCCTTTGTCTATTGCATTGTATGCCAAAAGCAAAGTCAGCGACCAGAAGAAAAGCAGAGGCACATCGGGGGTAGTGTTTATACTCAGGATGGTGATTACCGGAGCTGTGACAATCAGTACCAAAGCCCTTTTGACCTGAACAGGCTGCAAAACCTTTTTCAGGAACAAGAAGAGGATTGCCAAGGTTAGCGAGGTTACTATGAAGTCTGTCAAATGGAGTGCAAATACAGACTTTCCAAAGAGGGAGAGGAAAAGTTTGATCATATATGCCACCATAGGAGGATGGTCAAAATAGGATAGGGCCAGGTTGTCGGAATAGTATGTATAATATGCGTCTTGTGGCATAAGTCCCATGAAGGAGACAGCCACTATCCTTAGAACCGCAAAGAGGCCAATGATAAACCAAAGCTCTTTATCTTTAAGTATGTTTTTCATTCATCTGTGATTACACTCTGCAAATATAGGATATAATTGCAAACTATTTTATGAGCTATTAGTACCTTTGTAAGGTTAAAAAATGTCAGGATATGGAACCAGTAACTATAATCGCAATTGTTATCGCATCAATATTCATGGGGCTCTTCTTATGGAAAAATGCAATAGCCAAATCTTTGGGCAATGATATGAAAGAACTCAAGGAACAGCATAAAACCAATACGGCAAAGATAGAGGAGTCAATAGGGGCTTTGGCACAGGCGCAGGCTTCCAACAAAGCCTTGCAGCAAAAACTGGAAGAGCAAAAAGCAGAGGCAGAGCAGATGGGTAAAAGGTTCAATACCGAGTTCGAGAACATAGCCAACAAGATATTGGATGCCAAGTCCCAGAAATTCACAGAAATGAACAAGACCAACCTGAACAACATACTGGAACCTTTGGGCAAAAACATAGCGGAATTCCAAAAACAGGTACATGAAGTTTACATCAAAGAGTCCAAAGAGAGGTTCTCCTTGGGAGAAAAGGTAAAGGAGTTGGCCGACCTGAACAAGGTAATAAGTGACGAAGCCAGGAACCTTACAAGGGCACTCAAAGGTGAGGCAAAGACCCAAGGACGATGGGGGGAAATGATTTTGGAAAAGATACTCGAGATGTCGGGGCTCAGGAAGGGAGAGGAGTATTTCATGGAAGAGCAGTTGACCGATGACTCAGGGAAACCTTTGGTGTCTGATTCAGAAAACAAAAAGATGAGGCCCGATGCCATTGTCAAATATCCCGACAACAGGAATGTGATCATAGACTCCAAGGTGTCTCTCAATGCGTTCACCCGTTACATTGCTGCCACTGATCCACAGGAGCAGAAGGCAGAGCTGGACGCACATGTTGCTGCAGTAAAGGAAAGGATTGCTGAATTGAGCAAAAGGGGTTATGACGACTATGACAAAGCATTGGATTTTGTGATGATGTTTGTGCCAAGCGAACCTGCCTACAATGCTGCATTGCAGGCAGACCCCGGGATTTGGAACTTTGCATATGACAAAAGAATCCTTTTGCTAAGCCCTACCAACCTCATAACTTCCCTCAAACTCATAGTGGATTTGTGGAAACGGGAGTACCAGAACAGGAATGCCCTTGCAATAGCCACCAGGGGTGCAAAGATGTACGACAAGTTTGTTGGTTTTGTTTCCAACCTGGAGGCAGTAGGCGATACCCTGGCAAAAGCGCAACAGAAGTACGAAGATGCCTACAAACAGTTAAGCACAGGAAACGACAATCTTATTTTGCAGGCAACAAAACTCAAGGAACTAGGGCTAAAGACAAAGAAAACGTTTGACAACTCCCTTGTCTCGGAAGCATCTGCCAACCAATTGGAAGAAAATAGTTAAATTTGAGATAGCATAATTTTTAAAAACTACAGTCATGAATAAAAGCATATCACGTATATTGATGTTTGCAACGGCGTTAGTGTTGATTGCTGCTTGTGGGCAGGTTCTTATCACGGGCCGTAAGCAGATGTTGCTTTTCAGCCAGGGAGAGATAACCTCCCTTAGCGACCAGGCCTATACAGAGATCATGGGTCAGGCAAAGTTGTCAGACGATTACAACAACATAAGGATGATAAGGGAGGTCGGGCACAACATCACAAGTGCCGTAGATCGTTATGTCAGGGAAAATGGTGCCGAAGCAGCACTGGAGGGCATTTCATGGAAGTTCGATTTGGTAGAGAGTGACCAGGTGAATGCATTTTGCCTTCCAAACGGGAACATAGTTTTTTACGAGGGGATAATGCCAATTACAAATACTCCCGATTTGGTTGCTGTTGTAATGGGCCATGAGATAGCCCATGCTTTGGCAAAACATGGCAACGAGCGGATGAGCCAGGAGGTTTTGGTTGGTGCTGTGGGGCAGGCAATCTCTGCATACATTGGAACCGAAGACCAAAAGAAACAGGCTATATTCCAGGTTGCATACGGGCTTGGTTCACAGTTGGGTGTGATGCTTCCATATTCGCGCAAGCATGAGTATGAGGCAGACCGGCTGGGGCTTATAATAATGGCTATGGCGGGATATGACATTAATGTGGCACCTGGTTTCTGGGACAGGATGAGTGCAGGAAAGAACAGTGCTCCTATGGAGTTTTTCAGCACCCACCCTTCCGATGCCAACAGGATCAAAAACATAATGGCTGTTTTGCCGGAGGCTGCAAAATATGCTCCTGCCAAATAATTCCTATATTTGCAACTTGAATAATATTTGAAGAAACAATATGTACAGATCACACACCTGCGGACAATTACGCATTGGCAATGCCGGAGAGAAAGTTACATTGGCCGGATGGGTCCAAAGGATCCGGAAAATGGGAGGAATGAGTTTTATAGATTTGAGGGACCGTTACGGTATTACCCAACTGGTTGTAGATGATAGTGTAAGCCACGAGCTTAATGAGACGGTGGAAAAACTGGGCCGGGAGTATGTGGTGCAGGTTACGGGTGTTGTTGCAGAGAGGAGCAGCAAAAACAGCAAGATTGCCACCGGGGATGTAGAGATAAAGCTGGATACCTTGAAAGTTTTGAATGCCTCGGTGACTCCCCCTTTCACCATAGAGGATGAGTCAGACGGAGGAGAAGAGCTTAGGGCAAAATACAGGTACCTGGATTTACGCAGAGGGCCACTCAAGAAAGCTATGGAGTTGCGTCACAGGATGGGTCAGGAAACACGCAAGTATTTGGACAGCATAGGATTCATGGAAATTGAAACGCCTTTCCTAATAAAATCAACACCGGAAGGTGCCCGCGATTTTGTGGTTCCCTCCAGGATGAATCCAGGTGAGTTTTATGCCCTTCCCCAAAGCCCGCAAACATTCAAGCAACTTTTGATGGTCTCTGGCTATGACCGCTATTTCCAGATTGTAAGATGTTTCCGTGACGAGGATTTGCGTGCCGACCGCCAGCCGGAGTTTACCCAGATTGACTGTGAGATGGCTTTTGTAGAGAGGGAAGATGTGCTGGTTACTTTTGAGGGAATGATAAAATCCCTTTTCAGGAATGTGTTGGGCAAAGAGATTGAGGGTAGTTTTCCTCGTATGTCATACAGCGATGCCATGAAGTTTTATGGATCGGACAAGCCGGATATCCGTTTCGGTATGAAAATAGGTGAACTCAAAAGTGACGGACGCAATGGAAGTGACAATATAGACCTTACCTCGGGCAAGGACTTTGTGGTATTTGATTCTGCAGAGTATGTGGGGGCAATTTGCGTGAAAGGAGCCGCTTTCTACACCCGCAAACAGGTGGATGAGCTCACAGAGTGGGTCAAAAGGCCTCAGATTGGTGCAAAGGGCCTTGTTTACATCAGGGTTGCAGAAGATGGTGTCAAATCTTCGGTAGACAAATTTTATTCTGCCCGGGAGCTTGAAGCCATGGCAAACAGGGTAGAGGCAACTGCCGGCGATTTGGTTTTGATACTGGCGGGTGACAAGAAAAAGACACAGGAGGCTTTGGGGACACTGCGCATAGAGATGGGCAACCGTCTCGGGCTTAGGCAGAGTGACAATTACGCTCCTTTGTGGGTGTATGATTTCCCTCTTTTGGAGTGGGACCAGGAGACAGGAAGGTTCTATGCAATGCACCATCCATTCACAGCTCCAAAACCAGAGGATATGGACAAATTCTACAGCAACGACAGGGAGCAGATTGCCCAGGTTGCTGCAAATGCCTACGACTTTGTACTCAACGGTACAGAAATAGGTGGTGGCTCAATCAGGATACACGACTCCAATATCCAAAAGAGGATGTTTGAGGTCCTTGGTTTTTCTGCAGAAGAGGCAGAGTATAAATTTGGTTTCATTATCAATGCTTTCAAATACGGAGCACCACCGCATGGCGGAATTGCCTTTGGGTTTGACCGTTTTTGTGCACTGTTCGGAGGGCAGGAGACAATCAGGGATTACATCGCTTTCCCTAAAAACAATGCAGGGCGCGATGTTATGCTGGATGCTCCGGGAATGATAGATGACTCCCAAATGGAAGAGCTGTTTTTGAAAAGCACTTTAAAAAAATAACAATGAATATTCAGCAACTGGACTACATTATTGCCGTTGACAGGTTCCGCCACTTTGCGAGGGCCGCAGAGGCTTGCGGGGTATCCCAGCCAACTTTGAGCATGATGATCCAAAAGCTGGAAGAGGAGTTGGGGGTAGATATCTTTGACAGGAAAAAGAGCCCTGTAGAGGCCACTGCCATTGGTAAAAAACTAATATCCCAGGCAAAGGTCATTGGCTTTAACATAAAGCAATTAAGGGAAATTGCAGATTCTGCAAGGGACTCTGTAGAGGGAGAACTCCATATGGCCATTATCCCTACATTGGCTCCATACATCATCCCAAAGTTTTTTGGTGAGGTCCGCAGGCGTCTGCCCGAACTCCGAGTGAGCATTTCCGAAATCAGGACAAGCGAGATAATTGAAAAGCTAAACAATGCAGAGCTTGAGCTTGCAATTGTGTCGACCCCTATCAACGAACCCGGGATACTGGAGTTGCCCCTGTTTTACGAAAGGTTCATAGCATACATATCTCCAATGGAAAAGGAGATGTATGCAAAAGAGAAAATAATCGCATCTGAGCTGGATCCCCAGGGAATGTGGCTATTGCAGGAGGGACACTGTTTCCGTAGCCAAATGATAAACATCTGCCACAAGAATGCCGGTGCAATGCAGGTTTACGAAGCCGGAAGCATAGAAACACTAATAAGGATAGTAGATATTAACGGCGGTTATACTTTGATTCCGGAATTGCATATTAGTGCATTGAGCCAAGATCAAAAGAAAAACATTAGGTTCTTTTCGGGGGATGAACCTCGAAGGGAAATTTCATTCGTTTTCAGGGAAGATTTTGTAAAGGAGAGGCTCATAAACGAGCTTGTAGAATCTGTGAAAACAATGATTCCTAAATTCATGCTGGACAGCCGCCTGTCCAAATTCAGGGTTAAACTCTAAAAACAATTATACAAGCTTTCTATGGTATTGCTGTTTGCATATCTTTTACTGGCTGTTTTGGTCTCTTTCCTGTGTTCCATAATGGAGGCGGTTTTGCTTACAACTCCATCCTCTTTTGTGGCAATGAAAGAGGGGGAGGGCAACAAAGGGGCTGCATTGTTCGGGAAGCAAAAGGTCAATATAGACAGGCCTCTCTCTGCAATATTGACTTTGAATACAATTGCCCATACTGTTGGTGCTGCAGGTGTTGGAGCCCAGGCTACCGTTGTGTTTGGGGAGGTCTATTTTGGGCTTATCTCTGTGGTGCTGACCATTATTATCCTGGTTTTTTCGGAAATCCTGCCAAAAACCATAGGGGCCTATTACTGGAAGTCACTTGTACCGTTTGCCGGTTATGTCTTGAACGGAATGGTGTACATAGCTTACCCGCTTGTGCGTGCATCTGAAGCAATGACAAGGTTGATCACCGGAAAAGCATCCGGCGCAACATCAATGAGCAGGGAGGAGTTCTCTGCAATGGTGGATATTGGCGAACAAGAGGGTGTGATTGGCTCTGCAGAAAGCAAGATCATACAAAACATAATAAAGCTAAGGAATATCAAGGTAGAAGATGTCATGACTCCTCGGGTGGTGGTGGAGACTGCTCCCGAAAACATGACTATAGAAGAGTTCCACAAAGTAAGGAGTTACCGCCATTTTTCAAGGATTCCTGTATATTCCCCGGCCGGAAAAGAGGAGATCACCGGGTTTGTACACCGGCAGGATGTAATTGAAAACATGGCAAACGACAACTACACTCTTGAGTTGTCTGCTATAAAACGTCCGATTATTGTAGTCCCAAACCTACAGCCATTGACTGTGCTTTGGGAGAGGCTGCTGAATAAAAAAGCCCATATCGCCCTGGTTGTGGACGAATATGGGGGTTTTGAAGGGGTTGTCACACTTGAGGATGTTATTGAAACCATCCTGGGGCTGGAAATTATGGACGAAAGGGATGTTACTGCAGATATGCAGCAATATGCCCGTGAACGATGGAAACAGCGTCTTTCCAAATACGAATCCTGAATTACTCCAAGATTGAAATTATTTTTGAGGCGAGTTTGTGGAAGCTTGCTCCGTCTTGCCTCTCGTTCAATGCTATAGGGCTGCCGTTGTCCCCTCCTTCGCGGATGCTTTGGACAAGCGGAATTTGGCCCAACAATGGCACATCAAATTTTTCTGCCATTTTCCTGCATCCCTCTTTTCCGAAAATATAATATTTGTTGTCGGGCAACTCTTCCGGTGTGAACCATGCCATGTTCTCTACCAGGCCAAGTACAGGCTTGTTTATGTTCTCGGAACGGAACATGTTAATCCCTTTCTCTACATCTGCCAGTGCCACAGGTTGCGGTGTGCTCACAACAATTGCTCCCGATAGAGGGATATCGCTTACAATAGAGATATGGATGTCTCCGGTTCCAGGAGGGAGGTCTACGAGTAAAAAGTCCAATTCTCCCCATTGTATTTGCAATATCATCTGCTTTAGTGCATTGCTTGCCATAGGGCCTCTCCATATAAGAGGTTGGTCGGGTCTTGAAAAATATCCTATGGACATCCATTTGACACCGTATTTTTCTACAGGGATTATCATCTCCTTACCACTGGAGTCATCTACCAAAGGTTTGTAATCTTCTGTTCCGGTCATGATCGGGACTGATGGTCCGTAAACATCGGCATCTGTAAGTCCTACTCTGTATCCTGCTTTTGCAAGGGCAATAGCCAGATTGACAGAAACAGTAGACTTGCCCACACCACCTTTGCCCGAAGCTATGGCAATTATATGTCCTACATGGGCAATTGCTTCTTGTCCAAGTTCTACGGTATGCCTTTTCTTGATTTTCCTCTCCCTTACCAGCTCCATTATGGAGACTTTGAATTCCTCTTGAGCAAATGCTTTCCTTAGTGCTTGTTCGCAATTTTTCTTGATTGTAGAAGAGAGCGGGTCAGGGGAGGGGAAAACCAGTTTGAATCTGATTTTGCCATCTTCTGCCTTGATATCCTCTACCATTTCCAGGGAAACTATGTCTTTTTCCTTTACAGGGTGTATAACG
>JAQWAL010000051.1 GCA_028707695.1 Bacteroidales bacterium | reverse complement strand
CATAGTAGGAAAACAATAAATGAAATGTCAAACAACAAGATAGATAAATAAATACCGGGAGGGAATATGGAAAACAAGCAAAACATACTGGATGAGTTCATAAAGCAAGAACTCGAAATGAAACCAACACCTTTCCTGGCAACAAATGTCATGGCCAGGATAGAGCACTCCAGACACCGTAGCAATATAGTGTTCAATTTTGCAATGGCAACAAGCGTGGCTGCTGCCCTGCTAATGGGAATATTCCTGGGCAAGAACTACACAAACAACACAGCCAATGATGCATACTCATTGAACATAAACGACACCCATATGGAAAACCTTCACCTTTACAATACAGAAGAGTAACTTTCAATTTAAACGGAGGCAAAACAATGAAAACCGAAACAAAAAGCAAATTACTGGTATGGGCCGTTGTGTTCCTTGCTTTGCTGAATATCAGCACAATTTCTACAATATTCATTGACAAGCAAAAAGCAGCAGACAACCAAGAGAGCTTTACAATAGATCCGGAATCGTCTCCATTGAGTGGCAGGTACCTTAGGGCGGAGTTGAATTTCGACCAATCCCAAATGGAAACCTACCGGATTCAAAGCCGTAACTTCAGAAGCAGGGCAAATGGTATAATCTACAATCTCAACCACTACAAAGCACAACTAAACAACGAATTGAACAGCGTCTCCCCGGACTCGTCAATTATCGCCGACTATTCAGACAGCATTGGAATATCACACGCACAGCTCAAAAAGGTGACGGCACAATTCTACCTGAGTCTTAAAGGAATCTCCGACCAGGAACAGACAGAAAAACTGGAAATGATTTTTGCACCTTTATTCCGGGACAATCCAAACATACAAGGTCCCGGCAGGGGTACAGGAAGAGGAAGGCACCACTAACCTATTGTTCATCTTTTTTTTCACACAACAAAGCATCCCGCAACAACTCCACAGGATGATACGCCCTTTGGCCCGTACCATCCAGTATTTGTTGACGGCAAGATGTCCCGGGGGCGGCAACGATAGCCTCTGCAGAGTACTTCCTTACCAATGGGAAAAGTTGCTGCTCACCAATCTCCATCGAATATTTGTAATGCTCCTTTTCATAACCGAAAGAGCCAGCCATTCCACAGCAGCCTGTCGGCAAAGTCTCTACAGTGTAATTCACAGGAATTGAAAGCATCCTTGCAGAGGCCTCCACAGAAGCCAGCGATTTTTGGTGGCAATGGCCATGCAGGACAATCTTTTCATGCTTTTTGGTAAAAAGCTCCCTGTCAATCCTTCCCGCATCAAACTCCCTCATTATAAACTCATCATACAAAAGGCAATTTCGGGACAACTCCAAAGCATCTGCCCTGGCCCATTCCGGCACAATGTCGGGATACTCGTCCCTGAAACCCAAAATTGCAGAGGGCTCAATCCCAACCAACGGAATCTCTTTAGAAACAACGTCTTTCAACAAATTCACATTCCTTGTTGCCAGCTTACGAGCCCTTTTCAACAACCCTTTGGAAAAAGATGCCCTCCCACTCTCGCAATGATCGGGAATTTCCACATTGTATCCAAGATAGCCCATAAGCTCAATGAAAGCCATGCCAACCTCAGCTTCGTTGAAGTTTGTAAACTCATCTGCAAAAAGGTATACCTTCCTTTCCCTTTGCGGCAGGGAGACCGTAGCTGCCAACGCCCTCAGTGTCCTTCTGGATAAAGAGGGGATTTCCCTTTCGGCGGCAAAGCGCAATATTTTCTTAAGTACTGCAGAGGTGACACTGTTTTTTGCAAAGAAATTGTACACCATGGGAAAAAGAGAACCAAAAGACTGCACCACAGCCATCCTTGATATCATGAACGAACGGAAAGGGGTACCCGAAACATCGTAATGGTGCTGCATGAACTCTGCCTTGTAACGGGCCATATCCACATTTGATGGGCACTCGCTTTTGCAACCTTTGCACGACACACACAAATCCAATGCATCCAAAACCTCCTTTTGGTCAAAAACCTTTTTTGTAAGAGGATTGGTCAACAACTCCCTAAGAAGGTTGGCCCTTCCACGGGTACTGTCAATTTCATTTCCGGTCACCCTGAAACTAGGGCACATGGTACCTCCGAACATATGTGATTTGCGGCAATCGCCAGATCCGTTGCACTGCTCAATTGCACGCAACCATCCGCCCTGCTCAAAGAAATTGAAATAACTATTTAGCTGTACACCCTCCTTGCCGGCCGCATAACGCAACGAACCATCCATAGCAGGGGTGTCGGTGATCTTACCCAGGTTGAAAACACCCAAAGGGTCAAAAGCCCTCTTCAAATCCCTCATCTTGCCGTAAAGCAGCTCTCCATACATCAACGGTATGAACTCACCGCGGAGCCTTCCGTCACCATGCTCACCACTAAGGGAGCCTCTGTGTTTCTTAACAAGCAAAGCAGTCTCCCTGGCAACTTCCCGGAAAAGCGCCACATCCTCCTTCTTTTTCAAATCCAGGATAGGTCTCAAATGGAGTTCACCGGTACCAATATGGGCGTGGAAAACACATTTGAGGGAAAACCTCTCCAGCATTTTGTTGAAATCTTCCATATATTCAGGCAATCTGGAAGGTGCAACGGCAGTATCCTCAATCACCGAAACCGGTTTGGCATCACCATGCATAGAAGAGAGCAACCCCAGCCCGGCCTTGCGCAGTTCCCAAACCCTGGGAGAATCCTTTGAATCAACATGTGAGCAGTGGTATACAAGACCGCTGCCAATCAATGCTTCATGTGCCTTAGAAGCCATATTGTCCAACAAATCCTTGGTTTGGGCCACAAATTCCACAATAAGGATGGCAGCAGGATTGCCCTTTACAAAAAACCTGTTCTTGTTTTGGGCTATGTTGGATTTACTCAATTCCAGTATATTGGAGTCCATCAGCTCAACGGCAGAGGGTTGTTGCCCAAGAGCTACCAAATTTGCCCTAAAGGCATCTTCCAATGTATGGCAATGTGCGCAGAGCAACATTTTGTGTTTGGGAGGGAGAGGTACAAGGTTCAGTTTCAATTGGGTGGCAAAAGCCAAGGTACCCTCGGACCCCGCCAATAACTTGCACATATTGTAGCCCGAAGAGGCAAACTCATCCAAGGCATAACCTGTGTTGCGGCGACGAACCTCTTTGTCGGGGAACTCCCTTTTTATATGTTCCAACAACTGTTGGTCTTGCAGCAAAGATGCCGCATAACGGTATATGTCTCCCTCTGTGCCTTGCAGCAAAAGCTTCTGTTCAAACTCATCCTTTGTGAGTTCTTTGAAATGCGCAAAAGAGCCATCGGACAAAACCACCTTTGCTTCCAAAAGATGGTCCCTTGTACTTCCGTAAACCAAGGAGTGGGAACCACAGGAGTTGTTCCCCACCATACCCCCGATGCAACATCTGTTAGATGTAGAGGTTTCAGGGCCAAAGAAAAGCCCCCTTTTTGATGTCTCTGCATTCAGTTTGTCAAGCACTACACCAGGCTGCACCCAAACCCAATTTTCATCGTAATTGATTTCCAGAATCTTATCCATGAAGCGTGAGACATCCACCACAAGGCCGTTTCCAACCACTTGTCCGGCCAATGATGTCCCTGCAGCACGCGGAATAAGACAAACTCCGTTCTGTGCAGACCATTTTACCAATTGGACAATATCCTGTTCATTTTCAGGGAATGCAACACCATGCGGGAACTCCCTGTATGCAGAGGCATCTGTAGCATATAAAACCCTGGATGAATAATCTTTGTAAAGTTTCATTGTATGGGATTCCTCCATCTTAAGAAACCCGTTCCACACCGGCATCTGTTATCCTGTACTTTTGACCACTTTCGGGACAAAAAGCAAACCCGTTCTGGTCAAACGAGAGTTTGTGTGCATATTCGCTCACCCAGCCAATCTGCCTTGCAGGAGCTCCCACAACCAAAGCATAATCGGCTACCGGTTTTGTGACCACCGATCCGGCCCCCACCAATGCATATTTGCCAATGTGGTTGCCACATATTATAGTGGCATTTGCACCTATTGTTGCACCTTTGGAAACCTTGGTGCTCACATAATAGCCCCTCCTGACAACAGCACTTCTGGGATTGACAACATTTGTAAAGACACAAGAGGGTCCAAGGAAAACATCATCTTCACATATTACCCCGGTATAAACCGAAACATTGTTCTGCACCTTGACATTATTGCCAAGCACAACCTTTGGGGAAATGACCACATTCTGGCCTATGTTACAATATTGACCAACAACACTATCTGTCATGATATGGGTAAAATGCCATATCTTTGTGCCTTTCCCGATTTTTGACCCGGCATCTATCACCGCCGTCTCATGTGCAAAATAATCCATCCAATGAGTCTATTACCAACCCACAAATTTAATTTTTAATTCAATCAACCACAAAGTTTTTAACCAGGTTATTCAAGATAATAATCGGTTACAGAACTTACACCCGGTAACCCGAAATAACTTGCAGAAATAGAACCCTTGACCCACAGCTTTTTGCCTAAGTTACCGGGATTATCCTTCAAATTGACAGCAACCCTGATCTCCCCGGCAGGCAAAGAGACCCCACAGCAATTGGAGCGCTCCATCTCTCCCGGTACCGACGCCAAAGCAATATTGGTTTCGGTACCGAAAGGAGGCACGCAAACGAGAGAGCCGGTTGTGAGGAATCCTGCAATATAACCACTAACCCAAACTCCCTTTTCCCCGGCAAACCCGGCTATCTCATCTACCGTGAGCGCTAGCTCCCTGCTGCTTCCATCCCTTCTCTCTCCCACAACCAACTCCTCTGAAAGCCAAACAGAGGCAGTATCTATCAGAATACCTGTAAAAAAATTCGAATCATCTCCCGGAGGAGTGCCTCCCGACCCATCACCAGGGACAGAAGAGTGAAGGTTGAGCGTTACCATCTCGGTTGGTTTCAAAACCTTCCTGCTTATCAAAAACGAATCGGATACACTCACCATCCTTAAAAAAACATCTCCCGGAGCCAGGTACAAAAAGCGGCTCTCCTGATATGGATATGTTGAAGTACCATTGCAATCTTCCAGCTTGGCCGTGTACCTCCCGAACCTCTCTTTGAATGCCGCGGTAAACCCCAGTCTTATTGCACCGTTCGACATCCTGCAAAGAAAGGATAGCCTAGTGACCTCCCCTCCCTCTACCAAAACGGTTGCAGAATCGGCATAACATGGAGAATCGAATCCGGGCCCGTCAAAGAGAGAAGAGACCACCCGCACATTGTAACTTCCCGGCGCAAGAACCATTTTACCTGGTCTTTGGGAATATTTTCCATTGTAAATATAACTACCCTCGTTGTTTTGCACAGTCAGCAAAAAGTCGTTGGTATCCGGCATCTCCCTGCTATAGGCCTTTAAAAAAGCAAAACCATTCCCGGCCACAACACCGGAGGCACCCTCTTCACGGGCAAAGCTCATCACAAGCTCACCACTCCCTCCTGAATCCCCGCCAGGGCCATCTATACGGCTGCATGCCCAGGTCAACGCAATTGTAACCACAAGCAAAACAAACAACAACAAAATGAACATAGAATGCAAAAGGGCATACGAAAACCTGTTGTTACCCTTTTTCCCGAAAAAATCCTCTCCCCACATGACTTTAATATTTTAATTGTTTCGCAAGACGAATTTATGGACAGGATATGAAAATCTGTTACAAAATCAGATAATAATCAAAAAATATATAATTTTAAATTTGTGATTTCTAATTTTAATTAAATTTGTTGAAATTTAAACTTAACTATGTACAAGATTTCCGAACATCCTATTCTTCCTATTCCAAAGGAAGATTTGAAAGAATTTACCTTCGAAGGGAAAAAGGTCCTGGGTCAAAAGGGTTTTACAATTGCAGCAGCACTCCACCAAGCTGGTTTGGTGGTACACAAGCATAGTCTGGAACACAGGGAGCGAACCATGGAGTGCGGGATTGGCAAATGCGGTGCATGTGAAATGCTTGTAGACGGCAAGATCCGTCGTATATGCATAACCAAGGTAGATGACGTGAAAGAGGTCCAAAGGATAGACGAATCCTACCTGCCAAAGGAAGATAAACCCTCTGCCAACAAAACAAGGATATTCAAGACCACTGTAGCAATAATAGGTGCAGGACCGGCCGGTCTGGCTGTCAGGGAAGAGCTCAACAACAATAACATTGCAAACCTGGTAATTGATAACAACGACAAGATTGGAGGACAGTTCCTGATGCAGACCCACCAGTTTTTCTTTTTTGAAAAAGAGAAACGGTTTGGTGGAATGAGAGGCTTTGATATTGCAAAAAGCCTGGCAGGCGAAGATCAGTCGGGGATACTTCTGGATTCCGTGGTATGGGAAATATTGGAGGGGAAGAGGCTTGTAGTAAAGGATATCGCAAAACAGGAAATCTTTTATGTAGATGCCCTACATCTGGTTATTGCAACCGGAGCGGTCCCATTCATGCCGGCATTCAAAAACGACGACCTGCCGGGCGTGTACACTGCCGCTGTCGTGCAAAGGATGATGAACAACGAGCTCACCCTTTTGGGTAAGAGCATACTTACCGTGGGTGCAGGCAACATAGGATACCTCACCTCCTACCAGGCAATGCAGGCGGGGGCAAATGTTAAGGCAATAATAGAAGCAATGCCAAGGGAAGGGGGCTTCCCTGTGCAAGCCAACCGTGTAAGGAGGCTCGGGATACCAATACTCACATCGCATATACTGCTGGAAGCCATTCCAAACGAAGACCACACAGGAGTCACCGGAGCCATAATTGCCCGGTGTGAAAACTTCAAACCAATACCGGGAACAGAAAAAACAATTGAAGGAATAGACTGCATAAACATCTGCACCGGACTCATCCCCGACAACCAGTTATTCAAGAAAGGGACCCAAGTGTACGGGCGTAATTGCCATGGTGTGGGCGACTCGGTAAAGATTGGAGAGGGTACATCTGCTGTGCTCAGGGGCAAACAATGCGCATTCGAAATAATGCAGGAACTTGGAATCAGGTACAACTACGACAAATACCTGGAGGTATCCAAAGAGTACATAGATTCCCAGCAACATCCGGTAAGGATACTGGAAAAACCTGCCCTTCCGGGCAAAGAGAGGATGTGGGAAAAGGGATTCGTGCAAATTGACTGCCTTTACGGCTTTGCCTGCAATCCATGTGCTTTTGCATGCAAATACGGGGCAATAGAAAAATCCTCCACCTCTACAGTACCCAAGATAGACTACCAAAAATGCACCGGTTGCATGAGGTGTGTCTACCAATGCCCGGGTCTGGCAATCTTTGGTTACCAACTCAACAAGAACTGGCTCTTCTTACCCATAGAATACAATGCAAACGAAGGCCAGGAGGTTTTCCTTGTGAACAACCAAGGGGAGATACTGGGAGAAGGGATCATAGAGAAAATAACAAAGAATGCCAACAAAACCAATGTTGCCAGGGTAAAGGCAACCACCCTGGAGGGAGAACAACTCACAGATGTCAGAGGCTTCATAATAAAAGAGAGATATCCAAAGAAACTTGAACTTCACCAACTTGACAAAAAACATGATTCCAAAACCTATGTTTGCCACTGCGAGGACATCACAATTGAGAAGCTGCTGGAGGCAATAGGAGACCGCAAGGTCATCTCTTCCGACGAGCTGAAACATATCTCACGTATAGGAATGGGGGCATGCAGAGGCACCAGGTGCGTTCCAAGGGCCCGTTTATTGCTCAAACCATACGGGATAGATGTTACAGGAGATCCAACCCCACGAGGCCCAATGTCCAACCTTGTAACACTGGGCGACATGAACTCTGCAGGCAAAGAGACTCAGGTTGTTATCCCAAGCAACAAAAAATGGGTAGAAAAAGTGCCCGCCATCATTGCCGGAGGAGGCATTGCAGGCTCTTCACTTTTCCGTTTCATGGCACAAAATGGTTTCAAGCCACTGCTTGTAAACGATGGTTTGGGAAGCTCCTGGCGCAACATTGCAGGCGGAAGGCCGGCCTTTTCACTCCCGGCACTTGCAGACATAGCAAAACACAACCTTGAAATGTTCAGGGAACTGCACCAAAAACACAATATTGGTTTCAAACCTATAAGATATGTCAATTTTGCCCACGACCAACAAACCTACAACTCACTTGAGGCTTCAATGGCATGGTCGGATGCAAGGATGGTAGGCCGTGACCATTTCACCAAAGAGATTTCCGAATACTTTGACCCGTCGCTAAGCAACTACAGTCATGCCCTTATCACAAACGACTGCTGGCAGGCAAATCCAGGCCAGACAATAGACCTGATAAGGTCACTGGGTCGTTCTGCAGGAGGGTCAATACTGGAAAACACAAGGCTGGAAGAGGTATACAAAGTGGGTGACCAATACAGGGTCATAGTAAAAGATTCCAACGACCAGTACACAGAGTACCAAACAGAAATCTTTATCAATGCGCTTGGTGCAGAAGCAGACAAATTTGCAAAGAAACTTGGAATAGAAACCGGATTGTACCCTGTCAAGCACCAGGCATTCATAACCAAACGGCTTCCAATGCTAGGCAAGGATGGTGCAAACCTGGACATGCTCATAGACAGGCGAAAATACAAAGGATTCAGTGCCGTCTACGGGCAGCAGCTGGCAGAGACCGGCCAGATAATTGGGTGTGCATCACCTGTAAATGACGCTACTGAGACAGGTAAGAACCTGAAAATATCTTCACAAGAGTTCCTGGAAATTGTGACCGAGGTCTTCTCCGGCTGGATCCCCCGCCTTTCCGGAGTAGGTTTCC
>JAQWAL010000016.1 GCA_028707695.1 Bacteroidales bacterium | reverse complement strand
ACAAGAGAGCAAACAAGCACAAAAAGGGAGAGCAAGATCTTTTTTCTCAAAACCAAAATGGTATAAGGTTTAACAAAAATGTGTTACATTTGTGACCCACAAAGTTAATTATATTTAGCAACAATTATGCCTCACAGAGCTCTTTTGGTTATTTTTTGCCTTATAGTACAAACCTGTGCAATTGCGCAGGAGAGTTCCTCTGTGAACATAAAAAGGATTGTCATAGATGCCGGCCACGGAGGGAGGGACCCGGGGACAGTCAGCCCCGACGGAAGAGTAAAGGAGAAAGATATAACCCTTTCAGTGGCACTCAAGCTGGGAAACCTCATCAAAAAAAACCATCCGTCCATAGAAATTGTGTACACAAGGAAAACAGATGTGGCGGTAGCACTCTCCAAAAGGTCAGAGATTGCCAACAAAAGCAAAGCAGACCTCTTTATATCCATACATGTGAATGCAGCCAGGTCCAGGGCTGCATCCGGTTCCGAGACTTTTGTAATGGGTACTGACAAAACCAGCTCCAACCTGGAGGTATCAATGCTGGAAAACAGTGTGATCCTGTTGGAAGGTGACGATTACCACACCAAATACGAGGGTTTCAACCCCAACGACCCTGAGTCCTACATAGTATTCACCCTGCTCCAAAATGCATACCTGGAACAGAGCCTGCTCATGGCATCACTTGTGCAGAAACATTTTGGGAAAGGCCCAATAAAGGTAAACAGGGGAATAAAACAAGCCCCGTTCCTTGTATTGTGGAAAACGAGCATGCCATCTGTCCTGATAGAGTTAGGATTCATCTCCAACAACAACGATTACAAAGTTTTAAGTTCAACCAAAAACCACGACCGGTTTGCAGAACTCATATACACCGCCTTTGAAGAATTCCGCAGTCAATACGACAAAGGATACAACAACCTGGATTATGTCACACCATCCTCTGCAAACAGTGATGTGAAACCAACCTACCAAGACACTCATTACAGGGTACAAATCTTTTCAGGAAAAAACATTATCCCGGCAACCTCAAGGGAATTCAAAGGAGAAACAAACATTGGCCAAATACAATCAGGGACAATTTACAAATACACAGTTGGCAAGTATTCCACATTGGAAGAGGCAGAGAGAGCAAAAACACGAATACGGAAAAAATTCCCCCAAGCTTTCATAATAAAGGTGAGCAACGGTAAAATTGTTCCACTTTAAAACAAAACCAATTTACAAACAATGGCAGCATTCAAGTTAAGCAAAGAACAAAAGATAGGTCTCTTCTCAATACTGACCTTGGTTTCACTCTATATTGTTGTGAACTACCTCAAAGGAAAAGACCTTTTTAGCAACAGGAACACTTACTACGCCATATACCACAACGTAGAGGGACTCACCCCCACAGGACCGGTATATATAAGAGGTCTCAAGGTAGGCACCGTAGAGACCATTGAGTACAACGCAACCAATGACAATTTCACTGTCACAATGAAATTGAAAAACCAGTATGCAATACCTGCGGACTCAAAGGCCCAGTCATATAGTGCAGACCTTTTGGGTACAAAAGCTATCAGGATAGATATGGGAGATTCCGGACAATTCCTTGGCAACAAAGATACCTTGGCCACCTCATCCCAAGGAGGGATGATAGAGATGCTGGCATCTGAATTCATCCCGCTCAAGGATGACATTTCCAATCTGCTTTCAACCCTTGACTCTACACTGGCAAATGTAAACTCAATGATGGACCAACAAGCCAAGGACAACATTTCTCAAGCCCTCAAGAACCTTAACGCCACATTGGCAAACACAGCAAAAGTCACAGGCACTCTCAGCCAAAATGGCCCCGAGATTACACAAATCATAAACAATGTAAAAGAGATTACTGCAAAACTTGACACCGGGACAACTTCTTTAAACAGGGGGTTGGAAAACATGGCACAAATTAGCGATTCCCTAAAAAAAGCAGACATCACCGGCACTTTGAATTCATTGAAAGGACTGCTGGACCAACTGCAAAATCCGGATGGCAGCATAGGGAAATTGATGCATACCGGCTCTTTGCACAACTCTGCAGATTCCCTTATAAGGGAAATAGAAAAGCTTGTTGACAATATTAATAAAAACCCTAAAAAATATTTGAAAATTAGTGTTTTTTAATTGAAATTTTTATTATATTTTGCTGTTTTTAAATATTTTAAAAATCTTAAAAAATATTTCCTTTTTTTACGATTGAAACACAATCGATTGTATATTTTTTCTATTTTCCAATAGTTTTTTTCTTTTTTTAACAAGAATTTATCCCCAAATTTGTTTTCAAACTTAACCTTCACTCAAAATATGACTGATGCCAAACATACCCTGGTGTGGAATAATTGTCTGCGTATAATTCGCGATATTATCCGGCCACAAAGCTTCAGGACATGGTTTGAGCCAATACAGGCAGTTAAGCTTAACGGATCTGTACTAACAATAGAAGTTCCATCTAATTTTTTCAGAGAGTACCTGGAGGAGCATTACATAGACCTTATAGGCAAATCCCTGAAAAGAGTCCTTGGAAAAGAGGCAAAGCTGGAATACAACGTAAAGGTTGTATCGGGAGAAGACTTAGTAACATTTCCACAGCAACCTGCCGGGGAAATCAAAAACAAATCGGTACCATACCCCAACCAGGCTCTTAACATCACCAATCCTTTTGTAATCCCCGGTCTCCAGCAGCTGGAAATTGACCCTCAGCTAAATTCACAGTACTCCTTTGACAATTTCATCGAAGGAGAGTGCAACCGCCTGGCCCGCTCTGCAGGCCTGAACATTGCACAAAACCCCGGGAAAGGAACCTTCAACCCACTGTTCCTGTACGGCGGTTCTGGAATGGGAAAGACACACCTTGCCCAAGCAATAGGAATTGCAATAAAAAAACAGTTCCAGGAAAAAATAGTCCTGTATGTGAGTGCAAACAGGTTCATGACACAATATATGGATGCCACTACAGTTAAAAACAAACTGACTGACTTCCTGCACTTCTACCAAATGATAGATGTGCTCATCATAGACGATGTCCATGAATTCTCAGGCAAAGCAGGAACACAAAATGCATTTTTCCATATATTCAGTCACCTGCACTCTGTAGGTAAACAGTTGATACTGACTTCCGACAAAGCTCCGGTAGATTTGCAGGACCTGGAACAAAGGCTTCTATCCCGTTTCAAATGGGGTCTGCTTGCAGAGTTACTGCCTCCCGATTACAATACCAGGGTAGAGATCCTAAAGGCAAAAAGCTACAAAGACGGGATTACACTCCCCGAAGAGGTTATAAACTACGTGGCAAACAGGGTAAGCACAAATGTAAGGGAGCTAGAAGGAACACTTATCTCCTTGCTGGCCCACTCAACCCTGACAAACAGGAAAATTGACCTTGACCTTGCAGAGAGCCTCATAGAAAAACTGGTCACCCTCAACAAACCGGAAATCACCATAGAAAGGATACATAAAGTTGTATGTGACTACTTCAAGATAGATTCAGACAAATTCCTCAGCCCGTCCAGGAAAAGGGAGCTGGTACAAGCCAGGCAGATTGCCATGTACCTTAGCCGCAACCACACAAACAACTCCCTTGCCTCAATTGGATCAAAGACCGGTGGACGTGACCACGCAACAGTACTGCATGCATATAACACTGTCTGTGATCTTTTGGATACCGACAGATCTTTCCGTAAATTTGTTGTAGATATCGAAGGGCAACTCAAATCCAATTGATTGGACAACGTTTACCAACATTCTGTAACACTCATAAATCAACTTCAACCATGGAGAGCAACAAAATATTTTCATATTTCGACCAAATAACCAAAATCCCCAGGGAAAGCGGTAAAGAAGAAAAGATAATAGAGTACCTGGTAAATTTTGCAAAAAACAGGTCACTGGAATACAAAAAAGATGAAGCCGGAAACGTGGTTATATTCAAAAAAGGCACACTTGGTATGGAAAATGCTCCTACAGTTGTGCTGCAAAGCCATTCTGACATGGTTTGTGAAAAGAACTCCGACAGCAATTTCAATTTTGATACAGACCCAATAAAATATGTCATTGAAGATGGTTGGCTAATAGCCAAAGAGACTACCCTTGGTGCCGACTGTGGCATAGGGATGGCAGCCCAGCTGGCAATCCTGGATTCTTCCAATGTCAAGCATGGCCCACTGGAAGCTCTGTTCACAACAGAAGAAGAGACCGGGCTCACAGGTGCCCAATCCCTCAAACCGGGGTTTATCACAGGCAAGATCCTTATCAACCTGGATTCCGAAGACGAAGGCGAACTATTCATAGGATGTGCAGGGGGAATTGATACCACCGCCATTTTCAAATACCGGCCCGAGAAACCTGCAAACAACTCCCTTTGCCTCAAGGTTGGTTTTTACGGAGCTACCGGGGGCCATAGCGGTGACGAAATCCATAAAGGCAGGGCCAATGCAAACCAATTGCTGTTCAGGTATCTGCTGGACCTTTCCAAAGTCACCCAATTCCAGATATGCCAAGTGGACGGAGGTAACAAAAGGAACGCAATTGCAAGGGAAGCTTTCGCTGTAATAGCTTTGGACATCCAGTCAAAAGAGCAGGCAATATCCCTTTTCCAAAAATGTGAAAAGGAGATAAGTGAAGAGTACATTGTTTCAGATCCTGAATTACACGGGAAAATCGAAACCACCAATCAAGCTGCCACATCTATAGACAACGACAGTGCCCGCAGGCTGATACTGGCAATGAACGCTGTTCCCCACGGTGTCCTTGCCATGAGCCAGGAGATTGAAGGATTGGTGGAGACCTCTACAAACCTTGCATCAATAAAGATGTTGGACGGCAACCGGATAAGGATCGGAACCAGCCAAAGAAGCTCCACAAACTCTGCAAGATACCATGCTGCCAACAGGATAGAATCCCTATTTACACTGGCCGGAGCCCAGGTTACACACGAAAGTGAATACCCGGGATGGAAACCCAAAACAGACTCCCCTATCCTGGAAACAAGTGTAAAGTCATACACCAGGCTTTTCGGGCAAAAACCGGTTGTCAGGGCAATCCATGCAGGACTTGAATGCGGCATGTTCCTCAAAACATACCCTTACCTGGACATGATTTCCTTTGGTCCGACAATAAAAGGGGCCCATGCTCCCGGAGAAAAACTGGAAATCTCCACCGTGGACAAATTCAACAAACTATTGCTGGACGTACTGGAAAACATAAAATAGATTTATATGTCAGTAATAATTGCACCCTCCATGTTATCTGCCAACTTCGGCAACCTTGACAAGGATATAGAAATGGTAAACAACAGCCAGGCTGGCTGGTTCCACCTGGACATCATGGATGGGGTTTTCGTACCAAACATCTCCTATGGATTCCCCGTGGTCAAGGCTATTGCAAAAAAAGCAAAGAAGCCTCTGGATGCACACCTTATGATTGTGAATCCCGACAAATACCTGAAAGAATTCGCATCGGCAGGAGTTGAATACCTTAGTGTCCATTACGAAGAGTGCAAGCACCTACACAGGACCCTGCAAAACATCAAATCACTAGGCATGAAAGCCGGTGTTGCCATAAATCCCCACACTCCGGCAGAATTGTTGTCAGACATCCTCCAATACGCAAATTTCATTCTTGTAATGTCGGTTAACCCGGGTTTCGGAGGACAAAGCTTCATAGAATCCACCTATGGTAAAATTGAAAAGCTCAGGAACATGATTTCCAAACAAGGGTTGGACACCCTGATTGAAGTAGATGGTGGGGTCAACAAAGAAAATGCACCACTTCTTGTAAAAAGCGGTGCAAATATCCTGGTTGCCGGAAACTCTGTTTTCGGTTCTCCCAACCCTGAATTTGCCATTACAGAATTGGGAAGGATTTAACCTTGTCCCTAAATTATATATTTGACCTCTTTGAAATGGTACCTTTTAACGGTGCCATCCTCTTTTTCCAACAATAGGCAAGCATTGTGGTCAATGCCGGTAATTCTGGCCATAATCATCTCCCCGCCGGGAGTCTCCTGGTATTTGTGGAATTCGTTTAGCCTGTACAAGGAGTCTGTATATTCGTTGTCCAGCCTGTTGATTGTAGCATTGGATATGAAATTGATAAAAGGGAAATAAATTTCATGGAAATGACCTACCAATGATTGCAACTCCTCTTCCAGTGAAAATTCCTTTCCCAATATGTTTTTCATGGATACAGGGTTTGGTGCATCCGAACTGAACTTGTCCTGGTTTACATTCAACCCTACTCCTACCACCGAACCTGACAATGTGTCGCCTGACAAGAAGTGTTCAATCAAAATCCCACAAATCTTTTTGTCCCCTACATAAATATCGTTAGGCCATTTAATCTTTGCCTCTATACCTTTGCTTTTCAAATACCTTTTGATTCCTATTGTAATAATTTGAGATACAACAAATTGATTTTCTGCTTTTATGCCCTCCGATTTCAACACCACCGAAAATGTCAGGTTCTTACCCTGTTCACTTTCCCACCTAGTCCCTTTTTGTCCTCTGCCACTTGTCTGGTAGCCGGATGCAAAAACTGTAAAATCGTCACATTCCTTTAATTGCCTAACAGCTTCACTGTTAGTAGAATCGATAGTTTCAAACCATTTAATCTTGAATGCCATATTAATTATTTTATTGTTGGTCTTAAAATTGCAGTAAATTTGTCCAAAATGTACGACTAAAAAGACAATTATTGTGCCAGTTAAAAAGAAAATAGTCTCTACCGAGACAGAAAATCAGAAAATTGTTCCGGCAGAAGTATCCGGGACCGATAAACAGGAAATCAAATGCATTGCAGATGCAATGCTGGACAAAAAAGCCTCATTCGTTTGCTCGCTGGACCTACGCTCCACCGGGACTGCAATATGTGACTACTTTGTAATATGCAATGCAGATTCCACCACACAAGTAATGGCAATTGCCGACAACGTAGAGGAGATGATGCACACAAAATGCAACAGGAAAATAAACCGTATGCAAGGAAAGGAAAATGCATTCTGGGTCATCATAGATTACGGGAACATCGTGGTACACATATTCCAGACAGAATACAGGCAGTTCTACAGGCTTGAAGACCTATGGGCCGATGCAGAAAAAACTACTTACCAAGACTAAATCAAATGGAACAACCAAAGAAAAACAATAAGAATCAAAAAAACCAATTCCAAAAGGTATGGCCTCCCAAATTCAATATTATTTGGATTTACATTGTGTTGCTTGGAGCAATAGCATATATGTGGAGTTCATACGATGGAGGAGAACCTCTCAAAACAGAATGGTTCAACGTAAAGGAAGAGATGGCTGCCTCAGGTGACGTAGAAAAGATAATCTATGTTTCCAACCAAAACCGTGCAGAGGTATACATCAAAAAAGACAGCCTCTCAAAATATGCAGAGATGTTCGGGGGCAAAGAGCCAAAATTCGGCCCTCAATTCTACTTCATTGTCTCATCCAACTTTAACCCAGAAGAACAGTTCCAGTCAGTACGCGAGCAATTGCCCGAAGAGAACCGTTTTGACCTTGAGACAGAAGAGAGGACCAACTATTTTGGAAAAGCTCTCGAATGGTTGTTGTTTCCCTTGATTATAGTGGCATTGTGGATCTTCATGTTCCGCAGGATGAACAAAAACATGGGTGGAGGTGGCCAGGGAGGAAGCGGTGGAATTTTCTCTGTTGGCAAATCCCAGGCAAAACTATTTGATAAAGAAAACAATACAAAAGTAACATTCAAAGATGTTGCCGGCCTGGAAGAGGCCAAGGTAGAGGTAATGGAAATCGTGGACTTCCTCAAGAATCCAAAAAAATACACTGCCCTGGGGGGTAAGATTCCCAAAGGGGCCCTGCTTGTAGGCCCTCCCGGTACAGGTAAGACATTGCTTGCAAAGGCAGTTGCAGGGGAAGCCAATGTGCCGTTCTTCTCAATTTCCGGTTCTGACTTTGTAGAGATGTTTGTAGGAGTAGGTGCGTCCAGGGTCAGGGACCTTTTCCGTCAAGCCAAGGAAAAAGCACCTTGCATAGTATTCATAGACGAGATTGATGCGGTAGGCCGCGCCAGGAGCAAGAATGCCGGTTTCTCATCCAACGACGAAAGGGAGAACACACTAAACCAGTTGTTGACAGAGATGGATGGTTTCGGTTCAAACTCAGGAGTAATAATATTGGCTGCCACCAACCGTGCAGATATCCTGGACAAAGCACTCATGAGGGCAGGTCGTTTTGACCGCCAGATACATGTTGACCTTCCGGAACTGAAAGAGAGGGTAGATATTTTCAAGGTACACCTCAGGCCACTAAAGCTTGTAGAGGGATTTGACATCGAATTCCTGGCAAAACAGACTCCTGGTTTTTCAGGTGCCGACATAGCAAACGTATGTAACGAGGCGGCGTTGATAGCAGCCCGTAAAAACAAAGAAGCAATAGACAAACAAGACTTCCTTGACGCCGTGGACAGGATAATCGGAGGTCTGGAAAAAAGGAGCAAGATAATATCTCCTCAAGAGAAACGTACAATTGCGTTCCACGAAGCAGGGCATGCCACTGTAAGCTGGATCCTGCCACATGCAAACCCATTGCTCAAAGTAACCATCATTCCAAGGGGAAGGGCTCTGGGAGCAGCATGGTACCTGCCAGAAGAGCGCCAAATAACAACAACCGAACAGTTGATGGATGAAATGGCTGCCACATTGGGAGGAAGGGCTGCAGAAGAGATCATCAACAATAAAATATCAACGGGTGCATTGAGTGACCTGGAAAAGATAACAAAACAGGCATATGCAATGGTATCTTACCTGGGTATGAGCAAAGAGATTGGCAATGTCTCCTTCTACGACTCTACAGAATCCGGCGGTTTCAATATTGGCAAACCATACAGCGAAAAGACTGCAGAACTCATAGATGCAGAAGTTAAAAAGTTTGTGGACGAAGCATATGTTCTGGCCAAAAAAGTTCTGAACGAAAACCTTGACGGCTTCACCCAACTTGCAGAGAAACTTCTGGAAAAAGAGGTGATTTTTGCAGAGGACCTCGAAAAGATATTCGGCAAAAGGGCCGGAAGCCAACCGCCCACAATCACAGAGCAAATTGAAAAGGCAATTGAAAATCCTGAAGGAAAACAGGAAACAAACGAAGAAAAAGAGCAAAACCCAGAGGAAAAAACCGAAAATGAGTAATACGCAAATCAGGTCCGTCAGTGGGTTGGTTTTCGTGGTCATCTTTGTATGGTCACTCTTAGCCAGCCCTCTGGTATTCACTATGGTAATGTTGCTGTCAGTACTTATCATGACAAAGGAATTCACCACTATTTCCAACGGCAACAACTATCCCGTGACCTCAAAACTGGTAATGTTGGCATCGGCGGCCATATATGCACTGTTTTACTTTTACTATTCAGGAAAAATGGATTCCAGGTACTTTTGGCTGCTGGCACCTGTGGTTGCATCCATTCCGATATCCATACTATATGGCAAAGACCAGCAAAAGAAGACAATCACAGAAGGTTACCACAAAAGTGCCTTTTTCATGATGGCTCCAATATATATAGCATTACCATTTGCCCTGACCAACCTTATATTGTTCGACAGTCAGTATACATACGCCCCAAAAACTTTGGTTTCACTATTCGTTATCCTATGGAGTTGCGATGTAGGGGCATATGTTTTCGGTATGGCTTTCGGTCAAAAAAACGGTCACAAACTGTTCCCTTCAATCTCTCCGAAAAAATCTTGGGAAGGCTTTTTCGGTGGTCTTGTTGCAGCAATGGTTTCCGGAATCATTCTCTTCTACACCAATCTGTTGCAAATAGGATTGATTCATGTGGTGGCTATCAGTGCAATTGTATTTGTCTTTTCTGTCCTTGGCGATTTGTCGGAATCACTTTTCAAACGTAATTTTGGTGTAAAGGACTCAGGGTCCATTATGCCTGGCCACGGTGGCCTGTTGGACCGCTTTGACGGCGCTTTGATAGCTTTTCCCGTTGCCATTGCCTATATCAAACTTTTCCAACTAATTTAACCACTACAATAACCATGCGTATACACAAAGAGGGATACAAGATAATTCTAAACAGTTTCCTCATAATTGCGGTTTTAGTTACGGCAACTTGCCTGCTGCTGACCAATCCAAATGCCAGATATTTGGCTATTGGTTGCGGTTTGATACTCTTCGTTTTGATTGTCAGGTTCTTCAGGGAACCAAAAAGAGAACCAGTTCTGGATGAATCAGCCGTAATTGCCCCTGCAGACGGAACCATAGTGATAGTGAAAAAGGTGTATGAACCGGAATACCTCAAGGCTGAGTGCACACAGGTATCCATATTCATGTCTGTTTTCAATGTACATGCCAATTGGTTTTCTGTAAACGGAAAAGTGCTGTATTACAAATACCATCCGGGAAGGTACCTGGTTGCCATGCATCCAAAATCATCAGAAAAAAACGAAAGGACAACAGTAGTTACAGAAAGGAACGGCATCCCCATCCTTACCAGGCAAATCGCCGGATACATAGCAAGGAGGATTGTCTGCTATGCAAAAGAGGGAAGCAATGTAAAGATGGGAGACCAGATGGGTTTTATCAAATTCGGCTCCCGTGTGGACCTTTTCCTCCCGCTTGAATCCAGGATCCAGGTTACCAAAGGTCAAAAAGTGAAAGCACTCAGGACCATAATAGCCAAATTACCGGAATAGTTTTACAAATACAAAGACATCTCCTTGGCAACAGCCTCTGCAGCAGCAGAGGCTGCTTTTGAATATTCATGCTCAGAATAGGGACTATCCTGCTTTTTCCATGCAAAAAGAATGTCCCGTGATACATTCACAAGCAACCCGCAATGGCTGTTCATGCCATATTTGGCAACTTCCGAGACACTCCCCCCCTGTGCACCGACTCCAGGGACCAGAAAAAAATTATCAGGGCAATACTTCCTTATCTCTGCAAGTTTCCCCGGACGGGTGGCTCCTACCACAAACATCGTATTTTCCGGTGTGCCCCATTCCATTGAACGCTCTATCACCCTTTTGTAAAGAGGGGTTCCGCCTTGTGAAACATCATTATCTTTGAGAGCCAAAGACTCCATTTCAAAATCTGCGGCAGAAGGATTGGATGTCAATGCCAACACCACTGCCCATTTACCTTTAAAGGCCAAAAAAGGAGCAACCGAATCTTTGCCCATATAAGGGGCAAGGGTTACAGCATCACAATCTGCCTTCACAAAGAAAGCCTGTGCATAACGCTCGGCAGTATTCCCGATATCACCCCTTTTTGCATCAGCAATAATGAACAGGGTCGGGTCTTTTTCCCTTATATAATTCACAGTCATTTCAAACTGGAGCCAACCAATATGACCCTCGGCCTCGTAAAAAGCAAGGTTTGGTTTGTAGGCAACTGCCAAATGATGTGTAGCATCTATGATTGCCTTGTTATACTCAAAAAGAGGATACCGGACTCCCTCCATGAAAGATGGGAGAAGGGCAGGATTTGTATCCAAACCAATACAAAGGAAACTTTTTTTCCTTTTGATATTATTGTATAAGCCCTTGTAATCCATTATTGGCCACTCTCTTTCAAACGCTCGGCATTCTCAGCTATCTGCAACTGGTCCAGGACATCTTGCAAAGCACCATCCATGAAAACAGGCAAATTGTACATTGTGTAGTTTATCCTGTGGTCGGTAACCCTGGATTGCGGATAGTTGTATGTACGTATCTTTGCAGAGCGGTCACCCGTGGAAACCATTGTCTTACGCTTTGCAGAGATTTCGTTAAGGTACTTTTCGTACTCCAGGTTGTATATCCTGGTACGAAGTTCTGCCAAAGCCTTTTCGTAGTTTTTGATTTGGGATTTTTCGTCCTGGCACTGTACCACAATACCCGTAGGAACGTGTGTCAGCCTTATTGCCGAATAGGTTGTGTTCACAGACTGTCCGCCAGGACCTGAAGAACAAAAAGTGTCTTTCCTTACATCACTAATGTTCAATTCAATATCAAACTCATCTGCCTCTGGCAGCACAGCTACCGAAGCTGCAGAAGTATGTACCCGTCCCTGAGTTTCGGTCTGAGGAACCCTCTGCACCCGGTGTACACCGCTCTCATATTTCAACACACCGTAAACACCGTTGCCGGAAACCTTGCAGATAAGCTCCTTGAAGCCCCCCGAAGTACCCTCGGACTGGCTGTTTATCTCAAGTTTCCAACCTTTGCGCTCTGCAAACTTTGCATACATCCTAAAAAGGTCTCCTGCAAAAATTGATGCCTCGTCGCCACCAGCTCCGGCCCTTATTTCCAATATTGCATTTTTGGAATCCTGTGGATCTGCAGGAATCAACAACAATTTGATTTGCTCTTCAATAGCCGGAATCTGTTCCTCCAATTCTGCTATCTCTTCTTTTGCCATATCCCTCATCTCCTCATCCTTCTCCACCATCAGAAGCTCCTTTGCAGACTCCAGGTTCCCTACCATTGTACGGTATTTCTCCCCTGCCTCCACCAAAGGTTCAAGTTCGCGGTATTCCCTGTTAAGGGAGACATATTTTTTCATGTCAGACATAACGGAAGGATCCGAAATCTGCTCAGAGAGAGATTCGAATTTCTCCTTTATCCCGGAAAGTTTAGACAATAAACTATTATCACTCATATTTACTAAAATTGGTTGCAAAAGTAGTTAAAAAGCATCAATAATTAAAATAACCAAAAAAGGCCCCCTCAAGGGGGCCCTTCAAAGCTGTTTTGAATCACATCAAATCAAATATTAACCCAGAAACAACTTCATATCTTCGTCCACACTTTTGATTCCAGCAATTCCAAAATTGGAAACCAATACATTGGCCACATTTGGTGACAAGAAGGCAGGCAATGTCGGGCCCAGGTGGATGTTCTTGACTCCCAAGGAAAGCAGAGCAAGCAATACAATCACGGCTTTTTGCTCATACCATGCAATATTGTAAGCAATCGGAAGTTCATTTATATCATTGGCATTGAACACCTCTTTCAATTTAAGGGCAATAACTGCCAAAGAGTACGAGTCGTTACATTGTCCTGCGTCCAATACCCTTGGAATACCACCTATATCTCCCAACGGAAGCTTGTTGTAACGGTATTTCGCACAACCGGCAGTCAATATAACAGTATCTTTAGGCAGAGCCTCTGCAAACTCGGTATAGTAGTTCCTGTCCTTCATCCTTCCGTCGCAACCAGCCATCACAAAAAACTTCTTGATAGCACCACTCTTGACAGCCTCAACAACTTTGTCTGCAAGTGCAAACACCTGAGCATGTGCAAATCCGCCAACAATCTCACCAGTTTCTATCTCAGTTGGAGAGGCACATTTTTTTGCATGCTCTATGATTGGTCCAAAATCCTTTGCTTTCCCATCCTTCCTCTCTTCAATATGGATAAATCCGGGGAACCCGGAAGAACCGGTAGTGTAAATACGGTCTTTGTAAGTAGCATTTGCCCTAGGGGGCACTATACAGTTTGTTGTAAACAACACAGGTCCGTTGAAAGACTCAAAATCCTGTGTCTGCCTCCACCAAGAACTACCATAGTTACCAACAAAGTGGCTGTATTTCTTGAATGCCGGATAGTAATTTGCAGGCAACATCTCGGAGTGGGTGTAAACATCGACCCCGGTACCATCCGTCTGCTTGAGCAACTCCTCCATATCCTTGAGGTCATGGCCCGATATCAAAATAGCCGGGTTGTTCCTCACACCAATATTCACTTTGGTTATCTCAGGATTTCCGTATGCAGAGGTATTTGCCTTGTCCAGCAAAGCCATCACCTTGACACCATATTCCCCTGTTTTAAGCACCAAAGCAGTCAATTCATCTGCAGAAAGGTCATCATTGGTCACATCTACCAAAGCCTGCTGCATGAAAGCATATATATCGTTCTCTTCGTGACCCAGGTTAAAAGCGTGCTCTGCATAAGCTGCCATACCCTTCAACCCGTACACTGTTAGCTCCCTCAAAGAACGGACATCTTCATTCTCGGTAGCAAGAACACCCACCTCGGTAGCCTTCTTCTCCATCACGGCAACATCCCTTGAACTCCAGAATGCACCTTCGAACTTGATATCATCCACATTTCCACCCTTGGATAAATAAAGAGCTCTTAAGCTATCCCTCAGGTCAATAGCCTGATTTATCCGTGTAATAAAACGATCCCTGTCAAAATTTGCATTGGTTATTGTCATGAACAGTGAATCTGTGACAAATTTGTTGACCTCTGCATTTTCCTCACCCATCTTCCTCAGACGTACAGAATAGTGGGAAATCCCTTTGCACAGGAAAAGAAGAAGGTCTTGCAGGTTTGCCACATCCGGTGTTTTACCACAAACACCGCTGATTGTACAGCCGGTATTTTTTGAAGCCTCTTGGCATTGATAACAGAACATGTTACTCATCAATAATTTGTTTTTCAGTTAATATTCGATTTTACAGTGCAAAACTATCCCTTTACGAACCAAAAATGTGTGATAGTTGTTACACTTGCATAAAAATTCATATTTTCGTAAAAAAAATGGTTCCCACTTCAGAAACCCACAATTGGCCAGATGTTTCCGACTGCCCTGTCTGCAGCTCCATTTCACCTGAAAACCGGGAGGCTTTCTTTGGTGGAATGATGTACAAAACCAAACACTATAAAAAAGGTGATGTCATTGCCCGACAGGGAGATATATGCAAATACCTGTACATACTGCTCAAGGGAGCTGTCAAAACCGAAATGGTAACCGAAACCGGGGGGCAGCTTACAATTGAAGTGATAAAAGCACAAAGGCCATTGGCATCTGCATTCCTCTTTGCAGAGAACAACAGGTTCCCCGTAGATGTAATTACCCTGGAGGACTCATTGGTCCTTATGATACCCAAAGACCAAGTTATTGAACTGTTCCAAAAAGATGCTGCATTCATGCAGAGGTACATCACCTACAATGCAAACAAAACCCAGTTCCTGTCCCACAAACTGCAAGTGCTCACAATAAAAACCATAAAAGGCAAACTAGCCCACTACATTCTGGAACAACTCTCCATATGCCACTCCTTCAGCCCAAAAATCAACACATTCCTGATGGATAAAAACCAGACCGAGCTGGCAAAATCCTTTGGTGTAACCAGACCGGCACTTGCCAGGACACTTGCCGAAATCCAACAAGAGGGAGCAATCAAAGCAGAAAGGAACAAAATAACTGTTTTAAACAAAACACTGTTACAAAATATGTTATCATAACCATAAGAAAATTTTCATTGACTACATCTATTATTACATTATTTTAATCTATTTGATTTATACCTTATTCATTGTTAAATTTGTTTGAATTTAAAAACAGACAATAATCAAGTTAATCAATAATAAGAAAAATCATGGAAGAGAAAATTTATTCAATGCCAAAAATTGGCGATCCTGCTCCTGAATTCAAAGCGGTAACAACCCAGGGCGACATCAATTTCCCATCTGACTACAAAGGCAAATGGGCAATACTTTTCAGCCACCCGGCAGACTTCACTCCGGTTTGCACATCGGAGTTCATGACATTTGCCAGCATGGCAGATGATTTTGAAAAACTCAACTGCCAACTGGTAGGTCTCTCTGTAGACGGCCTCTACAGCCACATTGCCTGGCTACGTACCATAAAGGAGAAGATACAATACAAAGGGATGAAAGATATCGAGGTAAAATTCCCTTTGATAGAGGACATCACTATGGAAGTTGCAAACAAATACGGCATGATCCAACCAGGACAAAGCAACACAAAAGCTGTCAGGGCAGTTTTTTTCATTGACCCCAAAGGAATTGTAAGGGCAATAATCTATTACCCATTGGAAATTGGCCGCAACTTTGACGAACTCAAAAGGACTTTGATAGCCCTCCAGACTGCAGACAACTTCAAAGTTGCACTTCCGGCAGACTGGCGTCCCGGAGACGATGTCATAGTACCTACAGCAGGTTCATGTGGCGTTGCACAAAGCAGGATGAGCGGGCAAGAAGAGGGGGTAACATGCCACGACTGGTTCTTCTGCACAAAAAAATTATCCAAAGAAGAGGTAGAGGGCAAATTAGGCAAATAACCCATAACACTACCATCTTGAACGAGTGATAAGAATAAAAAAGAGGCTGTTCATATGGACAACCTCTTTTTTATTTATATCGGTAAGAAAATACTAGTCGTTGTATTCTGCCAGGATATCCTTTACCTGGTGAGGTTCCACACGGCCGTATACTTTTTCCCCGATAAGCACTACCGGAGCAAGCCCGCAAGCTCCCACGCAACGCAGGCAATCAAGGGAAAATTTCCCGTCTTCTGTCACTCCTCCCACCTTGATGGAAAGCTGGCTTTTGAACTCATCCACAACCTTCTCTGCACCACGTACATAGCATGCAGTTCCCATACAAACGGAAATGGCATGCCTTCCTTTTGGAGTCATTGTAAAGAAGGAGTAAAAAGAGACTACCCCATAAACCTTGGCAACAGAGATTTTCATCTTACTTGCGATCTCACGTTGCACATCTTCCGGCAAATATCCAAATTCACCCTGACATTTGTGCAAAACATTAATCAGTTCTCCCGGATCATTGTTGAAAGAGTCACATATATCGTGAATCGTTTTGATGTGGCTTTCTTGTATTTTGAATGTTGTACTCATGACCTCTAGATTTTATGTTTTTCGAAGTAGTGTGTATGTAGCAGGTGATGGGCCTTTTCACTCATCGGATGACCCAGGAACTCTTCATACAATTTGACAATATAAGGGTTTTCATGCGACTTGCGGATTGGTTTTCCTGCATCTTCACGGTAAATGGCATCAAAACGTGCACGGATGATATTTGAGTCACCATGGTGCAACGGCTGGCCAGCTCCACCAATACAACCTCCCGGACATGCCATGATCTCGATTGCATGGAAATTGTACATGCCAGAACGTATTCCATCCAACAACTTGCGGGCATTCCCCAATTGATGGGCAATTCCTATGTTGATAGGAATCCCGTCAAAATCTATTGTTGCCATACGGATTCCCTCCAAACCACGCAGTTCTTCAAAATCAATTTTTTGCAATTTCTTGCCGGTATGGAGCTCATATGCAGTACGAACGGCAGCTTCAATAACACCACCGGTAACACCGAATATGACACCTGCTCCGGTAGATTCACCCATAGGATTGTCATAATCTTCGTCTGGCAAAGCCTTGAAGTTGATATTGGCTGCCTTTATAAGACGTGCCAGTTCGCGCGTAGAGATAGAGTAATCCACATCCGGATTCCCGTCTACCTTGAATTCGTCACGCTCACACTCATACTTTTTGGCAAGGCACGGCATCACAGACACCACAACCAAATCTTCACGTTTCACCTTCATCATGTCGGCAAAGTAGGTCTTTGCAATGGCACCGAACATCTGCTGTGGCGAACGAGCCGTAGATGGCACATCCAGCATATCGGTGTAGTTGTGTTCAAAGAAATTGACCCACGCAGGACAGCACGATGTAAGAATTGGTAATTTCACATCCTTGTCACCAGCCAGGAATTTTGTAAGACGGCCCAGCAACTCGGTTCCCTCTTCCATGATTGTAAGGTCTGCAGCAAAATCGGTATCGAAAACCTTGTCAAAACCCAAAGTCCTCAAAGCAGCCACCATTTTACCTGTGACCAAAGTACCCGGCTCCATTCCAAACTCCTCTCCAAGGGCAGCCCTTACTGCAGGAGCAGTCTGTACAATAACCGTTTTCTTAGGATCGGCCAAAGCCCGGATAACCCTGTTTGTATCGTCAAAAGGAGTAAGTGCACCTGTAGGACAAACAGCCACACACTGACCGCAGAAAGTACAAGGAGAGTCCTCCAGGTCCTGCTCAAAAGCAGGAGCTACAACAGACATGAATCCCCTGTTGATTCCGCTTAACGCGCCAACTGTCTGTACATCATTACAAATAGTCTCGCAACGGCGGCACATTATACATTTGTCCATGTCCCTGTTAAGGGCAGGAGAAGCATCCTTACGGTAAGTGGACACCTTTGCATTTTCTACTGCATGTATCTCCCTTATTCCCATCTTTTGTGAAAGGTCCTGCAAATCGCATTGCCCCGAAGAGGAACATGTAAGACATGCAGCAGGGTGGTCAGAGAGGATCAGTTCCAAAACGGTTTTCCTGGCATTGAGCACCCTTAGGGTATGTGTTTTTACAACCATCCCTTGGGTACACTCCGTAGAGCAAGATGGAGCAAGGTTTTTCCTGCCTTCAACCTCCACAACGCATATACGGCATCCTCCCGGACGGTTTTCAATATTTAGATGCTCCAGGTTAAGGTAGCAAAGCACCGGGATGTCAATCCCTGCTTTCTTGGCTGCCTTGTAGATAGTAGTGCCTTTATCTACTTCTACATTTATATTGTCTATAGTTAAATTTATCTTTTCCATAGAAGTGGATTATTGAACATGAATAGCTGTGAATTTACACTTGTCGTAACATGCACCACAACGGATACATTTGTCTGCATCTATCACGTGAGGTTGACGTTTTTCCCCTGTGATTGCACCAACAGGACAAGCCCTGGTACAAGCTGTACAACCGGTACATTTATCAGAAATGATTGTATAAAGTTTAAGGGCCTTACAACTTCCTGCAATACATCTTCTCTCCTTCACATGTGAAAGGTACTCATCGTAGAAATTTTCCAGAGTGGAGAGTACCGGATTTGGAGAAGTTTGTCCAAGACCGCAAAGAGAGGTATCCTTGATAACCTTGCTCAGGTTCTCGAGGTACTCCAGGTCGTCTTCAGTTCCTTTTCCTGCACAAATTTTCTCCAAAATCTCGTGTAGCCTTTTGTTACCTATACGGCACGGAGCACATTTGCCACAAGATTCCTCCACTGTAAACTCCAGATAGAATTTTGCCATGGAAACCATACAGTCATCCTCGTCCATCACAATCATTCCACCGGAACCCATCATAGATCCGGAAGCTATCAGATTGTCAAAATCTATTGGTGTGTCCAGGTGCTTTTCGGTAAGGCAACCTCCCGAAGGTCCTCCTGTCTGCACAGCCTTGAATTTCTTACCGTTCTTGATACCCCCGCCAATTTCAAAAATCACTTCACGCAAGGTGATTCCCATAGGAACTTCAATAAGGCCTACATTGTTGATTTTTCCTGCCAGGGCAAATACTTTTGTCCCTTTGGATTTCTCTGTGCCAATCTTGTTGTACCAATCTGCACCTTTGAGATAAATCACAGGAACGTTGGCAAATGTCTCTACGTTGTTCACATTGGTAGGCTTGCCTTTGTAACCTTTCTCTGCAGGGAATGGCGGTTTTACAGTCGGTTCTCCCCTGAGCCCCTCCATTGAGTGGATCAGTGATGTCTCCTCTCCGCAAACAAATGCTCCTGCACCATATTTCAATTCAATATCAAAGTCAAAGCCAGAGTCCATTATGTCATTACCTAAAAGGCCATACTCCCTGGCTTGCTTGATTGCAGTTTGTAAACGTTTAATGGCCAAAGGATATTCTGCCCTGATATATACAAGACCTTTGGTGGCACCAATACAGTACCCGCAAATAGCCATTGCCTCAATAACCGAATGGGGGTCACCCTCCAATATTGAGCGGTCCATGAATGCACCCGGGTCTCCCTCATCTGCATTACATACCACATACTTTTGGTCGGCACTGTTTTTTGAAGCTATCTCCCATTTGAGTCCGGTCGGGAAACCTCCGCCGCCACGTCCTCTTAGTCCGGACTTCTTGATCTCGTCTATTGCCTGTTGTGGTGTCATGCTTTCAAAGATCTTTGCTATGGCAGCATATCCGTCACGGGCAATATATTCGTCAATGTTTTCCGGATCTATGAATCCACAGTTCCTTAGGGCAATCCTGAGTTGTTTCTGGTAGAAACCCATATGCTTGGAGTCCTCTACATGCTTGTGTGTCTCGGGGTCTTCGTAAAGAAGTCTGGTTACCTTCCTTCCTTTGAGGATGTGTTCCCTGACAATCTCTTCACAATCCTCCGGTTTTACCTGAGTATAGAAAGTGTTGTCCGGAACAATCTTTACAATGGGACCCTTTTCGCAAAATCCGAAACATCCTGTTGTCACAACCTGTGCATCATTTTCGAGGCCCAGGTTCTTAATTTCTGTGTTGAGATTCTTTATGATCTCTTCACTTTGTGAGGCCCGGCATCCGGTGCCACCACAAACCAGCAAATGCATTTTGTACTGTGCCATAAATTCTACTTTTGCTCATTAATTGTCTGATAGTTCGTTGGAATGACACCGTCTATCAGTTCTCCGTTTACAATGTATTTGTCTACGATCTCAATTGCCACTTTAGAGTCCACATTACCAAAGACAACCGGATCTTTGCCGGGTACCTTTACCTCTATGGTAGGCTCTGCATAGCAATAACCCATACACCCGCCCTGGGTCACAACGGCAGGTATCTTCTCCTTCTCTATCTTCTCAATGAGAGTATTCATGACCGTCCTGGCACCTGCAGCTATTCCGCATGTTGCCATGGCGACACGAATCTGAACAAGAGACTCCGGCGAATTGCTTTTCTCACGGATATTCATTCCGTGTTCCAGACTTTGCTTCATCTTGCGCAAATCGTCAAGGGATTTGATTTTATTCATACTATTTATTATTTGGTTTTGATATCTCCCGTTTTAACTTTTAAAAGTATATATTTTATTACGAATACAAAAAATAACTTAACAAAATAAAAGATTTAATTATAAATAAACAACAATTTTTATCAACAAAACTTACTATTTATAATCATTTAGCTTTCATATTATCATAACAACTTAGCTAAACATCTCTGCGTAAATTATATACAATTATATTTTTCAACCAAAATATTTGTCAACTCAGGCATAGACTCTGCAAATCTCTTTTTCATATGTATCACCCTCCTTCCTCCAATTTGTATTGGAGATGGGTCCAGGATATAGAAAACCGTATCATATGGAGCATACCCCACCAAACCGGCAGCCGGGTAAACTGCCAACGATGTCCCTGCTACAATCAGGATATCGGCCTTTGCCACAATCCTGGCAGCCTTTTCCAACATAGGCACTGCCTCGCCAAAGAAAACGATATATGGCCTCAATTGCCCCCCTTTGGGACATAGGTCACCTACATGTATATCTCCTTCAATATCTGCAATGTATAATGGGTCCAGAACACTTCTGCATTTGGTAAGCTCTCCATGCAGGTGCAAAACGTTTTTGCTGCCAGCCCGTTCATGCAAATCATCTACATTTTGGGTCACCACATCCACATCAAAATACTCTTCAAGCTTTGCAACCGCATAATGTCCTGCATTTGGCCTGACATTTTTCAGCTGCCTTCTCCTGGCATTGTAAAAATCCAGCACAAGCTTTGGATTCCTCTCCAGTGCCTCAGGGGTGCAAACATCTTCAATCCTGTGTTTTGCCCACAAACCATCAGAAGCCCTGAATGTCTCCAAGCCACTATCGGCACTCACCCCTGCTCCGGTGAGCAATACAACACGTTTTTTATCCATTGTTCCCCGACTCTCCTTTTAAATCTTCTATGTTGGACTGAACCATTCCTGTGAGCATCCTGATTACAGAGGGGTCGTTCAATGGCAATCCCTCCAACACATCCTTGACCTCCATTGTATCAAAGATGTATTCACTCCCATCATAGACATATCTAAAATGGAAGTCTTTGTCAGGATTGGCAGAGACCATAAGTATCAGGCTGTTCGCAATATCTCCCAAAGGAGGCATGTCAATATTGTCCGTACGGAAAGAGGCAGTCACCTTGGTACCTGTTCCAAGCCTTGAAGAGACAACCAAATCGCCACCACTCTGTTGGGCCGACTGGCGGAACAATGGAATACCCATGCCCACCCTCCTGGTAGTCCTGGAGGTAAAGAATGGATCGTCAAGCCTTGCAAGCTGGCTTGCATCCATGCCCTTGCCATTATCTTCTATCTCAATGGCCAATACCTTTGCAGCAGTATCTTCGTTGATGGTTATCTTCAAAAGGGATGCACCTGCACAGAGGGAGTTTTGGATAATATCTATTATATGTAGGGAGAGATCGTTCATGCTAAAATCAATTTTTCACAAAATCATCGACGGCAGAATGCCTCAACGCTTCAACAAAAGAGGCAAAAGAGAAATCACAAATATCAAGGTTGCTGCAACACTTCCCTATGTCCCCCGGAAAATGGGCATCCGAAGAAGATATGAAATTCCTGCCGGACAAATGGGGGTTGGATTTGAAAAAAGAGACCACATCACATATACAAGAGAGTTCAAATGCATCTGCTTCAATATCCGAAGGAACAAATCCCAACTGGCTGATAAGTGAATTGGCTTTTTTATCAATATGCGCCGGAATAAAAACACCCCCAAGGGAGTGTACAAACTTTGCCACCTGGTCTATTCCCACGGATATTGCACCTATCAACAGGTCATCTTCTTGGTACAAAACATTTTCATCTTCATCCACAACCAATTGGTATCCAAAAAAAACAGGATCATTGGGCACTTTGACCAGGTTCTGGTCAAGGAAGCCTTGCAATGCTTCCAGTTTATCCAACCCATCTACAAAAGCAAGCACATGCACCTCCTCTTTGGTAGTGATCTCTGCACCGCACAACACATGCAATCCATACCTGGCAGCAATCTTTTTTATTATTGGAGCTTGACGGGTAGAGTTGTGGTCTGTTATACCAATTATTTCCAATCCTTTGTCAAGAGCATTTTTCACAATAGCCACAGGTGTCATTTCAATATCTCCACAAGGAGAAAGTACAGTGTGGATATGAAGGTCAGCTTTCAACCCAATAACTTGTAGAGCTCCCCGCAAAGCTCAAAAGCTTCCTTGTCACTTCCCAAAACGGGAATACCTTCTATTTCGGAAAGTTTGAGAGTGTCTGCCTCAGGGGCAAATCCTTTTACAAGGACAACCGCACTCAAATCTTTCAGAGAAGCAACACCCATTGTGTTTTTGTGGGTTTGGAGAGTCACCCAAATCTGCCCCTCTTTTGCATGGCCCATCACATCGGATAAGAGGTCCGATGCATAACCTCCTGTAACCTCCTTGTCAAGGTTGTTTTCTCCTGAAAACACCGTAAGGTCTAGTTTTTCGGCAATCTCTGCTAATTTCATAAATATAACTTGTTATTTGTCGTTTTTAAATCTTTCCGAACCCCAGATATTTTCCATTATTTCAATTGCCTCTTCCAAAGAGATCTCCCCCATTTTTTCCAAAACTGTCCTAAGGAAAATACATGCATTTACCTGTGCCTGACCTCTCACTACATCCTCTGCCAATGCCTCGCAACTCGGAGCTCCACACGCACCGCAATCTATCCCGGGCAAAAGACGCTTCAACCTACGGGCACTCTCCATCTTTTCTATTGCAATGGTTATGTCCCTGTCATATTTGACCATGCTCCGTGGCTCTATCTTGTCCATATGTACTATTGCAGAGCAGTAATATTTGTAATCGTGTATCAAATGGTGGGTGTCCGGCATTTGTGATGCGTAATCCCTCAAACTCCTGGTAGTGAGGAAACGGTTGCGGTAAGAGAGTATCCCCCCGGCACAGGATTCGTCACAAGCCCTTATTTCCAGGAAATCCACATCTTTGATCTCTTCGTTTTCCAGTTTCTCCAGAAAATCTATCACATTCTTCATCCCGTCTATTGCAAGGCTTTTCCCTTTTATGTGCCTGGATTCCCCTCCTGTAGTAGGATACAAAACCCCTTTGGAAGAGATGGCTCCGTTGATCTTTATGGACTTTGTTATGGGTGTGTTCTGTTTGTATGCCAGGTATACCTTGTTAAAGAAAAAATCCATGTTAATCACCCCGTTTATAGGAGATGTATAGCCTCCCACAGGAGATTTCACGGCAGCTATCTTGCCAATGCACGGTGTAAGGTAGAAAATCCCGTACTCACTCTCAGGAACCCCTTCCCTTTCATATCTTTTTTTGTAATATTGGGCAGTGATTTCAATAGGTGGCAGCAGCTTCATGATATTATCCACCAATGATGGGAACCTCACCTGAATGAGGCGGATCACTGCTGGGCAAAATGAAGAGATCACAGGTTTTTCTGCATCATGGATATAATCGTTGATTTCAGAGATTAGAGTATCGACACTCTGCTCCACGGCACATACCTCTGTAAAACCGAGTTCTCCAATGATATCGTAAATAACCTTTCTGGGTATGGAATCTTCGAACTGTGCAAAAAAAACAGAAGGTACCAGAAGCACCCTGTTCTTATAATTGAAAATCTGCTTGAAATCATCGTCAATGACCCCGATTGCCCTGGTTGGGCAAACCCTGTAGCACTCTCCGCAATCTATACACCAATCTGCGTGTATCCCGGCCTTGCCTCCAAAAACCCTGAGTGCCTCGGTAGGACATACTTTTATACAATGGGAGCAACCGATGCATACATCTTTGGAAATCTCCAGCGCCCTGTTGTATGTAGTACGTCTCTCCATACTGTAAAGTTAAGTAAAATTTATCTCTATTTGCAATGTGGTTCCCTGTCCTACCTGTGTTTCAATGGAAAAAAAATCTGCGTTCTCACTTATATTTGGCAACCCCATACCTGCACCAAAACCCATCTCCCTCACAGATGGAGATGCTGTGGAAAAACCTTTGGTCATTGCCAAAGGAACATCCGGTATTCCCGGACCCTCATCCACCAGTTTGAGTTTTATACCATCACCTTCTATATCCACATAAATGACACCTCTGTAGGCATGGGCCACGATATTGACCTCTGCCTCATACAAAGCCACCACAACCCTTTTGATTACGGACGAATCTACCCCAAGCTGTTTGAGGGTTTTCTTAACCTGGGAAGAGGCAACTCCGGCCATTGTAAAGTCCCCGCCTTCTACTTTGTATTCAAACTGCATATCAATAGACAGGATTCAAACCGGCGTTGTACAACAGTCCGGAACATTTGTACAAAGAGAGGCTGCTGGTGATTATCAGGATATTGTTTTCACAGGCAAGTTCCATCATCTCAGAAGAGACCTGTTTGCCCCTGCACAATAAGATATAAGGTGCATCTGACATCTCTGCCGTCCTGACAGACTGAGTGTTTGCCAACCCTGTGATCAACAGGAAATGGTCTTTTTTGAGGGTAAGCACATCGCTCATCAGGTCAGAGGCAAATGCACACTCCACATTGTCGTTCAATCTCTCCTGACCACAAACGACACTCCCCCCTACCAAATCGCAAACTTCTTTAAGCAGCATAATTATTCAATGTTTTTGATGTAACACCTTCGTTTCATGTAAGGCTCATATCCATACCTGTCCCACACCTTATATGCAGAGTTGTTTTCTGCCTGAGGGTTTGTGATTGCATATTTGATTCTCCCCCTCTCAAGGTTGGTTGCAATATGGGTATGGTAAATTGATGATATACCTTTGTTTTGCCACTCAGGTGCGGCCCCAAGTATCATCAAGTCAATTGTGTCGTATTTTTTGAACTCCTGCATTATATGGTACATCCCGAATGGGAAAAGTTTCCCTTTTGCCTTCTGGAAAGATTTTGACAAATTTGGGAAGCAAATACCGAATGCAGCAATGTTGTCATTTTGGTCTACAATAATGCAAGTAAGCTCATCCCTGAGTTTGGGGAAATACTCTTTTGCAATAGTTTCCACCTCTGCCTTGGTCAGGGGGACAAAATTGTCTATTTCCCTGAAGCTCTCATTGTAACTCTTGAAAAACCCATCTATGAACTTGTCAAAGTTTTTCAAATTCTTTATATCCAAAATCCGGAGTTTGTATTTGTCCAGCAACATCTGGTTTATCCTCCTTATCTTGTCCGGCACACCAACATTTGCCTTTAGCTTCACCTGAACCCAATCGAATTGTTTTTCCATTCCCAATTGGTCCATGATAGTGGAGTAATATGGAAAATTGTAAAGGCAATTCACCGGTGGCAAATTTTCAAAACCCTCTGTGAGCATACCTTGACGGTTCCATGTATTATACCCTAACGGGCCATGCATCTCTTTCATTCCCAAGTCTTTTCCCCATTCCGAAACTTTCTCAAGCAAAGCCTTTGCTACAGATTTGTCATCAATAAAATCGAACCAGCCAAAACGAACCCTCTGTTCATTTTGGAATTCATTGGAACGTGGATTGTAAATCCCTGCTATCCTCCCGATTATTTCACCGGATTCGGAAACAGCTACCCACATCCTGATTTTGCAATATTCCAAAGACGGACTTGCTGTCAAAGTCTTGTATTCATCAGAATCAAGTACAGGGACATACTGTTTGTTGTTACGGTATAGTTTATGGGGGAACTTTATGAATCTCTTAATCTCTCCCGAGGTCATAACCTCTTTTATGTTGAATCCCATCAGTTTTATCTGTTTAGGTTTAGCGTTGGTATCAAACTACAAATATATATAAAAAAAATAATCGTCAATTGTTTTCATGACCAACTTCCTTTATAAGGTGATCCAGCACTGCCTGGGCAACAATACAACCAAACACCGCAGGCATATAAGAAATTGTACCCACTTGTGACTTTTTGTTTTGTTCTTCTACCGGCACAATTGCAGAGGTATCGGGAAGCTCTTCCGAAAAGACAACTTTGAAACCTTTGGAAATGCCCAGTTTGCGGAGACGTTTCCTTAACATGTAAGCCAAAGGACAGTTGAACGATTTGGATATGTCCTTAACCTTGATTTTTGTTGCATCCATCTTTGCTCCTGCCCCCATTGAACTGACCAGTGGAATTCCTTTTCCTACACAATATTGTATCAATGCAATCTTGGGAGATAAAGTATCTATGGCATCCACCACAATATCGGCATCAAAACCATCCAACAACCTCTCCACATTATCTTGGTTCAGGAAAACCTCTTTTACTACAATCCCGATTTCCGGATTAATATCCTTGAGACGCTCCTCCATCAAAAACACCTTGGACTTCCCTATCGTACTGTCCAAAGCCAACAATTGCCTGTTTTTATTGGAGGCATTCACAACATCGGAGTCCAGGATAAGCATGGCACCAACACCGGCCCTGGCTATCATCTCGGCTGCATAAGCACCCACTCCTCCCAATCCAACCACAACCACTTTTTTGGAAAAGAGTTTGTTCAAAACCTCTGCTCCCAACATCAATTCACTCCTGGCCTGCCACTCTGGTATCTTTCTTCCCTCCATTGTCATTTTGTTTTAGCCTCTTCCCAAAGCTTGTCCATCTGCTCCAAGGAGAGGTCCTTGACCGACATACCTTGTTCCTTGACTATTTTTTCCAGATAATTGAATCTCTTTATGAATTTCCTGTTTGTCGTCTCCAATGCAGTATCCGGATTTATCTTGTATAACCTTGCGGCATTCACCAAAGAGAAAAGCAAATCACCAAACTCCTGTTCAACTTCATTTCCGGACCCCCCCTCAACCCCGGGCAAATTGCTTTTTTCAACTTCAGATTCAAACTCCTCAATCTCTTCCTTGACCTTGTCCCACACCTGGGACCTCTCTTGCCAGTCAAAACCGACAGCCCGGGCCTTGTCCTGTATCCTGTATGCCTTCACTAACGATGGCAAAGAAGAGGGCACTCCGGATAGCAAGGATTTGTTGCCGTTTTTCTCTACCCCTTTCAGTTGTTCCCAATTTTTGACCACATCCTGGGTGCCATTGACAGAAGTTGTGGAAAACACATGCGGATGCCGGAATATGAGCTTATCACACAATTGATCAATAACATCTGACATATCAAATTCTGACCTTTCGTCCCCTATCTTTGCGTAAAAGACTATATGGAGCAATAAATCACCCAATTCCTTGGATATATTGAAACTGTCGTTTTGCAGGATGGCTTCGCTCAACTCATAAGTCTCTTCTATGGTCAGCGGCCTCAACGACTCCATTGTCTGCTCCCTGTCCCAGGGACACTCTGCCCGGAGCTTGTCCATCACATCCAGCAACCTGCCGAAACTTTCTAATGCTTTTTCTTTATTCATTTATAGGATATTTTTGTTTTTCAAACCTTATACGTACCTCAGAAGATGTGTCCAAACTCTCAAGGGAAACAATAGACCCTTGGTTTACAGCCAATTCAAGATAACCCAATGAGTTGAACAATGCTATCAATTCTCCTGGATTACTATCATGATAGCCTCTTGATATCTTTATTATCTTAGTATAGGGACCCTGTACATAAATTGTGAAATTCCTTCCACCATGCAAACGGTCAAAAAGCTCTTTTGATATGTTTGTAATGGCATTTCCAAATGAATCACAATAGACAACCCTCCCCGTAATGGAATCGTTGGTATTTACAACCCCGGCGCCATACTCTCTCTTGAGTTCCGAGGCAGTTGTTGATGTCTCAAAACGGTTTTCCAGAATTATTCCTACCCCCTCGCAAAAGAGTTCCAACGACATGAAAGTACTGAAAGGAATCTCCTTGAGTTTGTTTATCTCAAAACAGATGGAGGGAATGTTTTGGAACAACAGGGAAAACCGTCCATCATTGACACCAATGAAGTAGTGACCCTCAAAAAAAACTATCACCATGGGATTTTCCAATGTAGGCTCACTCATTACTGTCATCAAATGGATGGAATTTTGAGGGAATCTGCAAAAAGTTGACTTTAAAATGAAAATTTCTTGCAAAACATCAAAACTCGGAACAGAATTTGTAATATCGACGACACGAACGCCGGAAGATAACGAGATGAGTGCACCCTTGAGTGCACCCGAATAATAGTCCCCGTTTTTCCAGTCACTTGTGATTGTTACAGTAGTCATTCCGAAGTATTAAAGCGCAAAGATAAAAAATTTTAAAGAGAATTTTTAAAAGCAATATTTAACTAATTATCAATTACTTATTATGCACAATAATCTACAGTTCGTCAGTGCCGACCAAGCGGTAAAGGTAGTAAAATCGGGTGACCATATTCACCTGAGCAGTGTTGCCAGTGCCCCAAAGATCTTGATTGATGCGCTTATACGCAGAGGAGAAGCGGGAGAGTTGAAAGATGTAAGGATCCATCACCTGCACACCGAAGGAGAAGCACCATACACCGACCCAAAATTCGAAGGTATCTTTTTCCACCAAGCTTTCTTTGTAGGCGGCAATGTCCGCAAAAGCGTCCAGGCAGGGTATTCAGATTACATTCCGGTTTTCCTGAGCGAAACTCAAAAACTATACAGGAGCGGCGCTTTGCCATGCAACATTGCAATGATACAGGTATCGACACCCGACAAACATGGTTTTGTCTCACTGGGAACATCTGTAGATGCCACACTTGCAGCTATTGAAACAGCCGACTACACCATTGCTGTTGTCAACGAAAATGTTCCAAGGGCATGGGGTGATGCAATGATTCCAATGAGCATGATCAATTTCTTTGTAGAAGACAACACACCACTGGAACCAGCACATTTTGCAGACCCTGACGACATCGAATGTGCTATTGGCAGAAACTGTGCATCCCTTATAGAAGACGGGGCAACCCTCCAAATGGGAATCGGTGCTATTCCAAATGCCGTGCTTGCACAACTAGGCAACCATAAAAACCTTGGGATACACACAGAAATGTTTGCAGACGGAGTACTCCCGCTTGTAGAGAGCGGAGTCATAAACGGAGCAGCCAAAGCAATAGACAAAGGCAAAATGGTTGCTACCTTCCTTATGGGATCCCAAAAGGTCTACGACTTCATAGATGACAACCCAATGGTACTGATGCAGGATGTAGGTTACACAAACGACCCCTTCATAATTGCAAAGAACCCAAAGGTAACTGCTATAAACTCTGCATTGCAGGTAGATATCACAGGTCAGGTTTGTGCAGATTCAATAGGAACAAAACACTACTCCGGAGTAGGAGGACAAGTGGACTTTATATACGGAGCATCTATGTCCCAGGGAGGGAAAGCTATAATCGCAATGCCATCGGTAACGAAAAAAGGCGTGAGCAAGATAGCTCCCACCCTTAACTTAGGTGCAGGTGTTGTTACCACAAGAAACCATATCCACTGGTTTGTGACAGAACACGGGGCTGTCAACCTATACGGAAAGTCTTTGCAGGAGAGGGCAAGACTTGTAATCAGCGTTGCTCATCCAGACCACAGGGAAGAGCTTGACAGGGCAGCATTCGAAAGGTTCGGCCCACACTTCCACTTTACAGGCCGTTAAACAAATTCCATACTATTTATTAAAAAATGAGTCCGCCATGCATATATTGTATGGCGGACTCTTTACTAATTAGAAAGGCACTAATCTTCCAGCACCTCTATATAAAAGTGTAGCTGTTGTTTTTTACCAAAATTTTGGTTCTGCTCACCGTAACCCCACTGTGAACTGAAAAATGTAACAGCTTTTCCCCCGAATTTCATGTTAAGCAATGCTTTAGCAAAGCCATCCACAACCGACTCGTCATTTGTATTGGACTCCCCTATTTGTGAAACCTCGAAACTTACCGGTGTATATGTTCTGTCCGACTGGTAGATCCTGTATTTGCGGGCTGTATCCTCTATGTTCGTGTCAAATACAAAACCATCCAGTAACCTTCCCACATAATTGTAGGAAATTGTGTTGCCAACCTTTATGGAGTCTCCCTCGCCCTCTTGCAGGTGCTTGAAATAAAAACCGGTAACCAAAGAATCCAGGCCCTGGTAATGTTTCGCACTGAAGCTTTCCAAGGTGTCAATCTCGTATGTGTCATAATCATCTACCACTTTTACAATCCGGAAATCGTAAACAGTCGTAGAAGAAGATTGCCTTGCACTTCCGGCATAATCGGGATATGAAGCCCATGAAGGAATTATAACCCGGAACTCTGCCCCCTCCTTCATTCCAATGAAGGCCTCTTCCATACCTTTGGAAAGGGTATAGTTCCCAATCTCGAACAAAGAGGGCCCATAATAATTGGAATAGGAAAATCCCCCCACATTCTTTGCTATCTCTTCTATGTTGGTCTGGTCATACTCATTTTTGAGGTTCAACCTTGAATATTTAACAAACACAGAACTGGAAAGGGTAACCAATTTCCCGTCACCTTTCTTTTTGGTCATAAGGTAACTCCCGCTTGGCAACTCTTTTAAGGTATCTTTGTATACGGTAGTCAAGTGAGCTGCAAGAACCCTTCTTTCCACAGCATCTTCAATTTGTTTTGCCTCTTTGGCACATGAGGCTGCCAGCAAAACCAATGCTGCCGCTACAAGGGCTCCTTTAATTCTAGCTACAAAATCCATTCTTTATCTCTTTCTTGTTGTTTAACGTGCAAATTTAAAAAAAATTAGTTCTTTTTGACATCTTTCACCCAAACCTCGTAAATTAATGGAGAGGATTTTGGAACCATGCCAATCTGTACATCTCCAAAACCGTGCCTTGCAGTAAATGCTACATAACATTTTTCTCCAACTGCCGCACCAACCAAGCCTCTGTCCAGACCTGCCACCAATTTGCCCCTTCCGACAAGTGTACCCCTTGTGGCATAATAATTCAAATCATGACCCAGAGCAGCACCCTCTGCTTTCTCAAGAATATTGGTATCAAAGAGCAATCCGGGCCCGGAAGAGAAAGTGTATGCTGCATAATCAAAAAAGAGGGAATCCCCGGCTTCTGCCACTACATCTTCATTTCCCTTTTCCAGGATTATCCTCCACACCCCGTTTTGGAAAACTACAAGGGAGTCGGGATGGCTACCGGCAAAATTTTCCAGTTCCATACCTTGGTTGACCATCAGGGTTTCAAACTCCTGTTTGGAACAAGAGGCGACTATAGACATCAAAAAAATTCCGGCAAAAAAAACAAACTTCATATAATCAGCTCCTTTAACAATCAAATACCATTGCATTGGTCGTAGCTCTTTTCCAGCGCTTGCCTAAAATAACTGCCAACACTCTCGAAAGGAATCTCCAACCTTCCGCCTGCAGCCCTTTCATGCCCACCTCCATTGAAATGCAACCTGGATAACTTGTTTACCGAAAAATCATTCACAGACCTTAGGGAAACTCTTATATTCCCATCTTTTTTTTGGGTAAACAAAGCACTAACAAACACCCCTTTTATATTTAACGGTAGGTTTACAAACCCCTCCGAATCTCCCTCGCTGAAATCAAACAGCTCCTGCTCTTCCCTTGAAAGGGCAATATAAGCTGCCCCATACTGCTCCACGACTACCATCTTGTTCAAAAGCAAGTGACCCATAAGCCTCATCCTTCCCTCACTAAACCCTCCAAACACGGAGTGTTGCAACATTTCCTTATCCACACCTATCTTTAACAAATGTGATGCCACGTGAAAAGTCTGCCATGAAACCGAATTTGAAAAATTGTTTGTATCGGTCATGATCCCCACATAAAGACTCTGCGCCACGTCCAAAGGGATATCCGTGCTCATGCCAAGGAAAAGCCAATACAACAATTCACATGTAGAGCTCACCTCGCTCCTTGAAATGACCAAATCGAACGAGTCATTGTCTGGCAAAGGATGGTGGTCCACCATGATTTTCCTTGCAGAGGAATCAAGTATATGGCACTCCATTTCGCTTACCCTTTTGAGCTGGTTGAAGTCCAATGCAATAATCAAATCTGCCTTATCAATCAACTCCAGGGAAATGCCTTGGTCCCGTGAGAAAAAGAGTACACTTCCATCTTTGTCAAGGAAAGACAGGTAGTCCGGATATTTGTCAGGAAGTATTATTTTTACATTCACACCCCTGTTTTTCAAATAGTTAAACATTGCAGTAGTAGAACCAACGGCATCCCCGTCCGGGTTTGTATGGCTAATTATTACAATGTTAGTACTTTTGCTCACAATGCTCTCGAACGACATTGCAACCTCTCTGTTTATATAGCTGCTCATATTAAAATAATTGGGACAAAAATAGAAAAATATATTGCGGGGTCTAAATATTTATTTTACTTTTGTAGATGCATTGTGTATACTTGGCATAAAAAGAGATTAATATAAATTTTTACTATACCACATGAAAAAGATCTTAATGTATGTTATCCTTCCTGCAATAATAATTGTATTGGGATATGTGATTTACAAAAGCGTTCAACAACCTGTTGTTTTTGAAAAAAACAGGAAACTAAGGGAAAGCGTTTGCATAGACAGGCTTAAAGACATCCGTACCCTGCAGGTAGCTTATAAATCCAGGTACAACAAATTTACCGGAAACATGGACTCGCTCATAGATTTTTACAACAACGGGACCATCACAATCATCAAACAGGTAGGATCACTGGATGACTCTGCAGCTGTAGCCGAAAAAAGAGTATACCGTGACAGTATCCAGATTGCCGTAAAGGACACATTGTTAAAAAGGAACAATTTTGTCGTAGACTCCATCGCCTATATTCCATTCAGCGGTGGCAAGAAAATGATTCTTGAAGCACTTATTGCAAAAGTATCCGGTGTAGATGTTCCTCTTTTTGAAGCCGCTGCTCCTTATGACAATCTTTTGATTGGCTTGGACAGGCAACTTATTGTTAACCTAAAGGCAGACCGCGAACTGGTAGGTCGCTACCCTGGTCTTAAAGTTGGAAGCATAGACGCTCCCAACAATAATGCCGGTAACTGGGAGTAACCAATATGCCTGTAATTGTCAACAGTCAGCCTCAGCTGGGAAAGACAACTGAATACAGACTATCCATTCAAGCTGACTTGAATGGATTTTCTTTTTCAGTGACAGACCCCAAGCTCAACCAACTACTCTACTTGTATGGTTCGGATTTTACCATGGACACACAAGACATGGAACTCTTCTCCCGCAATGTTTCCGGTGTTTTCAAAAACGAGCCTCTTCTAAGAGCCAAATACCAATCCGTTCAAATAACATACGGCACACAAAAATTCGTTACAATACCCAAGTCCATCCACAAACAAGAAGAAGACCTAGGCAACCTTACCCGGATGCATGTTGTAGAAGAACTGGAAGAGATACACTCCTATGATGTGCCGCAAGAAGAGATGGTAATAATCTTCCCTGTGAACAGTACTTTCCTCAATGTTGTAAAGAGTTACCAAAATCAATTCGACCTGTTCCCCGCAATTGGCACATATATCAAGTACATAGTTCAGTTCCAAGATTACAACAAACTGTTTTTCCAGTATTTCAAAGGAGCTGTCATTATCATAGCTGCAGAGGGAGAGAGGATAGTCTTCTGCAACTCCTACCCTGCACACCATTTCAATTCTGCACTTTACTTTGCATTGGTTGTAATGAAAGAGGTCCAATTCAACCCTGAACAGACAACCATATACATTAGTGGCAATATAAGGCAGCTGGAGACACACGATATTGCAAAATACTTTTCCAAAGTCAAATACTTCAGGAATCCCCAAATGCCACTCCCCGATTCAGGAGCAGAACTCAAATATTCAACACTAATGTTCAACCACCAATAAAATGAGGATAATCGGGGGAGAACACAAAGGGAAGGCAATCATACCTCCAAAAAACTTCAGCGCAAGGCCCACCACAGACTTTGCAAAAGAGGGATTGTTCAATACATTGGCAAACCAATACGACTTTAGCGAAATATCTGTCCTGGATCTTTTTTCCGGTACCGGCGGAATAACCTATGAATTTGCATCCAGGGGCTGTGACAACATCACATCCATAGAGATGAACCAGGTCCATTCGGCTTTCATAAAAAGCACAATTGCCAAACTTGGGCTAAAAGGGGTGAACCTGGTACGACACAATGTCTTTGACTTCCTGGAAATTTGCAGGCTCTCCTACGACATCATTTTTGCCGACCCTCCGTATGACATGGAAGGTTTGAAAGGCATACCCGACAAGATACTTGCAAAAGAAATCTTGAACAAAGAGGGTCTGCTTATATTCGAACACCCGGCAGCATTCAATTTCGAAAAACACCCAAACTTTGTCAAAGAAAAGAAATATGGCAATGTCCATTTCACATTTTTCAAAAAATAATTGAAAGAAGAGCTAAATAATTTTGCAAATACAAAAAACCGCCTTATATTTGCACTCCCAGAAGGGAACAACGGTGTGGTAGTTCAGCTGGTTAGAATACCTGCCTGTCACGCAGGGGGTCGCGGGTTCGAGTCCCGTCCATACCGCAGTAAAGGGTGTAAGTCAAGTAGTTACGAGGTTTACACCCTTTTTTACACCCAGAACACAATTGAATTCAACCTATTTGTCAACTGTTTTCTCAACAACAATTCATATAATATCCAGTCCCAACTCTTTCAGAAATTCGTTATGTTTTTCTGAATTTATCTTTATACTTTTATTAATAGCTGCTAATTTTAAATTGACTTCTTTTAAATCGATTTCCGCTTCTTCAATAGCTGTGCTCACATATCTTGAAATGTTAAGATTATAGTCGTTCAACTTTATTTCTTCCATTGAAACTCTACGAGAATAACGTTCTCTTTCTTGTCGGAATTTATAAGTTTCTACGATTGTTTTAATGTGTTCAT
>JAQWAL010000015.1:32723-35831 GCA_028707695.1 Bacteroidales bacterium | reverse complement strand
ATTATTCTAACTAATAAAAATAGTTTGTAAACTAAAAATATTAGTTTAAATTTGTACAGGAATTAATCAATCAATTTCTGCAATGGAAAAACTTACAGCTAAGGAGGACGAAATAATGACCTTTTTTTGGGAAAATGGGGCAATGTATGTAAAGGATCTTATAAATCTTTATCCCGATCCAAAACCTCATTTCAATACAATCTCAACAATGGTCAGGACGCTGGAAACCAAAGGTTTTTTAGCCCATAAGAAATTTGGATATACTTATCAATACTATCCGGTAGTTACACCGGAAGAGTTTGGAGAGGGGAGAATAACTGGGGTAATAAGCAAGTATTTTGAAAATTCTTATCTGGATGTGGTTTCTACTTTCGTGAAGAAAGATAAAATCCAAATTGAAGAGTTGAAAAAGTTGATAGAAGAGATTGAACAGGCAAACATAAAATTGAGATGACTCTATTTCTGTCATATCTGCTAAAGGTGAGTGTTTGTACCGCAGTATTTTATATTGCTTACATTCTGACTCTTTCAAAAGAGACATTCTTTAAACTAAACAGGATGGTATTATTATCCTCTGCTTTAGCTTCTGTAGTATTGCCCCTATGTACTTTGAAAATTACTAAAGGGATAATAGTATCTCAGGAGCTTGCTCAAGACACGTTTTATGGAGAGGTAACGGGGGAACATTTGTTTGCACCAAGTGTAAGTAATACAGTCTGGACTGATTTCTTACCGTCTGCTCTCCTTATTCTCTTTCTGATTGGAGCTGCAATTGTATCTCTAAGGAATCTTTATGGCGTATTTCAAATTTTTAGGATAATTAAAAATTCCAGACATGAGATAAGGTCAGATGTGAAGATATTTGTAAGCAATGACAATGTGATTCCTTTCAGTTGGTTCCGAAACATAATAATATCGGCAGAGGATTACAATACAAACAGGGAGGTTATTATTAAACACGAAAGAGCGCATATTAAACTGAAACATAATTATGACCTGTTGTTTATCAATACTGTGGCAATCTTTCAATGGTTTAATCCAATATTCTGGCTTTTACGAAAAGAACTGATTACAATCCATGAATATCAGGCCGATAATCAAGTACTTAAAAATGGCATCGATGCAAGAAAATATCAATATTTATTAATCTCAAAAGGGACCATGCAGAGTTTTTCCATACCGGTAGTGAATCACTTGTGCAGCGGAAACTTTCAAAAAAGAATTAAAATGATGCTTAAAAAACGATCGAGTCCAAATAAGGCAATTAAGGTATTGTTGTTAATACCATTGCTAGCCATTGCAGTAGCCGCATTTGCCAAAACAGAGTATGTTGTTTTTCCTAAATCCCTGACAACTGAAATTCCAAAATATGTTGCTGTTCGAATAGCCTATCCCGAAGAGGCAAAAAATGCAGGTACAAGCGGAGAGTTTCATGTGAGGATTAAGTCAGAAAATGGAGAGGTTAAACAGGCAGAAGTAGTAGATATTAAAAAATATCCTAACATTCCAAGTTGTGAACCTCTTATAGTTGTGGCCTATGGTAAATCAACCGAGAAACCAGCAGAAACAGAATCAGTCAAAGGTCTGGCATCAATAGAAAATGAACTGCTCCGGGCAGCCGCACTTCTTTCTCAATTTGACAATCCGGAATGGAAAAATGGCAATCATGATTTTATTCTGCCAGTTGTATTTGAATTACGAAAACCCAAACATTAATCATAGTTTTCCAAAAAAGCAGGCCATAGTGACCTGCTTTTTTTACGGACTAAAACAGTAGGACATGTTTTAGCATATATTTTTTTTATGCTTAAATTTGCGCTCAAAATTATAATTGTGAATATACAAGTGAGTAATTCTTCTGCATTTGCAGATACCAAACCACATTATGAGTTATTAGATGGATTGAGAGGAGTAGCTGCACTACTTGTGATATGGTACCATGTCTTTGAGGGTTTTGCCTTTGCAGGTGGGGGCATGATTACGTCTATCAATCATGGCTACTTAGCAGTAGACTTCTTTTTTATGTTGTCTGGATTTGTTATTAGTTATGCCTATGATGATAGATTGGGCAGATCCATGAATTTCAAAGATTTTTTTAAGCGTCGTCTTATCCGTTTGCATCCTATGGTTATCATGGGTGTTTTAATCGGTGTTGTTTTTTACATATTACAGGGTGGTGTTAAGTGGGATGGAACAACTGTTCCTGCTTCACTAATTATTATTGCAGCAGTATCAGGGATGCTGTTAATTCCTGCAATACCAGGTGCTTCTTACGATATTAGAGGAAATGGCGAAATGTTTCCATTGAATGGGCCGAGTTGGTCTCTTTTTTTTGAATATATTGGCAACATACTATATGCTTTCGTTATTCATCGTTTTTCAAACAAAGTTCTTGCTATATGGACAGGTGTATTAGGCCTGGGATTAGGTTATTTTGCCTTGACTGATGCAGCTGGATATGGTTCTATTGGAGTTGGCTGGACACTTGATGCCGTTAATTTAATAGGTGGACTGTTACGAATGCTATTCCCATTTTCTTTGGGAATGTTATTAGCAAGAAATTTCAAGCCTATCAAGACTAAGGGTACATTTTGGATTTGCCCAATTTTATTAGTGCTTCTATTCCATATTCCATATGTGGCGGGAAATGGTACAATAAGTTACAATGGTATTTTTGAGATGCTCTGCTTGACAATTATATTCCCAATACTCATTTGGGTTGGAGCATCTGGCAATACTACAGATAAGAGATCAACCAAAATCTTTAAATTCTTAGGAGATATTTCATTCCCTGTCTATATTATACATTATCCAATAATGTATTTATTCTACTCATGGCTAATAGAGAACAAACTGTATACATTGGGTGAAACATGGCCTGTAGCTATTCTTGTAATGATTGGAAGTATAATAATTGCTTACTTGTGCCTTAAACTTTACGATGAGCCAATAAGAAAATGGCTTAGCAAAAAGTTTATTTTAAAATAATTGCAGTGACTAACCCCGATAGAACTACTGCCTGAATTTAAGAGTTTGAATATTAATCCAAGTAGAATAAGAACTCCGAATATTGATAATAAACCGGGACGGATTGATCTTTTTTTGTTT
>JAQWAL010000015.1:0-32623 GCA_028707695.1 Bacteroidales bacterium | reverse complement strand
AAAATAATTGCAGTGACTAACCCCGATAGAACTACTGCCTGAATTTAAGAGTTTGAATATTAATCCAAGTAGAATAAGAACTCCGAATATTGATAATAAACCGGGACGGATTGATCTTTTTTTGTTTATTTCTTTGTCAGATTGGTCAAAAACATCAATGACGGGGATTTTATTTTTACCTTTTTTAGCAAAATACCATACAGCAAGAGGTAATAAAATCAGCAAAACCAAGTTCGCAGTAAGATTCATAGGAGAGAATATGGTCATGGAAAGGGGAATCACACCTGTTTTAGTTATTAAAAAGTGATTCTCGGTTGCAACTGACATAGGGGCAGATCCTGATAAGCCTCCGTGCCATATCATCATACAGATATATGCGGGAGAACCCATCAGAGGATAATTAATTGCAAATCCATTTCTTTTTGCTTGTATTGCTGTCTTCTTAACCAAGACCGCTCCTACTACAAGTGCCAAACCCCTGATGTCCAATAAGAGAGTACATCCGCGGCTCCCAAAATACCGGACCGCATATTCGTGCCAAAAACAAGTGCAAGTATCATCGTAACCAAAGTCAGACCAAGTGCTAAAATCAATGGATCCGGGATACTAAAGCGATTTCTTTGTTTTGTTTCATGCATTAAAGTTAGTTTTTTTTTATTTTTTTTCGTACCCGCAGAAGGAAAAATATCCTGAACTTTTCTATAGGATTTAGAGCTGATTGCAATAAATTTGAGAAGCATGTCAATTTATTCACAGTCCTTAATTAGATTGGCGAAGTTATGGGAACGAAAGTTCAAAAAATATTGAATATTGCACAGATAACAGAATTTTATTCTGTTATCTGTGCATAAATTAATATATTTGTAAAACCATAAATACAATCAGCGATGGGAGAATTAGTACAACTAGGGGTAATCCCGTTTAATATTTCCGTTCTTCGATCCTTGTTTTCGTCGTACAATTTTCCAAATGACAAGGTACAGGCATTGGAGGGTGAGGGAAAGCTCATAAGGCTAAAGAAAGGAATTTATGTGGTTTCGCCTGACGTCACGGGAGAACTGCTGTCTGTAGAGTTGATAGCGAATCACCTCTATGGTCCGTCCTATCTTTCGATGGAGAGTGCGTTGCGATACTACGGCTTAATCCCCGAAAAGGTTTTTATCGTCCGCTCGGCGACCACCAACCGCTCCAGGAAGTTCGAAAATAGCATAGCTACATTTCAATATGTTTCGGTTAGGGAGGACTATTATTCCATCGGAATTAATCAAAAGACGGTCGATAAAAAGTACACATTTCTAATCGCTTCGCCCGAAAAGGCGTTGAGCGATTTGATCATAACGACTTCGCATATCAATTTCCAGTCGGTGAAGGCCGTAGAAACATATCTGGAGGATTATTTGCGTTTGGATATGTCGGCATTTAGGGCGATGGACAAGGACATTATTGAACAATGCGTCGCGACCGGGAAGAAGAAAAAGGCGCTTAAATTACTGTTAAAACTATTATCACGATGACAATATTTGATCAGATGCTAGGACGGTATGACATAAAGACCGCACAGGAAAAGCACAATGCTATAAATGAAGTTATGCAAGAAATCGCGCTGGCGGGACTTTACCGGGGTGGCTTTTTTGACAAGGCTGCATTCTATGGTGGGACTTGCCTGCGGATATTTCACGGGCTGCCTCGATTTTCCGAGGATATGGACTTTTCACTGACAGAAAAGAATGTGGAGTTTGATATTAAGAACTATTTCCCGGCAGTTATAGAAGAGTTTAAAGCTTCAGGACGTGATGTGCTGATAACGAAAAAAGAGAAAAAGGTTCAGACTAAAGTAGAATCGGCTTTTTTGAAAGACAACACGGAGATGTACGACCTGATTTTCAAGACGGAGAAAGAGATAAAAATAAAGATTGAAGTGGATACCGATCCTCCGTTGGGATTCTCGACAGAACAAAAGCTTTCGTTGATGCCGTTCTCGTTTATGACCCGTTGCTTCACATTGTCCGACCTTTATGCCGGCAAAATGCATGCACTGATATTCCGGAGCTACAAGAACCGCGTTAAGGGCCGTGACTGGTACGATTTCGAATGGTATGTAAGGCACGATATACCACTCAACTTCGCACATTTCCAAATTAGAGCCAAAGAATTTAACGGATTGGATATCGACAAAGAGGACTTTATAAAGATGCTCAGTGAAAAGCTCGGCTCTACAGATATCAATATGGTCAAGCGTGACATTATGCCTTTCATTCAGAACCCCGCTGTGTTAGATATCTGGTCAAACGATTATTTTTTGCAACTAGCTGACCGAATAAAATATCGGCAACCCTGATAGGGTTTACAAACAAAAGCACACACCAAAATAATATTATAGAAAGAAAAATTTGTTATTATGCAATACATACATTATGTTTGTAGTGCATAATAATTACGCAGAAATGAATTTTGTTGACAGAATCGAAGAGACAAAAAGGGTTAAACAGGTGTTAAATGCGGAAAAATCCACATTTACGGTACTCTATGGTCGTAGGCGTTTGGGGAAATCTACGCTTATTACCAGAGTGTTGAATCAAAATGATGTCTACTATTTGGCAGACCAGACAGATGCTGTTTTACAGCGAGAGGTATTGGCAAAGATGATAGCAGTTATCATTCCGGGATTTGATAAAGTGATATATCCCAATTGGAGTGTCTTTTTCGATACACTCAACGACCGTACAACACTAAGGTTTACATTGTGTATTGACGAATTCCCCTATCTTGTAGGGAGTAGTCCTGACCTGCCATCCATTCTTCAAAATAAATTAGATTCAAAGAAGTTGAAGTTTAACTTAGTAATTTGCGGCTCATCTCAGCAATTGATGTACGGATTGGTGTTAGATGCTTCATCACCACTCTATGGTCGTGCTGATGCCATATTGAAAATTACTCCGATAAAAGTTCATTATATTCAAGAGGCTCTCGGTGTATCTGCAACTGATGCAGTCGAAGAGTATGCTGTTTGGGGTGGAGTACCACGTTATTGGGAGCTCAGAGAAGGCTATACCAATCTTAGGGAGGCGGTTGAGAACAATATGCTGTCGGTGAATGGAACGTTATATGAGGAGCCTTTGAAGCTCTTCAAAGATGATATTAAGGATATTGTGAAGACCGCAACAATTATGTCTTATGTGGGTGGTGGTGCACATCGTTTGTCTGAGATAGCAGGTCGGAGCGGAGAGATTGCCACAAACCTTTCCAGACCCCTTGCCAAATTAATCTTGTTGGGATATTTAACCAAAGAGATTCCCTTTGGCGAAAACGAAAAGAACTCCAAAAAGAGCCTCTACAAGATAAGCGACCCATTTATGAACTTCTATTTTAAGTTCATTATTCATAATCGCTCATTTATCGAAATTGGGCGTATTGCCCCGATATTGTCGAATTTAGATAACCATTTTTCAGACTATGTTGCCGATTATTGGGAGAACCTTTGCCGTGAGACTGTTTCAGGGAACGAGATTGACGGGATCACATTCGGTATTGCACGCCGTTGGTGGGGTAATGTTTCAAGAAATGAGCGTATCGAAATAGATGTAGTTGCCGAATCTTTGGATAAAAAGTATCTACTTGTTGGTGAATGCAAATGGACTATCAAAGAGAATAGCAATCGCTTATTGGCGGAGTTGATAAACAAGGCAGGAAAATTGCCATTTGCTCAAAATCACATCATTATACCCAAACTTTTTCTCAAAAATAGACCTTTGAGAACTATGGAGAATGTATTGTTGCCCGATGATATTATGAAGTGGTGCAAATCCTAAAAGGAGCTTGCCCGCACCCCGCAAGCGACGGTACAAAAAAAGCAGGCCATATTGACCTGCTTTTTTCGTACCCGGAGCCGGGATCGAACCGGCACAGCCTTGCGGCCACTGGTGTTTGAGACCAGCGCGTCTACCAATTCCGCCATCCGGGCAAATGTTTTGGTAAACATTGGGACGCAAAAGTAAATAAAATAAACAATCTGTCAAAAAAAAATTCAATAAACCGGGACAATTTCGGTTTTCAAATGTGATTGCCCCGGTTTGTTTGAATAGTCGAAACAAGTTACCTGGCTGTAACCAAAATGGGTTTGCCCATTCCAAGTGCTTCCAAAGGTTTCATTTGGGTTCGTGCATCTCCCACTACAACGAACACCATATCGTTTACATCCATGTGTTTTTGGATAATATCCTTTATTTGCCCGTCAGTAATGTTTGCCAGTATTTGCTCTTGCCTGGATACATAATCTACAGGCAAACCATAGTAAGAGATGTTTTGGAGTATTCCTACAAGTGCTTGAAGGGTTTCAAACGACGATGCCATGGAGCGGTTTAATGAAGTTTTTGTCTCTTGCAGCATCTCCCGGGTATATTTTGCCGGATAATCTTTTATTAGGTTGTGGAATGTTGCCAGGGCATCCGGGGTAGTGCTGCCTTGTACGCTTGAATAGGCTGTGAAATTGTTATAATGAACTCCTGCGTCAAATGAAGAGTATGCTCCGTATGTATATCCTTTTTGAAGTCTTAGAATATCAAAAAGCATCCCTTGGGATCCGTTGCCAAGACGATAGTTGGCTATGAAGGCAGGGAAATAATCGGGGTTGTCCATACTGATTCCCGGTTTGCTTACAAAAATCATGGATTGGGGCGAACCGGGATTATCCACAAAGTAGATAGTTCCAGGTTTTGCAGGTATCCCTTGTACAGGAGAGGGTATTTCAGTTTCCTTGGAGGCCCACTCATTTGAAAGTGTGGCAAAGAGTTTTTCTGCCTCTGGTTTGTCTATGTCTCCGGCAATGTTCACAGAGGCAATATTTGGAGAGAAGTATTTGGTATAATGTTCTTTTATTTGCTCCATTGTTATATTGTCAATGGTTTGCATTGTTCCCAAATAGGATCGTGCCAGAGTGCCATCTTCTCCGTAAAGTAACCTGTCCCTTGTGTTGCGGGCTATTTCCCTGGGGTCCGCAGAGGCTTGTTGTAAATAGGCTTTTGTCTCTTGTTTTACCCTTGCCAATGCTTCCTGGTCGAACCTGGGCGTGAGCATCATTTCACTTACCAAATCGATTACCTGTGGTAAGGTCCTTTTAAGTGATGTGCCATCGATGGAAACGCTCTCTGTACCGGAAGAGATCCTTATCCTTGCTCCCAAAAGACCCATGGCGCTTTCCAGTTCTTCTGCGGTTTTGGTTGCAGTACCTTCGTTCATAAGCCTGGCGTTAAGGTAGGAAAGCCCTTCCATACCTTGCGGATCGGTTAGCAACCCCCCTTTGAGTGTGATGTTGAATTGGACAACCGGAAGTTCAGACTGTGTGATTCCGTTGATGTCCATGCCGTTTGACAGTGTAGAACTCCACACTTGCGGAATGTTTGCCGCCGGGGTGTTTGCCAGGTACCCAGGCTCTGCAGAACGATCAATTTTTGAAGGTGTTTTTTCGTATGGATCGTCAATGATCTTGCCTGTTTGTGACTTCATTTTTTGATCTTCTACTTTTTCTAATGACACTTGTGCCATTAGGGATCCTTGTACTGCAAGAGAGGTTTGGTTCTTTGGAACAACACTTAAAACCAAATGGTTCTTGTTCTTGAAATATTTGTTATAGGCTTGTACAATATCTTCTGCGGTAAGATTCCTGACTACATCAATATCTTTAAGGGATTTGTCGGGTATTCCCGAAAACTCATTATCCCTTGCCAACATGACTGCCTTGCCCAGGGTGCTGCTTAGCCTGTTGTACATATTGACCTCTTGCATTGTTTTGTACTTTTCCAGTTCCTGTGGGTTCACTCCTTCGGCTTCGAACTTGGCAAAAGCCTCTTCTATTGCAGAGTAAACTTGGTTTAGGTCAACTCCGTCGTGGGTGCGGATGGATATTTGCGCTTGTCCTGCAATCTCTCGGGTCATGTTATATGCGTTGACATTGGAAGCTAGTTTCTTTTGATCTACAATCACCTTGTACAATGGCGAGTTCTTGCCAAATGCAAAAAGGTTTGTGAATGCAGAGAGTGCGTAGGAATCGGGATGGTATTGCTCTACAGTAGGGTATGTTATTGTGATTTGAGGCAGCTTTGCGTAGGCGTCTTCCCACATGAGGAATTTGTTAGCTTCCAGGGTAACCGGTTGTGGTTGCGGTTTCTCAACTACATGTGGGTTGGGAATCTCTGCAAAATACTTTTCGATGAGTTCCTTAGCCTGGGAGAGTTCAAAATCTCCAGAGAGTACAAGGGTAGCATTGGATGGCACATAATAGGTTTTGTAGAAATCCTTTACATCTTCTATGGTGGAGTTGCGCAGGTCTTCTATCTCTCCTATGGTTGTCCAGCTGTATGGATGTCCTTGCGGATAGAACTCCTTTGCTATTATTATACTGCTTTGCCCATATGGTTGGCTGTCGTAGTTTTGACGCTTCTCATTTGAAACAATATCAATTTCCCTTTCCAGCCCGCCTTGTGTAACTGTATTGATAAAGTATCCCATCCGGTCTGATTCCATCCATAAGACTTTTTCCAGGGCATCCCTTGGAACGGTCTCGTAATAGTTGGTACCATCTGAATTGGTAGATCCGTTGAAAGTACCACCAAGTTTTGCAATATTCTGGAAAAACGCATTGCGTGGGAGATTTTCGGAACGTTGGAAAAGCATGTGTTCAAAAAAATGTGCAAAGCCTGTGCGGCCTTGCTTTTCCCTGCCGGAGCCTACATGGTATTGTATGGCCAAAGAGACAATGGGATCGGAATGGTCTTGGTGCAGTACCACCTTGAGGCCGTTTTCCAAAGTGTACTGTTCATGGGGGAGGCTTATGCCACTCTCCTTGCCGGTACAGGAGAAGAGCAAACAGATAGCTGTTGCCAACGAAAAGAGTTTTACAATTTTTGTCATGTTGTTAAGGTTAAGTGTGTGTAATTATTTGAGTTTGTTACAAATTTAAATAAAAGTTGGAATTGTATGGTATTTTAATTTACCTTTGTGCCGTCTATCAGTTTAGGGAATTCCGTGAGATCCGGAAACAGTACCCGCTGCTGTGATGCTTTCCCCTGGGGGTTCATCTGCGTTCTAACCACTGCCAAAAACGGCGGGAAGGTGCAGAGGTAAAAGCTAAGTCAGAAGACCTGCTGGAGCGTTAACATATAAATCGAACTTTCGGGAGATAGGGAGCGATGTACAGAGGTATATCTTATTTATTGATTATTGCATTCGTTGCATTTGCCACAGAGGTCACTGCGGTCCAGTCCTGCCAGGATACCACCAAAAAATACAGGCTGGATTCTGTAATGGTCAAATCTGCTGCCAAAACACCTTTGGCATCGAGCAGGGCTTTTGCAGTGGGGACCAATATCCAAAGGATCCCGCAGGAATCCATGGACAGGATCAAAAGTATGTCGCTTTCGGATTTGCTTAAAGAACAAGCATCTGTATATATCAAAGAGTATGGCAGGGGCATGGCTTCTTATGTTTCTGTAAGAGGAACTTCATCTTCACATACTTCAATTGCTTGGAATGGTATGAGTCTATCGGTCCCGACTTTGGGACAGGCCAATCTTTCCCAAATACCTCTGTATTTCTTTGACAGGATGGACCTGCATATTGGCGGAAGCGGAATGCTGTACGGAGATGGTTCCATAGGAGGCAGCATACAGCTCTCTACGCTACCTCTGTGGGAAAAAGGGGTGTCGGGTGATTTGCTTTTTTCCGGGGGTAGTTTCTCTACCCTTTACGGAGCCGGGACCTTGAGATATTCCAACGGAAAGACCGAGAGCAGGAGTAGCCTTTTTTACACCTCTGCAAAGAATGACTTCATGTTTGCCAACAATACCAAACCTGGGCATCCCAAAGAAAGGTTGAACAACAGCAGTTATGAGAACCTTGGCGCCATGCAGGAGGTTTACAGGAAATTCAGGGATTCGTCCATACTCTCTTTCACAGTCTGGTACCTGAATCATGACAGGGAAATCCAGCCATCTGTCTCTTTGAATGATCGTCCGGAGACTTACGCCTCTGTAAATGACAGGAATATAAGGGGGGCTGTAAATTACATCAACAATTCAAATTTTCTCAACTATAGAGCGAATATTTCTTATTCAAACGATTATCAGTTATACAAAGAGGATGTGATTGAATCTTCGAAATTTTCGGCAGTTGCCGAAACAGAATATGGGAGCGGGGCTTTTATCTTTAAGGCGGGGTTTAGTGCAGAACATACTGTCCCCTCTGCAGGGTCTTATGCAGATTCTGTAACAGAAAACAGGTTCTATATTTACGGGATGGCAAGGTATTCACCTCTTTCAGTTCCCGGGTTTATGATTTCTGCCGGAATCAGGGGGGGGCAAGTTACAAACGGTGAGGTTCCTGTGATGCCCTCTTTGGAGGTCAAATATACTCTTTTGAATAAAAACGGGCATACACTTGCAACCAGGGGAGCTTTCTCTGCCAGTGGCCGGGTTCCAACCTTGAATGACAGGTATTGGGGTGGAATACACACTTACCTGTTAAGTGAAAAATCAAATACTGTTGAAGGAGGGGTGGATTATTCATGGTTCTCGGGAAATGATAATGTCAAAGGTTACATAACATTGTACAACAGTGAGGTAGAAAACTGGATAAGGTGGCTGCCGGCAGGGCAGGTTTGGAGGCCTCAAAATATTCCCGTGGTGCTTTCCAGGGGGGCAGAGGTTGGTGCGTCGTTCGGTAAAAAACTGGGAGGGGTTATCTTTGAACTAAATGTAGATTATAGTTACACATCAATAAAGATGGTGGAGGGCCTGAGGGAAAATGATCCTTCACAGGGTCGTCAGCTGGCTTTCCAGCCAAAACACTCTGCAAGGGCAGCATTGTCTGCACATTTGAACAAACTTACATTCTATGCAAACATGTCATTCTCCGGGGAGAGGAGTACGTTGGATATCTATGATATTCTGGATCCTTATTTTTTGACGGATATTGGTACTCAGTTCGAATCTATCTTTTTAGGGCACAGGTTTGTGGTGAATGCCGTTATTAAAAACCTGACGGGTGTCAGTTACCAGAATGTGAAGTTTTATGCAATGCCCGGAAGGAACTGGAATTTATCACTAAGATTTTATTTTTAAAACACATAATTGAAATGGAAAAGAGAATTATTTTAAAGATTGTTTTTGGTTTTTTGCTTTTTACCAGCATTGTTGCTTGTACAAAAGATATCGATGTGCCCGAATACCAATTTGACAAAAAAGTATTGGTGCTTAACCAGGGAAATTTTACTGAGCATTCTGCCAGCATATCACTTTACGACGAGGTAACCGGTACTATCCAGAACAGGGTGTTTGAGAGTGCCAACGGAATATCAATTGGTTCTACAGTGGTTTCCGGTTCTGTGGCACCGGGCAAACAAGCATACCTTGTATGCAATTACCCTGACAAGATTGAGATTATTGATGCATTGAACGGCAAGATTGCATCTGACCCTATTACAGATGGATTGGCCTCTCCAAGGAATGTCATAGTCACAGATACCAGGATATATGTTACCAACTGGGATTATAACTACGAGGTAACCGAGTCAGGGATTTGGATTTATCCCGATTCCTATGTTGCCGTTTACAACTCTTTGACAAAAGAGTTTATAAAGAAAGTGATGGTTGGCACAGATGCAGAGGGGCTTTTATTGTTGGGCAACAGGCTTTATGTGGCTACAAGGGAAGGAGTAAGGGTTCTTGATACTGTAAATGACATGTTGGGACAGGTAGCTTTGGTACGCCCGGAAAATGTTACAGGAGCAGCCAAGCATCTGGTAATGGACCAGAATTACAAGATTTGGGCTTCGTTCCCAGACAAAGGGTTGGTAAAGATTGACCCGGCCAGCCTTGAGGTGGAAAGCGTCGTGGAGGTTCCCGTGGATGCAATGGACGGCTACATAGCTGCAGATTACAAAGAGGGAAAGATATATACCTTTAACACAACGTTTGACCAAACCTATATGCCTATAGAGGCAAACATCTATTCTGTGGATGTGGAATCTTTGGGAACATCCATTTTATATTCAGGTTCGTATTTTTACGGAGTGGGGGTAAGCCCTTCTTCAGGTAATGTTTTTACTGCAGAGGTTAGTTTTACCTCCAATTCGGTTATGAAAACAATAACCCCGGCAGGAGTATCCGTTGGAACTGCAACTGCCGGAGTAGGGACTTTTCGTTTCTTGTTTTTCTAAACTTGTTATTCTTCGGGGAAATGGTACCTAATTGTTTTTACAATATCGGGATGTACACTGTTGGCAACAGGGCATGTTTTGATTGAGGCCTCGATAAAGCGCATCTCCTTTGCAGAGTATTTCTGTGGAAAATAAAAATCCAGGATCAATTCTGCCACTCTGCGGGGATTTGCTGCCATGATTTTTTCTGTCTCTATTCTGGTACCTTCAATCGAGAACCCGTGTGCTTGAGCAGAGATGCCCATAATAGTAAGCATACAGGCGCCGAATGAAGTGGCAAAAAGGTCTGTGGGAGAGAACATCTCTCCTTTTCCGTTGTTGTCTTCGGGTGCCTCTGTCATGATTTTGCTTCCCGATTTCAGGTGTTCCGCTTCGGTTTTTAGGTCACCAACGTAAATAGTGCGCATTTTTGTCATATCTGATATTTTTATAAGTTAATCGGTTTTCACTACCCCTTTCAGTGTTGCAGACGAGCAGGAGGTAACCCTTACAATAACATATTCTCCCACTTTATGTTCGCCTGCAGGAAAAATACATACCTTGTTTTGACTGGTCCTGCCAAAGAGTTCCTGGTTGGATCTTTTGGAGTACCCCTCTACAAGCACCTCAAAACTTTTTCCTACATCTTCTTTATTGGATTTGTGGGAAAGTTCATTTTGGAGTTCTATTATTTGGTTGAGTCTTTGGTTTTTCACCTCCGGAGGGACATCGTCAGGAAACCTTTTGGCAGCAGTAGTGTCGGGTCTTTCGGAATATTGGAACATGAATGCAGTGTAATATCCCACCTGTTCCATCAACGATAATGTCTGTTCATGGTCAAGTTCTGTTTCACCGGAAAATCCGGCAATGATATCGGTGCTAAGGGAGCATTCAGGAATCACCTGTTTTATCATATTGATTTTTTCCAGGTAACCTTCGCGAGTATATTTTCGGTTCATCCTTTTTAAAACGTCGTTGCTACCCGACTGGAACGGTAAATGGATATGTTTGCAAATGTTTGGATTCTCTGCAATAGCTTGTACTACTTGATGGTCAATGTCTTTTGGGTGTGAAGTGGAGAACCTTACCCTTAGAAGGGGATCTATCCGGGCTACCTTTTGCAATAGATTGGCAAATGTAACTATCTCGCCATTTTCTTCCCAACTGTACGAATTTACATTCTGTCCCAGAAGGGTCACCTCTTTGTAGCCGTTTTTGAAAAGGTTTTCGGCTTCGTTGACAATGCTAAGAGGGTTCCTGCTTCTCTCCCTGCCCCTTACGTAAGGTACCACACAGTAGGAACAGAAATTGTCACAACCTCTCATTATGGAAATAAATGCAGAGACACCGTTTTTGTCCATCCTTACTGGAGAAATATCGGCATAGGTTTCCTCTTCTGATAATATGGTATTGATTTGTTTCTTCCCATCTTCCAGACCTGCAAGAAGCATAGGAAGTTCCCTGTATGAGTCAGGCCCTGCTACAATGTCAACAGTGCCATTTTCCAGCAGTTTTTCTTTCAACCTTTCTGCCATGCATCCCAGGATTCCGATTTTCAATCCTTTTTTCTTCTTTTTCAATGATTTGAAATATTCCAGACGGGACCATATTTTTTGTTCGGCATTATCCCTTATAGAACACGTGTTTATGAAAATAAGGGAGGAATCTTCCAGTTTTTCGCTCAGGGAGTAACCGCTGGATTGAAGTACAGAGAGAACTACCTCGCTGTCGTTAACATTCATTTGGCAGCCGTAGGTTTCTATGTATACTTGTTGAAGTTTTTTGTCTAAGATAGGTTTTACGGAATAAAATTTGTTTGTCATCACCTATGTATTTATTCTGCAAATATATGCTTTTTTATACCTTTGCAGTAACATAACCCTGAATGATGAAGAGATTATTTTTTTTCCTGTTGGCTTTCACGTTGGTTTTGAGCGGTTGTTCAAAGTTGATGGAGGTACAGCTGAGGGATGTCCAAATCAAGAGCTTTGAACTGCTCAGTACAAGTTCTGCCAATATAGAGGTGGAATATGTGATACACAATCCCTCATCCCGGGAACTATTTCTTGATAACGCTACCGGTTTCCTAAAGAGGAGCGGGGTCAATTTTGCCCATGTGACCCTTGTGAGTGCAGATACTGTTGCAGCCAAAAGGATTAGTGTCAATAATGTGGTTTTCAAACTTGATATTTTGGATCCTTTATCACTGTTGTCAATGGGTCTTAATATTTCCAAATGGAAGTACTCAGACTTCAAAGTTGATGCCAGGGCTGTGGTAAAGACCTCCAGAGGGGGGAGAAAAGTGCTGAAGTTCAAGGATATGTCTATAGAAAGTATGTTAAAGAGAATCTAATTTGCCTGGAAAGATGAAAACTGACAAACAATTAAGGTTTTTTATGGTTGCGTTTGTGTTATTGTTGCCTTTGGCTGCTTTTTCTCAAATGTCACTATTCAACAGCAATGAACGCGGCATTGATTCCATTGCCCAGAATATTGAGATTCTCGATTCTGCATATTTGAACAGAAATATAATAGATTTGGTTACCCGTCCTTCCATAGGCTTCCGGGGTCATATAAGATTGTCCCAAACTCCTGCCGTAGAAAATGCCTTGCAGGGTTATATTTCTAATGCTTCAAAAAGAAATATTCCCGGGTATCGTATCAGGATTTTTTTTGACAACCAGCAGAATGCCCGCAGGCAATCGGAGGAGTTGCTAAAGGAATTCCAGGAGGAATTTCCCGGTATTGGTGCATACTGGACATATGACAATCCCTATTTCAAAGTGACTGTCGGTGACCTGAGGACAAAATCGGAAGCAATGAAAATGTTATTGATGATAGGTGATAAATATCCTGCTGCCTTTATTGTCAAGGACAACATTAACTTTCCTGTGCTTTGATTTTGTTATTAAATTTTGGCCCTCCACCATTTTGGTTGGAATCTCAAAGCCAACCTGCGTAGAGGGGTAAGGTACCGCTCAATTTTCTCCGGGTAGATTTCATCTATGCTAATCATGATTCCTGTCTCTTCCACTCCGCCAAAACCCTCGTTGATTGCTGTTCCAAAAACTTTCATTGTTGGAGAAAGGTTCATATAAGAATTTATAAGGGGAGGGATGTTCTCTCCCAAACCTCGGATCTCCTTGGACATGGCTTTGTATGCCTCTTTGTAGTCTGAATGGCTGAAAAGCTCTTGGAAATAGGGGTTGCTTTTGTCGTATTCAAGCGGATTTTTTGGGACCACAAGGTTTTCCTTGTCGTTGAAATAGAGGTTCAAAAAGTAGAGTAGCGTGTTCCTGGCCCTTTCGTTGTAAGATGAGTACATTGTTACCTTTCCAAAAAAGTATTTGATGTGGGGATAACGTAACATTAGTGCTCCAAGTCCGTCCCATAGGTTGTCAAGGGCATAAAGCCCTTTGCGACGGATGTTTGTGCTTTGGTAATTTGGTTGTACAAAAGACCTTCCAAGTTCAATTGTAAATGGCAGGTAGTCTTTTACGAACTGGCCGGAAAAATTGAACAGTTCACTTGTTGCCATGTGGTGCGGGTCTAAGCCGGGACATTGTATGTATCTGTATCCTCCTAGTATCTCCTGGTCTTTTGGGTCCCAGACTATGAGTTGTTTGTAGGCGTTCTTTGTGTTTGTGTCAAATTCGTCCATGTCAAGCGCCTTGCCCGTACCTCCGCCGGCAAGACGGAACGAGATTTCCCTTAGCCGGGCAATTTCCCTCATCGTGTAAGGCGAATTTTGGGCTGTTATTTCAAATATCTTGTTGTCACCTTTCCTGGTGTTACGTATGAATTTGTCACTATTGAGCTCTTCTATTATAAGCTTCCTGTCAACTGGTTGTATTACTGGTTCCATGGCATGGTTTTTATTGTGTAGACCCTTTCCCTTATCTCTTTGTTCCACTCTGCAATGCTTTTCCCTCCGTTCAATTGTTGGTTTGTGACCGGGTCTGCTATGTATATGTCAAATCTGGAGTTCTTCTTTTTAAACATTTCTCGAGGCAAAAGGATTGTTTCGTAGTTGAATTTGATACCAAGCTTTTTTCTGAAGTTGGCTATCCTGTAAAACAGTCCGGAATTCCTGCCTTCGAAATAGACAGGGAGTATGTCCCGGTTGTATTTGATTGCCTGTGTTATGTAGCTCCTTTTCCATTCCAGGTCTTCTATCTTGCCATTTACAAGCCTGGAGCACAGCCCGGCAGGGAAATATAATATTTGTGAATCTGAATTATAGCTCTCCTGGATCATTTTTGCGGTATCCATGCTTTGCCTTCCGTATTTGTTCACGGGGATGAAAACTGGTTTCAATGGTTCTATGTGGTAGAGCAGGTCGTTTACTACAAACTTTACGTTCGGGAAGAGTTTTCCGAACATCTCTATCATGATGATACCGTCCAGCCCCCCCAATGGATGGTTGGAGACAATAATGTAGCGACGGGAGGTGTCAATTTTCTCTTTCCCGTGTACGGTATATTTGATATTGAACTTTTCCAAAGATGCAGTTGCAAAGTTAGCCCCTTTCAAATGGCCTGACTCTGCCAGCAAATCGTTAATCTCTTCCTGATGGATGAGCCGACCTAGCCAGCGTATAATAAATTTGGGTATAACTTTAAGAAGGCCAGGGTTTTTGTTGCCTATCACCTTCTCTATATCTATCTTCATTTTTCCTTAGGTTCTGTATGCTTTTTAGTCTGTTTGGCAAGTGCGAAGTTAAATAAAAATCATATCTTTGCATAAACGCTCCTAATTATATGTTAAAACAGGGATTACAACAAAAATTACAGCAAAAGCTTTCTCCTCTGCAAATTCAGACAATTAAGCTGCTGGAGTTGCCTACAATGGAGTTGGAACAGAGAATCAAGAAAGAGCTGGAAGAGAATCCGGTTCTGGATGAGGCATCGGAGAGTGAAGATAATGATGACGGTTCTTCCGGGAATGTTTCTCTTAGCGACTATACTTCTGACGACCAAATACCATCATATAAATTATATACAAACAACCAGGGAAAGGACCTGAAGCCTCAATACAATATATTTTCCGTAAAAGAGAGTTTCCATCAAAACCTTATCGGGCAATTGGGTTACAGCCAAATGGACAGCCGGTCCAAAAGGATTGCCTCGTTTGTGATAGGGAGCCTGGATGACGATGGTTATTTAAGGCGGGACCTTGAATCGCTGGCAGATGACATTGCATTCAGGCAAGGAATAGAAACAACACATGATGAGTTGGAAAAAGTTCTCAGGAAAATACAGGAATTTGAGCCTGTAGGTATTGGTGCAAGGGATTTGCAGGAGTGCCTTTTGCTGCAAATAAGGGTGAGGGAGGAATCACCTTCTAGGGCTTTGGCCGAAAAGATATTGAAGGACCATTTCCAGGAATTCACAAAAAAACATTACCAAAAGATAATATCCCGTTTGTCAATTTCGGAAGAGGATTTGAAAGGTGCAATAGACGAGATTGTACGTTTGAACCCAAAACCCGGTGGTCAGATTGATGATTCATACACAGAACAGGCACAGCAGGTTGTTCCCGATTTTGTGCTTGAATACAAAGAGGGTGAGTTGGTAATGACTATGCCAAGATTCTCTGTTCCGGAGCTTAAAATAAACAAACGTTATGCTGACATGCTCATGAAATCTGCCAATAATGATAAGGCAGGCAAAGAGGCAGCAACATTTGTAAAGCAGAAACTGGATTCGGCAAAGTGGTTTGTAGAGGCAATAAGGCAAAGGCATAACACGCTGAACAATACAATGAATGCCATCATTGATTTCCAAAGGGAATTCTTTATAGACGGAGATGAAACCAAACTCAAACCAATGGTGTTAAAGAATATTGCAGAAAAGACAAACCTTGACATATCAACTATTTCCAGGGTTGTCAATTGCAAATACATTCAAACCCACTTTGGGATATACCCGTTGAAATACTTTTTTTCGGAAGGTTTGATGACAGAATCCGGAGAAGAGGTCTCTACCAGGGAAATCAAAAACATCCTTGTAGAGAGCATAGATGCAGAGGATAAAAGGAAACCATTGACAGATGAAGAACTGGTATCTGTTTTGGGAGAGAAAGGGTACAAGGTTGCCAGGAGAACTGTTGCCAAATATCGTGAACAGTTGAATATCCCCATCGCCAGGTTAAGAAAGGAGCTTTAAAATAAACCTTATATGAAAAATATTGTTTTGGGATTAATTCTTTTACCTCTTATAATTGCTTGCAACATGAAACAAAGTGCCGACCTTATAATTGTAAACTCCAAGGTTTACACAGTGGATAACTCTTTTTCCGTAGAATCTGCAGTAGCTGTCAAAGATGGATTGATTGTTGGTGTAGGCAGTGATTCTGAGGTCCTGGCCAAATTCAAAAGTGATAATATAACAGACCTTGGCGGGGCTCCGCTATATCCGGGATTCAACGATGCCCATTGCCATATAACCGGCCTTGGAATGGGATTGTCCAGGGTTGACCTGAGAGGTGCAAAATCTTTTGAGCAGGTTTTGGAACGGTTGACTGAAAGGTACAAACAGGCAAAACCTACATATTTGGTGGGAGATGGATGGAACCAGACACAATGGGGGAGTGATGAATTTCCCGATAACGTGGAATTGAGCCGTTTGTTTCCTGATATACCGGTAATTTTGCACAGGATTGATTTCCATGCTGTAATCGTGAATGAAGCTGCCATTAAAGCTCTTGGAATATCTCCCGGAGATAACTCATATCCACAAGGAGAAGCTTTGATGCAGGGTGCAAGATTCAAAGGTGTTTTCCTGGAAAATACTGCAGAAAGATTTAGCAATATACTTCCTGAACCCACAAAGGAGGAGTACGAACAAATGTTTTTGGCTGCACAACAGGAGTGCTTCAAACACGGGTTGACATCCATTTCACATGCAGGTGAATTAGCCGGTGTGATAGAGGTGTTGGAAGGGATGAACAATGCCGGCACTCTAAAGTTGAGGACAGACATATGGCTGACTCCCGAGAAAGAGACTTTGGACAAATACAAGAAACCTTTTTCTGATGGGAGGATAAGGATCGGGACCATCAAGCTTTTTGCAGACGGAGCTTTGGGCTCAAGGGGGGCATTGATGTTGGAGCCATATTCAGACATGCCCTCTACAAAAGGACTGCCTGTTGTCACACAGCAAGAGTTTGACAGGTTGTGTGGCTGGGCACATGAAAACAATTTCCAGGTTGCAATACATTGCATAGGCGATGCAGCAAATCACTATGCACTTACAACATATGCAAAGTTCCTGGAGCCGGGCAATGACAGAAGATGGAGGATTGAACATGCCCAGATTGTTGATGATAAGGATTTGGAGCTATTTGGGAAATACAACATTGTCCCTTCTATACAGCCTACACACGCTACATCCGATATGCTGTGGGCCGATGAGCGGATTGGTGAAAGAATTTCAAATGCATACATATACAAGCAGTTGCTTGGCCAATTAGGGTGGATACCCTCTGGAACTGATTTTCCGGTAGAAGAGGTAAACCCCATGTACACATTTCATTCAGCTGTTTTCAGACAAAACAGCGATTTGGTACCGGAAGGAGGTTTCCAGATGGAAAATGCCCTGTCAAGGGAGGAGGCATTGAGGTCCATGACCATTTGGGCTGCCAAGGCATCCATGGAAGAGAATCACAAAGGCTCTGTAGAAGTAGGTAAATTTGCCGACTTCACAGTACTTGACAGGGATATAATGACCCTGGAGGGAGATTCCATTCGCAATGTCAAGGTCCTTAAAACATATGTCAACGGAGAGCTTGTATATGAACTTGATTGAAGTGAAATAACCAGTTTATGATTAGATTTTACTTCCGTATGCAAGGTCGCCTGCATCTCCCAAACCAGGGACAATATATGATTTTATTGTAAGTTCTTCGTCTATTGCACCTACCCACAAAGTTACCTTTTTGTGAGGCAGATGTTTTGACAAGTATTCAATTCCATCTTTGCTTGCTATAGGGCATACGATATGTGTATGGGCAGGTGTGTTATTGTCACAAAGGTTGTTGTAGGTCAATACCAGTGAAGAACCGGTGGCAAGCATGGTATCTGCAAGGATCAATGTTTTGTTTTCGGTTCCCGGACTGCTGGTATATTCGATTTGTATGGTAAACTTGTTGTCTTTGCCGTATTTCCTGTATGCAGCAATGAATGCATTTTGGGATTTGTCAAATACATTTAGCATACCGTGGTGCAAAGGCAGGCCGGCCCTTAAAATACTTGCAATGACAATTTCGTTGTCGTATGTGTGGCATTTTGCAATCCCAAGAGGAGTGGTTACATCTTTTGGACTATAATCCAGTATTTTGCTAATTTCATAGGCAAAAATTGCACCTATCCTTTCCAGATTTATCCGGAAACGCATGCTATCTTTTTGGATTGCAGTGTCCCTGATTTCTGCAATAAAATTGTTGAGTGCAGAGTTGGTTTCGCCCAGATTAATTATTTTCATATGCTTATACTTGTGTAATACTCCCCAAATATAAGAATAAATCAAATCAATCCATCGTCTGCAAAACTAAAGTAACCATCACCAGCTATTATCAAATGGTCTAAAAGGGTGATATCAAACAGAGAAGCAGCCTCTTTCAATATCTTTGTTTGCATTTTGTCATTATCGCCCGGAGAGGGGTTGCCGCTAGGATGGTTATGCACGAGGATTATGGAGCTGGCCAACTTTTCCAATGCATTGCGGACTATGATTTTTACATCTACCACAGTAGAAGAGATTCCGCCTATACTCAACCTCTCTTTTGAAATGAGTTTGTTTGCCCTGTTCAGGTAAAGTACCCAGCACTCTTCATGTGACAAGTCACGCAGCAATGGACTTATGACATTTGCCGCATATTCAGAAGACCTTATCCCTGGCATCTCTTTGCCAGATGTGATCATAATCCTTTTACATATTTCAAATACCGCCAAAAGAGCAACTGCTTTGCCGGGCCCCAATCCTCTGGTGGTTTTAAGTTGACCAAAGGTTGACCTGGAGAGTTCCCTTAGGTTGTTGTCGCATTTTTCGAGCAGTTTACGTGAGATATCCAATGCACTCTCTTCCTTTGTCCCGCTTGAGATGATTATTGCCAGGAGTTCGGAGTCACTTAGGTTTTCGCTACCCTTTTCCATTAGTTTTTCCCTTGGTCTTTCATCCTTGCTCCACTCTTTGATGGAAAGTCTCTGTTTCATGATGGTAGTATATTAAAAAAAGCTCTCCAAAAATGGAAAGCTTTTTTCATATACTTGGGACAAATTGTAAAAAATTAGCTCAATTTGTTTACGTGAGCATTAATACCGCTTTTTAAATTTGCTGCTTTGTTTTTATGGATAATATTGATCTTTGCCAATTTATCCAACATAGAGGATACCTTAGGCAACATAGCCAATGCCGCGTTTTTGTCTGTTGTGTTACGCAATGCTTTAATGGCATTACGTGTTGTGCGTGCATAATACTTGTTGTGGATCCTGCGTTTCGCGCTTTGACGCGCGCGCTTTTCTGCTGATGCGTGATTTGCCATTTTAACTTTTTTTTATTTTGTAGTCCGTAGGGGAATCGAACCCCTATTGCAAGAATGAAAATCTTGAGTCCTAACCGTTAGACGAACGGACCGTTTCAAAACCTGATAGATCTTGCCGTTATGCGGCTGACGCCATCTCGATCTTGGGAGTGCAAAGATATATATATTTTTTTATGTACCAAAAAATTCTTTAAAAATATTCGAACGAGTATATCAAGGACTCTACTTGTCTTAAATAGTTCCGTTTGTCATATCTTGGAGCGTATACAAAAGCCTCAAGGGCAATTATGTTTTTATTCTCTTGATCGAGAAAGAAGTGGCTCACAAATGGCCCGCCCATGAAATCGTTCTGCACCTCCCACAGGCCTTTTAGCTCTGCAAAATCCCTTTTGTTGTACCTGACCCATCTAAGTCCCGGATCAACCAAAATATTTGTTGTCATGTAAGAGCGGTCTACAGGCCCGGGGACATTCCTGCCAAGGATTTCATTCCTGGTGGCAACCAGCTTCTCTACGTTAAAATCGGTGGAATCTGTGTACGGAAACCGGTATATGAATACCCCTTGGTTTGTGTAAGTTGTTTCGTAAGAAGCCCATATAAAGTTGTCGGTCTTCTTTTTCATGCTGTATCCTTTTGGGAAATAGGGAGACCCCCCGAACATTTCTGCTATATCTGTCCGGAGTCCTCTCTCTTCGTATCTTTTTGCGTTTGCAATGTTGCGGTTTCTTTCTGCCATTAGCAGAGCGCCGGACAACCTGTCTTTTTCTTTAGTGATAATCTGTGAAAGTTCGTGGCTGTTTTTTGCGGTCACGGTTGCAACTATTTGGGGAGCAGCCCAAACATTCTCTTGGAATACAATGCCGGATTCTTTTATATCGGGGATGATTTGTGTTATTATCAGGTTCCTGTGTGTCTGGAATATGCTTGAAAAAGCAGATTCGGGTATATTTACCAAATCGAACATAGGTTCTTTTTGTGGCAAAAACGGCTCGTCCATTGCAAGTATGCTTCTGAGGGCTGTGCCGGTTTCCCCTTCCCAGTCACCTTTGCCAATGACAATGACAACTTCACCGGCTTTGCCGCTGACATTTGGCATAAGTTGGGGGCCTCCCGTGAATTTGCATGATTGCATGAAAAATCCTGCTGCAACTACCAATAATATTTTGAGTGCTCTCATAATATCGATTATTTAAAAAGTCTGTAGATATCGTTTCCAAATGCCAGGAACATTATACCAAACAAAAAGAGCATTCCTGCAATCTGCGCATACTCCAAAAACTTGTCGCTCGGTTTTTTCCTGACCACCATTTCGTACAAAAGGAACATGATATGTCCTCCGTCCAGAGCAGGAATGGGAAGCAGGTTCAAAACGGCAAGCATTATGGAGAGGAATGCCGTAATGTTCCAAAATACAAACCAATCCCAGCTTGCAGGGAAAATCTTGCCTATAGAAATAAAGCTTCCAACCGATTTGTATGCTTCTGTCTTAGGTGAGAAAATCAACCCCAGCTCTTTGATATAGTTTCCTATTGTAGCGGTAGATTTATTGAACCCTGCGGCTAATGCCTCAGTTGGGGAGTATTTGTATGTTGTTATGTTAAAGAACTTGCTTAAATCACCTTCAAGAACTATGCCGAGCATACCTTCTTCATTTATGTAGATGTTTTCCCGTATTACCTGACCATCCCTTATTATTGTAGCCTCTACCTCTTGCCCTTTGTATTGAGGCAGAAGCTGTGCTATTTCCTGGGAAATCTCTGTTTTAACTGTGTCCAAACCAATAAACCTGTCTCCTCTCATGAGTATTCCTGTGTTTTTTGAAGAGGGATCTATATCCAGCACCTGGAATGGAAACCTTAACGAGAACATGCCTGGAGTGTTTAACACAGATGGCAAATAGGAAGGTTCCAGGTCTATGGTTATATTTTCCCCGTCCCTTATAACTTGCGCGGTTGCGGCTTGGTTACGGGCCATTGAAATTTGCAGGTCGTTGAACCTCTCTACAGGAATGTTGTCAAATGCAATGATTTTGTCACCGTGACGGAACCCCATTTCCAGGGCAAGAGGGTTGCATTGGATCCCATATTTTGCCTCTTCTGTCTTTAGGTACTCTTCTCCCCATGTGAAAAGGGTTGCAGAGTATACAAGTATTGCCAGTATAAAATTGAAAAAGACGCCGCCGAACATTACAAAGAATCTTTGCCATGCCGGTTTGCTGCGGAATTCCCATGGTTTTGGTTCTTCTTTGAGAGCCTCTTTGTCCATGCTTTCGTCTATCATGCCGGATATCTTGCAATAGCCACCCAGTGGCAGCCACCCTACACCATATTCGGTATCGCTGTTTTTTGGTTTGTACTTGAAAAGAGAGAACCAAGGATCAAAAAAGAGGTAGAACTTTTCTACCCTTATCTTGAAAAGCCGCGCAAAGAAGTAGTGCCCGAATTCGTGTACCAATACCAATATTGAAAGAGCTAGTATTACTTGTGCGATTTTTATTATTGTTTCCATTTGATGTTTGATATGTTTTAGTTGGTGGTCATTTTCAGTGCCATTTCAAAGGCAGTGTTGTTGGTTTGGTAAATATCTTCAAGAGAAGGATCTTGTATGTGTTGTATGGAGTTGGTCACCTTGTTGATTATGATTGGAATTTGGGGAAACCTTATTTTGTTTTCCAGAAAAGCCTGCACCGCAGCTTCGTTGGCAGCGTTCATGGCGCATGGTATGTTACCTCCTTTTTCTATTGCATCATATGCAATTGCAATGGAGGGAAACTTGTCTGTGTCTGGTGCCAGGAAGTCAAGCCTGGACAAACTTGCGAAATCTATTCTTTGCGTGTCGAGATCTTGCCTGTTTGGGTAGGTCAGTGCATATTGTATAGGCAACCTCATGTCCGGAATACTCAATTGGGCAGTTACAGAACCATCTGCAAACTGTACCATGGAGTGTATTATGGATTGAGGGTGTACGACAATGTCTATGTCTTTGGGGTTGAGTCCGAAAAGCCAATGAGCCTCTATCATTTCCAGCCCTTTGTTCATCATGCTTGCAGAATCTATTGTGACTTTTGAGCCCATGTTCCACTTTGGATGGTTTAGAGCCTCCTGGATTGTGGCCTCCTGGATTTGCCTTATGCTTTTATGAAGGAATGGCCCACCAGATGCAGTCAGGATAATTTTTTCAGGAGCAGAGCGTTCACCTTGGAGGCATTGGAAAATTGCTGAATGTTCGGAATCTACCGGAATGATGGGAACCCGGTGTTCCATGGCCAGTTTCATTACAATGGATCCGGCTGCAACAAGAGTCTCCTTGTTTGCCAAGGCTATGGCTTTGCCAGATTTTATGGCCTCAATGGTTGGTTTGAGTCCGCTGAACCCAACCATTGCCGTAAGTACCATGTCTATATTTGAGCCACATGCTGCTTGAGATATGGATTCCTCTCCGCAAAAAACTTTAATTCCATGTTTATCCAGGGCGTTGAAGACTGTATCATATTTTGTTTCATCTGCAATCACAACAGAATTGGCTTGGTGTCTTATGGCCTGCTCTATCAAAAGCGATGCATTGGAGTTTGCAGTGAGCACCTCTGCCGACAGCAAAGAGGGATGCCTGGAGATTACATCCAGAGCTTGTGTCCCTATTGATCCGGTGGACCCGAGGATTGCAATTCTTCTCTTCATCTGCATTAGGTTAGAATTTTATGTATTTTTCCGGGTCTATAGGAACACCTTTGTGCCAAAGTTCAAAATGGAGATGGCTGCCGCTGCTAAGGGTACCGGTGCCGCCAAGCAGCGCAATGGCAGTACCTGCCGTTACTTTGTCACCCGATTTTTTTAAAAGTTTTGAATTGTGTTTGTATATTGATATCAAATCGTTTGTGTGCTGTACCTGGATGGTGTATCCGGTCTCTTCTGTCCAGGTAGAGATTATGACTGTACCGTCCAGTACAGAGAGTACCGGGGTGTTCTCCGGTGCAGTTATATCTACAAAAGGGTGGTTTATAGCGGCATTGAATCCGTTTGAGACAACTCCTTTTACCGGGGTGAAAAAATGTAGCCCCTCTATTTGTTCAATTTTCCTTTGACCCGATGCAAGTGCCAGCTGTTCTTGTTTGATTACCTCCTCCCTGAAAAGGGAATCGCTCTCGTTATCTGTAATTTGCGCGGATAATGCAGAGCTGTCGGGGGGAGTGTTCCGGGGTGCTAGTGACCCGGCGTCAAGAGGCTCTTTTCCAGAGACAATTCTTTGAATGTTATTAAGATGGAAGTCCCATAGTTTGATGGCTTGTTCAAGGGAATCTGCCTTAAGGGCATTTTGCACAATTGCCCTTCTGGTTTGTGCATTGGGGTAACCTGGAATGAATTCCCTAAGAGGTGTAAAGGATATTAGCACTGTAACAGAGCCAATGAGCAGGACTACTGCCATCGCTATGCTCAGCAACATCATTAGTCCGTTTGCACGGAAAATGAAAATCTCTTCATGAGTTATATCGTTGAATATTGTGATCCGGAACTTGGTCCGCAGTCTCTTTCTTTTCTCTTTTGGGTTCCTGGCCATTTTGGGAGTGGTTAAAAAAGTCTTGTCAATCTACTTCTATACCTAGTACCTTTACAAATATCTCTTCGCTTTTCCATAACCCGTGTTTGTTGCAGTATGCAAGAGCCGTGAGCCTCAGGCTGACTTTTGGGGTAATTGAAAAGGGGACCTCTATATGGACAGGGTCATCACCGTAATCTTCCCTTTTGAGCTTGACCTCTCCAACCAGGGTTTCCAGATTCCAGAGCTGGATATACCGGAAGTGGTGTTCTTGTGAATTTGGGTGTTTTACGGTCTTGCCAATCCTTACTTTAACAGTAAATGGTTGGTTGTAGTTTGCCTGTCCATCACAAATGACCACAGGGCTGTGTTTGTCTGCATAGGAGCGGACTATCTCGCTTCCTCCGGCAAAATCATTGTATGAAAATAGTCTTGGCATAGTGTTAAATAAACCTCAAATGTACGAAAAAAAACTAACTTTGCATTATGGAGAGAATTGTCGGAATCGATTACGGGAAAAAGAGGACAGGGGTAGCGGTGAGTGATCCTCTCGGAATTTTTGCATCGGCTTTGGAAACAGTTCCCTCTGCTGCAATTGTGGATTACCTCAAAAATTATACCCTTAAAGAGAATGTTTCAAGGTTTGTTGTTGGATATCCGGTGAACCTGGATAATACTCCAACGGATGGAACCAGGTTTGTAGACCAGTTCCTGAACCTTCTCAAAAAACATTTTCCCAAGATTCCTGTTACATTAACAGACGAACGGTTTACTTCCAAGATGGCCTTCCAGGCAATGATTGACGGCGGGGTAAAGAAGATGGACAGGAGGGATAAATCTATGGTGGACAAGATTAGTGCGGCAATAATTTTGCAAGGCTATCTGGATAGTTGCCAAATCCAACAAAAAAGAGATAATAAATAAAAAAATAGTGTTATGATACTGCCAATTTATGTGTACGGGGCAGAAGTATTAAGGCAAAAAGCAGTCGATGTCGATTTGTCTGAGCCCGGAATCAAAGAAGATATTGCAAAACTAGTTTCAGATATGTGGGAAACCATGGAGAAGGCAGATGGAGTAGGCTTTGCTGCACCACAAATAGGACGTTCCATAAGGTTGCTGATAGTGGATGGCTCCATGCTGTCGGAGGATGTCCCGGAACTGGAGAACTTTAAAAGGACCATTATAAATCCTGTCCTTTTGGAAGAGAGCAAAGAGATGTCTGAGTATAGCGAAGGGTGCCTCAGTATTCCCGATATCCATGCAGATGTGCAAAGGCCCAAGAAGATTAAGATAAAGTATGTAAACGATAGTTTCCAGGAGGTGACAGAGGAGTTTGATAATTTTGCCTGCAGGATGGTACAGCATGAGATGGATCATTTGGACGGGATATTGTTTACAGACAGGACTGCTCCAATCAGGAAAAAGATGTTGCAGTCCAAACTGAATGGAATTAAGGCAGGTAAAGTAAGGACTAGTTACAAAGTTGCAAGGTTATAATCATGGGAGCATTTCACGCATACGACATTAGAGGTGTCTACAACAAAGATTTCAACAAAGAGGATGTTTACAAGATAGGATTTTTTTTACCGGAATTGTTGAAAAGCAACAAAGTGTTGATTGGGAGGGATGTGAGGGAGTCCTCACCTGAAATCAGGGAGTATCTTGTAAAAGGGATAACAGATGCCGGTGCAGATGTTTATGACCTGGGGACCGTAACAACTCCCATGGTCTATTTTGCTACCGGAAAATACGAGTTTACTGCATCTGCACAAATTACTGCATCTCACAATCCAAGGGAATACAACGGATTAAAGATTTCGGGGGAAAATGCATTGCCGGTTGGTTATGATACAGGGTTGTCTACGCTTGAGGCCTGGATAAAAGAGAGGGAGATAGTGCCTGTTGCAGCAAAGGGTACAGAGCATTTCCTTGATGTCAAAGAAGAGTATGTTGCGTTCCTGCTCAAATACAAAAAGGATATTTCCGGATTGAATGTGGGTATAGATGTTTCCAATGGAATGGCAGGAGTGGTTATCAAAGATATACTGGGAGAGGCATCCCATAACCTTCATTATATTTTTGACCAGCCCGATGGTACATTTCCCAACCATGAAGCCAATCCACTTGTGCCGGAAAACATAAGGGATTTGCAAAAACTGGTTAAGGACAAGGCTTGCGATGTGGGGGTTATTTTTGATGGAGATGGTGACAGGGTAATGTTCACTGACCAGAATGGCAGTTTTATTTCACCTGATTTGATGATTGCTCTTATGGGGCATTACTTTATGCAGGAGAGAGGTTTGAAAGGCAATGTTTTGCAAGATATCAGAAGCTCCAAGGCCGTGGGGGAATATTTGGAGCCTATGGGGGCCAAGGTGCATACATGGAGGGTAGGCAGGGCTTTTGCAGCACACAAACTAAGGGAGATAGATGGTGTTTTTGGAGGTGAACTTGCTGGGCATTATTATTTCAGGGAGTTCTTTTACAGTGATTCCGGGTTAATGGCTGCCTTGATAATTCTGGGCGTGCTAGCAGAGATGAAAAAAGAGGGAAAACAAGTCTCTGATGTTATCTCTGCAATTGTCAAATATGAAAACTCCGGGGAGATCAATTTCAGGATTGAAAAAAAACAGGAGGCCATGGATGTTGTCAGGGACTATTTTAGTGAAAGGGAAGAGGTTCTTGTCAGTCTTGATTTTGACGGATACAGGGTCGAGTTTGCCGATTGGTGGTTCAATATAAGGCCATCCAATACAGAGCCTTATTTAAGGTTTTTGGCAGAGGCCCGTTCGGTAGAACTGTTGGAAAGTAAAATTTCCAAAGTAAAAGAGTTGTTGCAGCCTTTTCAGTAGGAATCCCGTTACAAACCAAATAAACTATGAAAAGATATTTGTCGCTGGATTTGCTAAGAGGGCTCTCAATTTTCGGGATGGTTTTTTCGGCAATTATTCCTTATGGTGTTTTACCTGCGTGGATGTACCATATACAGAATCCACCGCCAGACCACTTTTTTGATGGTTCTGTTTCGGGCATCGGATGGGTAGACTTGGTTTTTCCTATATTCATCTTTTGCATGGGGGTTGCCATTCCGCTTGCGGGGAGGAAAAAAATATCCGTAGCCGGTTCAAAAAGCATTACAGGCCAATATGTGAGGGAGACCTTTGAACGGTTTGGTATGCTGTGGCTCTTTTCATATTTGTATGTATTCCTCAATTTTTCTACCGAACAAGGTTGGTGGCCACAGTTTTTCACATTGGTTGGTTTTCTGTTGCTATTTTTGTTCTATTATTCTTACGGAAAGCGTTTTTCGATAAGAAAAGTGTTTGTTTACAGGGGCTTGGGAATGGTAGCAATAATTGCTCTTATTACTTTTGGCCACTTTGCATTCGGAGAGGTAATTTCCATATACCGGAGTGGAATAATTATCTTTTTGCTGGCATTTTTATACCTGTTTGGGGCTCTTGTGTGGTATTTTACAAGGGATAACCTTGGTGCAAGGTTCTTGTTTTTTGTTGGTCTGGTGATTTTTTCTGCTATTTCAATAGATCTTGATTTGCAACCTAAATTATATGCTGTAAAGGAGATAAGGTGGTTTTTCAATATGGAGTATTTGTACTTCCTTATGATATTACTCCCGGCTACATACATTGGAGATGTTGTTTACAATAGGATTTCAGTCAGTGGAGAGGAAGAATTTCTTAAGCAACCGGGCAAGGCATCCTGGCATTATTATATTGTGTTGGCTTTGATGTTACTGTACATCATATGGCTGATGGTAGCGCTGTATAAGGGAATGTTTGTGGAAAACCTTGTGGTTTCTGTACTTATACCTGTTATTGTCTATTTTTTATCTTCCGGGTCGGTACCTTGGTACAACAACCAACTGAAATTGGCAATCTTGCTTTCTGTTTCAGGAGCATTGGCTGTTTTGCTTGAGGGCTCTGTGAGCAAATCTCCATGCACGATTGGTTACTGTCTTACAACTGCGGCAATATCTGTATATTTTTTAATGTTGCTGGATTTTATTGTACTCAAGTCAAAGGGCTCCTTTTTTGTGAGGATTTTTTCAGGAGCCGGAGCAAATCCTTTGATGAGCTATGTAACATTCGGGAGCTTCCTGATGCCTTTGTTCAAGATTACAGGGTTGGTGTATATTTACAATGCCGCTTATCCTGCAGGATATCCTTGGATAGGTGTAATCAGGGCAGCATTGGTTGTGCTGCTCACAATGGCAATAGTGGCAAGGGCAAGTGAAAATAAAATATTTTGGAGGGCTTGATATGGAAAATCTGGATTATGGAATTATAGGGAATTGCAGGACTGCTGCTTTGGTATCTAAATTTGGCAGCATAGATTGGCTGTGTTTTCCCGATTTTGATTCTCCGTCTGTATTTGCTAAGATCCTGGATAAAGAGAGGGGGGGAAGTTTTGAAATAGTCACAGACAGGGATTATGCAGTTTCACAACAGTATGTTCCCGGAACAAATATTTTATGTACCACTTTTTCCAATGGGAAGGATATTTTTGAAATAATGGATTTTTTCCCCAGGTACAAAACCGGGGATGAAGCTGCCGATTACTATTTGCCTCCGGAGCTTTATCGTTACATTAGGGTAATCCAGGGTAATCCCAGGTTCCGGGTTATCTATAATCCCGCACTGGATTATGCAAGGGAGAGGGTAAATCACAGGATACCCGATGGCTATATCAGGACGGGTCCCGAATCCAACCCAAAGGATTCTGTCTACCTGTACTCCAGCCTGCCGCTCAAAAGTGTTTTGGAGAGCGAAGAGTTGGTACCTGCAAAGGAGGAGTTCTTTCTACTTTCGTATAACCAGAAATTGATTGATATTGATATAAGGAGGGTGCATTTGGAGTATTCCAGGACAAAAGTCTATTGGCTCAATTGGATAAACCGTTCCAAGAAGTTCAGGGATTACTCTGCTCAGGTAGAGAGGAGCATGCTTATCCTAAAACTTATGTCTTACCAGCCTACCGGAGCGGTTTTGGCTGCAGTTACCACAAGTATTCCGGAAACATTGGGTGAGGTCAGGAATTGGGATTACAGGTTTTGCTGGCTAAGGGATGCTTCCATGTCTATCGAGACATTGTTGAGCATTGGCCACAAGGGTGCTGCAAAACGGTTTATCTCTTTTATCAAGAGTATCCTTAGAAAGAAGAGCGATGCTTTTCAAATCATGTACGGGATAAGGGGGGAGAGGATGCTCACAGAGGAGATTCTGACTCATTTGACCGGATACGAGGGTTCTGCTCCCGTGAGGATTGGGAATGCTGCATACCATCAAAAGCAGAATGATTCTTTGGGCTACCTTATGGACGTTATTTACAAATATTACCTCTATTTTCCGGGGACGCTTGACGAAATTGAAGATATTTGGGAGGTGGTAAAGAATATTGTCAGAAGTGTATATGATGAGTGGAGGAATCCCGACCAAGGCATATGGGAAATCAGGAATAGTTCCAGCCATTATGTCTTTTCCAAGGTAATGTGTTGGGTGGCACTGGACAGGGCTGTCAGGATTGCGCAGCTTTTGGGCAAGGAGAGCTATGCCAAAACATGGCAGCAAGAGGCTTCCCTTATCAAAAAAGATGTGCATGACAATGGATGGAAAGAAGAGATAGGTAGTTTTTCGCAGACTTATTCAAACCTGGAGTTGGATTCATCATTGCTTTTGATGGAGGAGTATGGTTTTATTGATGCCATGGACCCAAGGTTCCTGAGCTCTGTAAAGGCAATCAAGGAGGGTTTGATGCATGAGGGTTTGATGTACAGATATAAGAACAAAGATGATTTTGGTTTGCCATCCTCTGCATTCACAATATGTACTTTTTGGCTTATAAGGGCATTGTATGTTACAGGCGAAAAAGAAGAAGCCCGTGCTTTGTTTGACAGGCTTCTCTCTTATTCAAATCATTTGGGTCTTTTTAGTGAAGACTTGGATTTCAAAACAAAAAGGCAGTTGGGTAACTTCCCTCAGGCATATTCTCATCTTGCTTTGATCAATACCGTTGAATTATTGGCCAGGGAAAATATCACCTCCCGTTTTATAAGGCCATAAGTTTCTTGAGAAACGGCAGCGTCTCTGTCTGGTTCAGGAGATTGTACTTTGCATACTCCGAAAATGTTCCTATTTTGATTGTTGTCGAGTTATTGGGCAGTGCAAAGAACATATCTTCGTCTGTAACATCGTCTCCCATTGCCATTACAAAATCGTAATTGTCTTCATTCAGGAGCCGGTTTACTTCTGATCCTTTTGTGAAATCGGGATGTTTGACCTCTATGATCTTGTTTCCTTTCATTATTTGCAGATGGTCCCTTGTGCATGGAGTGACCAGGGCTTCTATGAGTTGCTGTACCCTCATGGATGCAAGCCATCCGTCTACTTTGCGGTAATGCCAAACAAGAGCAGTCTCTTTTACCTCCAGGGCAGATCGTGGGGTTTTCTCTACAAACTGGTTGAGTATGGTTAGTATTTCCGGGTCCCATTTTTTTTGCATACTGTTTTTGTGCCATTTCCCATCACTCTTATAAAAAGCACCATGCTCTGCAGCCAAACCAATGTTCAAATTTCCCAGCCATTGTTCTAGTGTATGATGGTCCCTTCCGCTGCTGATAACAACTTTATTGTGAGGGTCATTGGAGAGTTCTTGGAGGGTTTCCAGTATTTCGCGGGTAGGGAAAGCATCTTCTGGCCTCGGATGGAAAGGCGATAAAGTTCCATCGTAGTCCAGGATTATCAATCTTTTTGTGCTGTTGTGGTATTCCTGCTTTATTTTGGCAAGAGCAGAATCTCCCAATACCCTGGAGTACATGGAGTGGTTTTTCTCCCGTATTTTCATTAGTTCGTCAATGAAATCTCCTGCCCATTTGTTTACTGTTTGCCGGGATACCCTCCTTTGCATCCAGTCCATCCTCTCCCTTATCTCTTCTTTGCTCATTTCAAGGGCTTGTACAATAGCTTGCTCAATTTCTGCAGCATCGTTAGGATTTATGATAAGTGCATCTATGAGTTCAATTGATGCCCCGGCCATTTCACTAAGGATCAGCACGCCATCTGTATCCCTTTTGCATGCGATGTACTCTTTGGCAACCAGGTTCATCCCATCCCTAAGAGGTGTGACAAGGGCAATGTCTGCTATGTAGTACATTGCGCATAGCTCTTCGAAAGAGAATCCATGGTAGAAATAGTGTATGGGAGTCCAGTTCATGTTGGAGTAGATTCCGTTTACAGAACCAATGGTTTCATCAATCTTGGTCTTGAGTTCGGCATAACTCTCTACTTTGTCACGTGAAGGGACAATAATCATGAACAATGATACCTTTCCCTGGTGTTCGGGATGGTTTTCGAGGAATCTTGCAAAACCTTTTAGCCTGTTAAGGATTCCTTTGCTGTAATCCAACCGGTCAACAGAGAGTATTATCTTGTGGTCTTTGTAGTTTTTTTTGAGTTTGTCTGCAATCCTTGAAACTTTCGGGTTGAGGATTGAGTTGTAGTAGAGGTCAAAGTTAATTCCCATTGGCAAAGCATCAATCCTCACTATCCTTTCCTTTAGCCTCACTTGGTCCAGTTCGAAATTCAAATCCAGGACCCTCTCCACTGCGCTGATAAAGTGCCTCATGTATTCGAAAGTGTGGAACGCAACCAAATCTGCACCCAATAAACCCTCCAGTATCTCTGCCCTTTCGGGAAGAACCCTGAACAGTTCGTAGGATGGGAAAGGAATATGATGGAAATATCCGATGCTGATATCGGGAAACATTTCCCTTAACATTTTGGGGAGCAGCATCAGCTGGTAGTCCTGAACCCATACTATGTCTCCTGGTGAAATCACTTTTGATGCTGCTTCTGCAAACATTTGATTTACTTTTTTGTAGCTTTCCCAATGAGATGGTTCATGTTTTATCAAAGAGAAGAAATAGTGGCACAAGGGCCAAATCTTGCTGTTGCTGTAACCTTCGTAATATTCCTCTACATCTTTGGATGTCAGGAATACCGGGTGAAAATCTTTGTTTGCGAGTTGTTTTGTAATTTTCTTTTTTAGATATGTTTGGGTAATCTCTATTCCGGGCCACCCTATCCAGTGCTTTTCCATTTCTGTTTCAAGGGAATCCAGCCCGGTTGTAAGCCCCCCTTCGCTTCTTGCAAACCGGTATTTGCCAGGAGTGCCGTAAACCTTAACTGGTAATCTGTTGGATATGATAATTAGTTTCATAATATGACATACATTTTAAGTGGGGTTAATATAACATTTTTTATTCTTTTTGCATAACTTAAATGAATACAGGATTTCTCACAAGATCTCATTGCATGATTGGTAGTTTGGGGTTTTGGA
>JAQWAL010000050.1 GCA_028707695.1 Bacteroidales bacterium | reverse complement strand
TTCCTGCGCATTTCGGGTTATTTCCCGCCAATGGCTGCTTGGCTTTTGGTGGGCCATCAGTTGGCTCGGTGCCGGGAATAACCCTCTGCACAAGAATAACTCTGCATATAATCAATTTTAGTGCAAAAGTGTCAAACTTAAACACCTAAATGTTAGAAAGATGTGAAAAAAGATGAGACCTGCGGCCCCTGCAGCCAGAAGGTTCGTGCAAAGTTGCCAAAGCAAATCACCTGCTAATGAAGCACATGTGAAAAAAGGTGAGAGGTGCCACCCTGCGGCGCCCTGCGGCCCCTAAAATGAGAAGAGGGAGCATAAGCCCCCTCTTCTACTTCTGGCAACATAATCGTTAACCCAAATCAATTTTAAATTACAAGCCCAGAAGTAATATTGGTTGGCAAGTTGACCAGCCGATTATTCAGACAGTCTTTCAATTTTCTTGAGAACCGACTCTTTGGTAGATTTGATGGACTCCACAATGGTTTCGTCAGTCTGGTATTCCAACATGGCATCTATCCATTTCACAGAAAATTGCAAAGCATCCGGGTCATCACAATACCATGCCAGTTGCTCAGACATCATTTTTTTGTACAGCTCCCTTTCCCTCCCTTTAAGGATATTGAAAGAGAGTGCATTTTCAATTTCATGAGCCATTTGTACCCAATCAGAAAACTTATATCCGGCAGGCACCAGATATGCTAACCATTTTGAAGCATTCGGATGGTTGGAATTTTGAGCATAACGCAGGATAACAGCGTAATCAGGATCATCAGCAGGAGCTTTGCGCCCAAAAATGTAAACACGCGCAGCAGCTCCGTAAAGCTTTTCAATCTTGGAAAGAACCTGCTTTTCTCCGAATTTTTCGACAAACAAATCCGTATTATCCATAACATAAAGAGTTTGCCTACTCACCGGAGATTCGTCATACTTGTTGTAAATATCCCAATACGAATCCTCAAAAAGTTGCTCCAGGTCAAAAGCATCATGGAAAATATTTGTAAGCACCTCTTTTTTCTGCTCTCTTAGCCCAGCTATATGCAGAGTATTGATGAACTTCAAAAGGAAATCCACACCCCTTTCGCCTTTCGCATATCTCCCCTGCAAAGCCACCAGGTTGTTATCCCTGTCAAGACCCTGGCGGAACCTCTCCAACATTTCACCTGCGGTAGAACGACCCTCGGTACGGTGCATCAAAACACCATCTGCATCCATCAGCAAAAACACAGGCTCTGTATAAACCCCGTAAATTTCGCTCAACCGTTTTTTCTCCGGCCCCTCTGTATAATCTACGCTGATAAACCTTTCATTCACAAAGTCAGCAACGCTGTCTATGGTAAAGATATTGTTCTTCATGTAAAGGCACGGAGAGCACCTGGGAGATCCAAAGTCAAGGAAGAGCAACTTGTTCTCTTTCTTGGCCATCTTCTTCACTTTCTCAAACGGCTCGTTCTTCAACAAGTTCACAGACCTGTTTTGTGCAAACGAGGTTAGAGAAAAAGAAAGCACAATTATCAAAATAAATGTTTTTTTCATACTGTCAAATTTTTAATTTTTTCTTAGCCTTATTCCGTCTATACAAAAATAGGAATGTATAAGGTGGTTGCCATCACCATCTTTGTAAGAAGTATCCGTTGTAAAGACAACCTTGGTAACAGGACCCAAAACAGACATATCCACTGCAATCCAGTCAGTCCTCAAAAATGAAAAATCCGGGTTCTCAGGGTCAGCAGTCTTGCGGCACAAAAGGTAGGCATCTATGGATCCGGTCAAAGTATTGCCGTTGTAACCCTTGATAATGACCTTGTAGTAATCACCATTCTGGTTAAGTTTCCTTTCAACCCCCGGAGCATAAGTGTTCCACAAAGCTTTGGGAGCAGAAGGAATATTAGGATTGGCAATAACAGACCCCGAATTCGGGCCATAATTCATTGCCAAAAAGTTATATGTATTGTTGGCAATCAACATATGCTCTATCACAGCAGGGCCATCCAAAGTGAAATATGTATCACTGGCATTGTCTGCGCAACCCACTGCAAAAACTTCGGTCAAATTGCGGTAGTTGGTATAGACACTCAAAATATTCGTATCCCTTGCTTGCCTTGTATTGGTCCATACAAAAGACCTGTTGTTTTGGTTGGAGTAAGCAAATCCGCTGAAAGTTCCGTCGGACTTTTTGACCGTGTTGAACTTGATGCCCCCGGAAGTAAAACCACCGGCAGGTATTTCATGAGTGTAAGGAGCAAGAGCAAGTTCATTGAATGTTATGTCGTCTGGTATCGGTACCAATAATTCATTCTTATCTGTACAAGCCACCAACATAACAACAATTGATAATAATATTAAAATATTCTTTTTCATAGCATTCATTATTTAATTGTCATATCCTGGGTTAGGTTTTATCTTACTGTTGGTAGAAGTCTCAGTAGAAGGGATTGGCCAACAGTAAAGGTTTTCGTCAATAATCTGCACATCCGGTTTTAGCAGGTAAATTATTGGTTGGTTGTTCTTCTTGATCCTCAAAGAGGCAAACCATTCACTCCCGTTCTCCATGTATAACTCCAAACAATACTCTTTGAATATCAACTCCATGAGCTCTTCCCTTGAAGCAGGTACAGGCAGAGGATCCAGCACCGGGTTTGTCCTTTGTGCCCTCATGGTATTGATAGGCGCAATGCTCTCCCCAAGGCTTTTGTTTGTCCTTGCCCTCAACTCTGCCTGCATCAAATACAATTCCGGATACCTAAAGTAATAGGTAGTGAACTTGTCATTCATCAAATCGGTTGAGGCTCTTCCTTGCCTGGCCAGTTTGGTAGGGCAGAAATAGAGGATACCGGTGGCACTGATTGCCCTTGCCCAACCCATGGTTTGGTCAAACCTTGGATCGGAATTGAGCCATGTGTCAAACTGAGGATAGAATGAAGCAAGCGAAGATGGATTGTTTTCCGTCTCTGCACTCCACCTGTCACCAGCCTGTATTATAATCTGGGAATAAGTACCTTCTCCATAAGCCCTGCCTGCATTATCCTCCATATACCTTGCCCATAGCACCTCTTTGGAATCCCATGCATCAACATACATCTGCTTCATATCCGGATCCATTTTCAACGATGCAGGTGAAGTTGCCAATATCTCGTCTACAATAGACAAAGCAGCAGTGTAATCACCCTCCCAGCCTCTGTTTAAAAGAAGTTTAGCCTTTAAAGCCTGTGCCATCTGTTTGGACAGTCTTTTGGCAGAGGTATAATTTGGCAAGGATGCTATACCTGCATCCACATCGGCAAGAATGTTTTCGTAACTCTCCTTCACACCAATCCTGTCAGCAAAAATATTATTGAAGTCTGCAATATCTTCCCTCCACAACACACCATACTCATCATCTGCCCAATAGTGCGAAAAACACCATAGCAGATGGGAATAGACCCATGCTCTAAAAGTCCTGGCCTCTGCCAACATCTCCTGTTTTCTTTCAGGAGAAGGGAACTTGTTGTCTGCCAATCCGGTAATTCCAATTATTGCAGCATTTGCAGAGTTAACGCAACCATACCAATGTTGCCAGTAGTTACTGAAAGTACTATGGGTAGATTGGTAACTCATATTATAATAGGTAACTCCACCGGCTTTGGCTATACCTGCCTGGTTGGACAAATAAACAAACGGGCTGCCTCCAAAGTAATCCCGTATATAAGAACCACTCCCTGTGGACAAAGAGGCATACATGCCATTTATGACAGAAACTGCTCCATCATAATCGGTAACAGCATTTTCAACTACCAATTTATGTGGTGGTGTAAGTGACAGGAATTTATCACAGGAAGTTGTTCCGGCCACCACTAAAAATGCCAAAAATATAAATATTGATTTTTTCATCACTCGACTATTTAAAAGATAATTTGATACCAAAACTATATGTAGTAGAAGATGGATAACGACTATAGTCTACTCCCGATCCAATCCCTATCAGCTCCTGGGAACTACGGGTTCCCACAACATAGGAGGCCGCCATATCTGTAGACCCGAAGTTGCCCTGAGGGTCGAATCCCGGATATTTGGTGATTGTAAACAAGTTGGATGCCTGGAAGGTAAGGTCTATCCCGTTGATGAACTTGTTGTCAAAAATCCTCTTTGGCAACCTGTAGTTTATGTTCAAAGCGTTCAACCTGATAAAGGATGCATCATAGATCACCATATCACTCAGGGAATTGAATGTCCCGGTCAGCCCGATCCTTGGCAAACTGTTTATTGGGTCCTGTTCAAAATTCCAGCTCTTCATCATGTTGTTGTATGCATTATAAGTACCCAAGCCGGAACCTATTGCAGAGTAAGTATAGTTCCACAACCTCTTTGCCCCGTATGAATATGTAAAGACTGCCGATGCATACAGGTTGCCGTATGTGAAATTGATATTGAAACCACCATAGAATTTTGGATTGAAGTTCCCCAGAACCACACGGTCTGCCTTTGTAATAACTCCATCTCCATTGGTGTCCAAAACATAAGGATCGCCTGCGACCTCACGGGAAGTCCTGTAATTCAACTGGGCACCGGTTTTAGGATTGATCTGTTTCAAAGCATAAATCTCTTCGTTTGTGGCAAATAGCCTTCCGGCTGTCTGGTAACCATACCAGTCGCCAAGCTGGCCACCCTCTACCAATTTCACCCACTCATAATAATATGGCATTACAATCTCCTTTTGAATACCATCCAGCTTGTTCACGACACTTTTGTTGGTTGCAATATTGAAACCCAACTCAAGAATCATGTCATTCTTTTTAATTACATCTGCCCTGATATCAAACTCCCATCCCTTGTTTGTTATGGATCCCACATTCTGGTTGATGGACTGGAAAGAGGAGTTCGTTGGCACAGATCCGGTATAAATCAGGTTGTCCACATCCTTGCTGTAAAAACCGATTGTACCCCTCAATCTCTCATTGAACAATCCGTAATCTATACCAACATCAAGCAAGGTTGAGTTTTCCCACTGCAAAGCCGGGTTTCCAAGATTACTTGGCTTTATACCAGCCTGTTCTGTATATGGAGCCGCAGACAAAGTAGTCATCCAGTCATAATAGCCAAGGTTTTGCGAACCTGATTTTCCCATGGACGCCCTGAGCTTCAGGTAAGGTATCACATCGTTGAGGTTGCTCATGAATTTCTCCTCAGAAATAATCCACGCCAGAGCACCTGAAGGGAAATAGCCCCATCTGTTGTCCGGTCCAAATTTGGAAGAACCATCGGCCCTGAAGGTAGCGGTTACAAGGTACCTGTTCATGTATTTGTAATTGACCCTGGTAAAGAAAGAGGCCAAGGCACTTCCATACTCATCGCTGCTCCCTCCTACTGTAGAACCGCTGTTGATGTTTATCAGCACGTTTTCGTCCGGGAATCCCTCTCCATAGGCACTTTGGGTCTTGTAATCGTATGTCTCTATGGATTGCCCGGCCACAGCCACAATATCATGTTTGCCCAAAACCGCGGCATAATTCAAAGTATTGTCCCACACCTTTGTAGTAAACTCCGAAGCCGATATGGAACGGTAGTTGTATGCAGAGTTGTATCCTTGGGTCCCCTTCTTGTTGAACCTGTCTGTACCCGAATTGGAGTAGTTCATTGTCCCTGCAGACCTGAATTTCAACCCGGGAAGCAACATGATCTCTGCATAGGCAGTTCCGTTCAGGTTCTTGCCGACACCATCGTTCCTGTTGTAATATGTGATATAAGGGTTTTCTATTGTAGTATTGGTAGGTATGATGTTTATGCTGCCATCGGGGTTGTAGGCTTCAAAATCTGGCCTGAACCTTGGGATTGATGTAAGCAGGGCATCCTTGTTGTTTGCAACACGGGTAGATCCATACAAATTCATTCCTATCTTGACGGATTTGCCCACGTTGGTTTCAAAATTCATCCTTCCGTTGTACAGGTTGCTTTTGCCGCCTTTGACCACTCCGTTTATATCAGTATAACCAAACGACAGATAATAGTGGGTAGATTCTGTGCCACCTCTCACTGACAGGTCTACCTGGCTGGTTGTTGCTGTCTGGGTCATCTCATCCCACCAGTCGATATCTCCGGTCATATAGGCATCAGGCCTCATCTTTAGCATTTCAGGAGTCCATTGGCTTGTCCTTAGCTTTAAGAATTCCGACTCGTCAATGAAAAACTTCTCACTGTAGCCTATGCTTCCGTCCACAGCCACCCTCTGCCTTGCCAAAGTTTCTGTAAACATCTTGTACTCTTGTACGTTGAAAGTCTTCAAATCATTTGAGTTCACCTGCTGGAACCCTGTTTTTATATTGATGTCAATTGTAGGCGCCTGGCCTTTGACCCCTTTTTTTGTTGTGACCATGACCACACCATTTGCAGCCCTTGAACCATAAATGGCAGTTGCCGAAGCATCTTTGAGAATGTCAATACTCTCGACATCAGAAAGGTTTAGGTTAAAAAGCGAGTTGGTAATATCGCCGGATGTGTTCGAAGAATAATCAGGCACACCATCAATAACCCAAAGGGGCTGTGTCCCGGAGCTAGAGAGCGTGGATACTCCCCTGATTGTCACACTCACAGGCGAAGTTGGCGATGCAGATTGAATCATTACATTCACACCTGCTGCCCGACCTTGAAGCATACTCTGCACAGAGGAACCCATGGGGACAGATTCGATTTCCTTTACGGTAAGCCTCGATACAGAACCTGTTGCATCTTTTATTGTGGTGGCTCCGTATCCCTGAACAACTACCTCATTGAGATACTGGGTGGCTTCTTCCATCAGGATAATCTTGAATGGCGAAAGGTTGGACCTCTCTACCACTATTTCCTTTTTCTGATACCCAAGGCAAGATATAACCACTTTCTTTGCAGAGGCTGGTAACTTTAGCGTATAATTACCGTCCAGGTCTGTGGATGCACCGATCCTGGTTCCCTCTACAACCACATAGGCTCCAATTACAGGCTGTGAGTCTTTGGTAGAAAGCACTTTACCCTTAAGTGTAATCTCTTCTTGCATTGCTACTGCCTTGGAAGTGCTTTTGGATGCAGAGACTGCCTTTACATCCTCTGCAGGTTTTGGAGGAGAAATGACAATCTGCTTTTTTACTACCACAAATTCATAACTGGTTTGCCTGGATAAAGATTTTACCAGCAAATCAATTGTCGATTCTTTTTTGGTGACATCTACCTTTTTTGAGACATCAACCAAAGTGTTGTTGTAAACAAATGTGTAATCAGTTTGCTGCTCTGCTGTTTTGATAACAGTGCTCAATGGTGTGTTTTTGTATTCCATTGAAACTGACTGAGCTGAGGTCCATGCACTGTTTACTAACAAACAGGCGATAATAAATGGTGTAAGTAATATTTTACTTACCCACCTGTAGTGAAGTGTTTTTCTCATAGCGTCAATTTTGAGTTAAGTTCTATATTTAGTACAAAGCATACAAATACTTCCCTCAAAAAAGACCGGAAAATTTTAATTTTTTTCGAGTGTTATGTTTGTCCCGTCTATGGAATACTTGATGTTGGATGATAGTTTAAGGATTTCAAGTACCTGGGATATAGACTCCGACTTGAATTTTGCAGTGAATCTTTCATCAAAAATATCTTGGTCTTTTACCTCAATGAACACACCGTACCACCTCTCAAGTTTTTTGATCACCTCCTTCATTGGAGTGTTTTCAAAGAGCAACAACCCCTCTTTCCATGCGGTTTTTTTGTTTGTATCTACGTTTTCGTTTATCTGTGGTTTTTCCAAAAGAACGACCAGTTCTTGGTTTGGTACCATTTTGATCTCTTTGTTCTGTTTCTTGTTTATCAATGAAACTTCTCCAGAAATGAGGGTAACCACCAGTTTGTCATCGTCTGAATATGACGAGAGGTTAAAGGAGGTACCGGTAACTTTCACCGAATAGTCTTTAGAAGTCTTGACAATCATTGGCCAATCCTTGTTTTTGACAACTTCAAAATAACCTTCGCCATCAATTTCCACCTCCCTTACATCGTTGGAGAATTCCTGCGGACATATCAAATGGCTGGAACTGTTCAGCCAAACCTTGCTTCCGTCGGGCAATACTACCATTCCCTTAACACCGGTGTTTACCATGTATTTGAATGTGGCGGCTGATTGTTCGTGAATTACACTTTTTTGTATATTGTCCAAAAAATAATAGCCAACTGCAGTCAATGATACGGCAAGAAAAAAAACTGCGGCATATTTAATCATGTTTTTTAACCTGAAGAAAGCTCCGTTTGCCTTACTATCCCTTCCATATGAATCCATTTTTTCAAATACATAGTTGTTTTTCTGTTTAATGAATTCATTCATGTTTTCTTCACTTTGGTCAATCCAATCCAATACAGCGCTTTTCTCCTGCAATGAGGCCTTTCCCGAAATGAATTTCAATAATATTTTTCTATCTATCATCATTATACAATCTCTGCAATTATAATACAATTAATATACATTGTTCCCTTTAATATTCTACAAATTTCCTTTTCAAAATAGTCATTTATAAACCCCTCTTCTCCTGTTCAAAAAAGAACCGACAATAAAAAATCCTTCAGTTTCTCCCTGAAAATCTTTAGTGCCTGTGTTATATGGTATTCTACTATTTTTACGCTTGTACCTTCGTTTTCTGCTATCTCTTTATATGTCATACCTTTTATCCTGCTCTTTATAAAAGAGCCAGATACGGTCTCAGGCATATTAGCCAGAGTTTTTGCAATCTTTTCACTTAATTCCGCTGCAATTACAGCTTGCGCCGAATCATGCGACAAAGCATTCAGGTTTGCTTTGTATTCCCTCTGCAAAATACTGTCTTTAACCTTATTGTCAATGGAAAGTCTTTTCAGGATATTCAGTGTATTGTTCCTGATGATGGAATATAGGTAAGGTTGCACGGGATAATTTGGGTCCAAGGAACTCCTTTTGATCCAAAGAGTTGTAAAAGAATCTTGTACAACATCTTCAGCCAAATTATAATCACTCAGATATTGATGCGCATAAAACACAGCTTTTTTATACTCTTTCAAATAAAAAGATTCAAAAGCCATTTTATCGCCGCTGGA
>JAQWAL010000049.1 GCA_028707695.1 Bacteroidales bacterium | reverse complement strand
TTTATCCAAATCGAACAACAACTCTGCACCTTTTTCATAGTCGTAATCAAAAGAGAACCCGGTCAATGTGGCGAACTCCCCAAACGCCCTGCCTTGCCTGCCAACACTGCCCAGGTATTTACCTTCCGGTGAAAACCGGCTTAGTTTTTTCGCCCCCATGTCGGGCAGGTAAATCACATTATTCTCGATGTGGGCATGTATCACATTGCCTACCAATGACTCCTGGTTGGTTTCCAAAGGAATATAGAGCACCTTGGAAGCCACTTCGCTCAGCTTCACAACCTGCTCACTGCCAATTAACGGTTCCACATAAACAGTTTTGACACCATCTGCCTCGGGAACAGCTTCGCCACCTTTACAAGAGGCAACAAACAAAATTACGGCAATTACAAATAATTTTTTCATGTGATTGATTTATTAGAAGTTTACACTAAAATTTTTAAAGTTACAATATTTTTAAATTTGAATCCACAAAAACAGTAATATTTTTGGATACTGCTCAGTAACCACAATATCACATGTTTGTTGCTGCACTTAAGAAAATGAACAAGGTAAAAACATGCGGTGAATAAATGGTCTAATTCCCGCATATTATGCGGCGAATATTTGTTATGCGGCGAAAAAGATGTATATTTACCGCATATTATGCGGTGATTATGTATGTACATCAAAAAGATAACTGGACAGATTTCAAGTGGGATCACGAACAGATATTGCCATTACTTGGTAATGTCAGGCACTTACAGGGGAGGCTCATAGGTAAAATGGGGAATTTAGGATTCCGATTGCAAGAAGAAGCAATGCTTACCACACTTACGTTGGATGTGCTGAAAACTTCCGAAATTGAAGGCGAACTACTCAATAAAGAGCAGGTGCGTTCTTCCATTGCCCGTCGTTTGGGATTGGAAGTTTCGGGCTTGGTTGATTCGTCACGCAATGTGGATGGTATTGTTGAAGTGATGTTGGATGCAACACAACATTATAGCCTCCCGTTGACGGAAGGACGTCTGTTCGGATGGCACGCCGCACTATTCCCTACGGGCCACAGCGGCATGTATAAAATTGAAGTGGCCAAATTTAGGAGTGGAGAAATGCAAGTTGTTTCGGGAGCGATGGGTAAGGAAAAAGTCCACTACGAGGCTCCCAAAGGAGGGTTGGTAGAAATGGAAATGACCAAATTCCTGCAATGGTTCAACAATGGCGCACAGGTCGACCCTGTGTTGAAAGCCGCCATCGCTCACTTTTGGTTCGTAACCATACACCCGTTCGACGATGGCAACGGGCGCATAGCCAGGGCTGTTGCCGACATGCAACTAACCCGCAGCGACGGTAGTCCGCAACGGTTTTACAGTATGTCGAACCAAATACTTACCGAACGCAAAAAATATTACCAAATACTCGAAAAAACACAACGCAGAGACAGCGATATAACCGAATGGTTGGTGTGGTTTTTATCCTGCCTGGAAAGGGCTTTGCAGAATAGTGAAGATATTCTGAATGCCGTGTTGGTTAAAGCTCGGTTTTGGGAGCGGCATAAGCAAACTAATTTAAACGAACGCCAGCGGTTGATCATAAATAAACTGTTGGACGGTTTTGACGGCAAACTTACCTCTTCCAAATGGGGAAAGATTGCAAAAGTTTCGTCCGATACAGCCTTGCGGGATATCCAAGATCTCATGGGCAAAGGAATTCTGCAGAAAGAGGCGCAAGGCGGGCGAAGCACAAGCTACGAATTGATTATTGATTAAAAAGAATATGATTTTGAATTTCTCTTTTGGATAATCATACTTTTTCACATAACTTCGCCGCTGCATTGGCGCCCTTAGGGGCTTAATAGGGAATGCCGTGAAAATCGGCAACAGTTCCCGCTGCTGTGAGTTCCATTTATCTTTAGACACAATGTCACTGCCGGTTTGGTTACGGTGGGAAGGCGTCAAAAGAGGAACGAGTCAGAAGACCTGCCCATGCCTCGGATTTTACAGACTACGGGCAATGGTCGGGTAATTTGGCGGTTTTCCATGGCACATTGTGTCCGCCTGCTGTAAAATTCGATTGTTTATTATTAACCAATTAAATTACAGCAAAATGGAAAATTTTCCACACTATTTCACTCTGCCCAAATCAAGGGCAATCCATCAAATTTACATTCTCATCTTAATTGCCCTCACTATTTCATCCTGCCAAAAGGATATCGTAGACTCCCCAATACCCCCGAGTATACTGGAAATAGAAGCTCCCCAAAACCTATCATCCATTCCAACCGGGTCTACAATAATCCTTAAGGCCAAGACAAATAGCCCGGATAATTTGAGGTATGAATGGAAAGTCAACAATGTATGGCTATCAAACAATATGCCCCAAATCAGCCTCACCACATCCAAAAAAGGCGAGTACAACATAAAACTATATGTAAGCAACTCTGCCGGCACAGATAGCATTTCCCTAAAATACTACTCCATTGAAACACCCAAAGAGGGTTGCTCAAAATGGATATCACAAATAACAGAATTCCGGCCTGCTCCGGGACAATACACCAACAAATCTCCCGGGAACCCTGCCAGTTCACAAACAATAGTAGGCAAAAAAGGGATGGTTTCACTAGGAGGTTATGGTGGTTACATAGTATTCAACTTTGACCACACAGTAATCAACGGTAATGGTGACGACTTTGTTGTGCATGGTAATGCATTCAAAGGCAATTCCGAAGCGGGTATTGTAGCAGTAGCATTTGACGCCAATGGTAACGGCCGTCCCGATCCGGAAGAGTGGTACGACCTTGCCGGCAGTGCCCACAGTGCCCCGGGTACAAACAGGAACTACACAATCACATACTTCAAGCCATCCCAAACCGAAACTTCCGAAGATATTCAATGGAGTGACAATACAGGCGCAGAGGGATTGCTCAAGGCAACCAACTTCCACAAACAGTGTTACTATCCTTTGTTTCTTGCAGAGGGGGTTCCGGACAAATTGGAATACAGCGGCACACTTCTGCCTCCAACAGCAGTGCAAAATCCCTCGACTGGCAACTGGGTAGTTGGCGACCTTGAGTGGGGCTATGCCGACAACTACTCTGAAAAATACCCTCTTGTTGTAAACGACGACCCCGACACACGCAACTCCAATAAATTTGATATTTCAAATGCTGTTGACAAAAACGGCAAAAGCATATCACTCCCTGCCATAGATTTTGTCAAAGTGTACACCGCAGTTAACCAACAAGCCGGATGGCTTGGAGAGACATCTGCCGAGGTATGCGGGGCAATTTCGTTAAGAGCGCAATAAATGCTTAAAACCCATAAAATATTATTGTTACCGGTTCCCTTGATAATGTTTTGCCACACCTGCCTCTTTTCGGCAACCTCTGCCTATTCCGACACAACCAAAAGGAAGCTAGAGGCCGCCACTGTTTCTGCCATAGTAAAGGAAAAGAGCATAGCCATTACAAAAACAGAACTGGACTCTGCCATGCTTTCACACTCTGTGAACAGTTCCATGGCAAGTCTGCTAACCCGTGAAACACCGGTTTTTGTAAAAAGCTACGGAATGGGGTCAATGGCAACGGTTTCTTTCAGAGGTACATCTCCGTCGCATACGCAGGTTAAATGGAATGGACTGGATATCAATAACCCAATGCTTGGACAGGTCGATTTTTCGCAAATCCCGGTATGGATGATAGACAAGGCAGAGGTTTTACATGGGGGAAGCTCCCTGGCTCAGGGGAGCGGAGCCCTTGGAGGCAGTGTGCATTTGTACAGTCGTGCCTCTGCAAAACCTCAAAAACCAACATTTTCCATAATCCAAAGGACTGCAAGCTTTGGCAACCTTGCCACGATGGTTTCGGCCTCTGCCGGAAACCCCACAATTGCTAGTGTGGTACGCTGCTTTTACGAGGAGGCCGGTAACAATTTTAAATTCAACAACACAGCTGTGTTGCCCAATAGGCCCGACCAACAAAAAAATGCAGAGTACAACCGTAAGGGAATCTCTGCAGATTTTGTTGTTAAAGCCTCTGCCAAAGACAAAATAGAGCAAAGCATCTGGCATTTGGGTTCATCACGTAATTTACCGGCTATAATGTCATATGAAGGACCTGGCCGGGAGGAGTACCAAAAAGAGAGTGACACCCGCTATAGTGCTGCCTGGCAAAGAGTGCAAAGCAGGTACCGCCACACTTTGGCAAGTGGTTTTTCTTTTACTAAAATGGGCTATCTTCTTGCAAACAAAACAGGTATGGGGATTGTAATCAATATCGACTCCAGGAGTAAAGCCTTTTCTTACCAAAACAGCTACAAAATGCAGTTGGTATTGTCGGGCAAATTCAAGCTGTTTTCAGATGCCAACCTCAATTTCTATAAAGTAGAAACCCTAAACCACTTGACAGAAGAGGGGTATAATGCAAGCAGAGTAAATTTGGGAGGATCAGTCTCAATTCATTATGGTGGGAAAGGAGCTTTTGGAGGCTTTGTTTTGTTACGCCAAGAATTTACTGACGGCAGATTGTTACCACCAATGCCTTCGGCAGGTGCAGAGCTTTTGCTAGATGGCAGTGGAACAAAAATTGGCATTAACATAACACGCAACTACCATATGCCCACACTAAACGACCTTTACTGGCTACCCGGGGGCAACCCAAATTTGAAGCCAGAAAGGGGTTATACAGCAGATATCTCGTTTGTTTCTGATGGTTCATGGTGGAGTGCATCAACTACTGCCTACATTTCACATATAAATGACTGGATTATCTGGAGACCCGGTGAGTTCCGATATTGGAGTGCCGAAAACCTTAGGGAGGTACTGGCCAGAGGTGCAGAGATAAACCTTAAAGCTACATATTTAACGCAAATTGGAGTGTTGATAGAACCACGAGCCAACTGGGCTTATACCCGTACAACAAACCAAAACCCTTTAGCTACAAGCGAAACTGAAAATATCAAGACCATTAAAAAAGCGCAACTCATTTACATACCAGTACACAAGGGTAACCTGTTTTTTAGATCTTCTTACCATGGCTTCAGTTTCCAATGGCACTGCGCATACACCTCTGAAAGGTTTACCACCTCCAGTAACCAGCCAACCAGACACAAATTGCCTGGTTATACCCTGCATAACATCTCTTTCCAAAAAAAATTAAGAGTGGTCACATTCATGCTGGAAATCGAGAACATATTCAATACAAACTACCAAGCAATTTTATGGAGGGCAATGCCTGGCAGAAACTACTCCTTTACAGCCCGTTTAGACCTATAGGGGCCAATCCACACAAATTTAAAAATGAACCATACTAATATTAAATCCATAAAAATGAAAACATCAAATATTATTAATTTTAAAATTATTTTCTCTTTTGCAATTTCAATATTTCTACTGGCCAATTGCACCAAAGATCCAAATCCTGAACCGATCCCGGAAACCGATCCCGTAATAACAACCAACGGTGTGTTCATATGCAACGAAGGGAACTTCATGTACGGGAATGCCTCTGTCAGCTACTACGATATTGAAACTAAGAGTGAAGAAAACCAAATATTCTTCAATGCCAATGAGGTACCTCTGGGAGATGTTTGCCAATCCATGGAGATAATTGACGGGAAGGCTTTTATTGTAATGAACAATTCCGGCAAGATTCAGGTTGCCGACACTGCTTCGTTCAAATACATTTCTACCATAACCGGATTGAACTCGCCTCGCTATATTACAAAAGCTGCCAGCGATAAGTACTATATCACAGATTTATACAGTTCTTTCATTACCATTGTGGAGCCTGATGCTTTTTTGAAAAAAGGAGAGATCAATGTTGGCCGCTCAACAGAAATGATGGTAAAGGTTGACAACTATATTTATACAACTTCGTGGTCTTTCTCCAATAAAGTATACAAGATTGACACCCGCACCGACACCGTTACAGATTCGTTGGAAGTGACAATGCAGCCTAACAGTATTACGGCAGACAAACACGGTAATATCTGGGTTTTGAGCGATGGGGGTTATGCTGGTTCACCGGCAGGACAGCAAAGGGCTGCACTTTGCAGGATCAACAGCTCTGCATTTGAAGTTGATTATACATACACTCTGCCTACCGACGAATCTTCTCCCACCCGCCTTGTGGCAGATGGAAAAGGAGAGGTGCTGTATTTCATAAACGGAGCATGGGGTGCAACGGTAAACATGGGTGGAATTTGTAAAGTGTCCGGTTTGGATAGCGGTTCTCCAAAAGTTGAGCTGATTATTCCCGAAGAGGGCAGGCTCTTTTACGGGCTTGGAGTTGACCCGTCAACTTCTGAGGTTTATGTAAGTGATGCTTTGGACTTTACACAAAAAGGAGTGGTGTACCGTTACTCTGCAGAGGGAGCTCTGGTACACCAGTTCCAAGCCGACATTATTCCTGGCTTTTTTTGTTTTAAATAACGGGGGCACTAAAACTCCCGACTCTTTTCGGGTTCAAATGTACTCCTCGTAAGAGGCCATATCCAGCATCCCGTGTCCGGAGAGGTTGAACAAAAGCACTTCACTTTTGCCGGCCTCTCTTGCTTTTAGGGCCTCCCTGATGGTTGCTGCAATTGCATGGGTAGATTCCGGGGCGGGGATAATCCCTTCGGTCTTGGCAAAAAGCAAACCGGCCCGGAAGGTCTCTGCCTGCTCAATTGCGCATGACTCTATAAAACCGTCGCTTTTCAACTGGCTCACTATCTGGCCGCCACCGTGGTACCTCAGCCCTGCTGCATGTATCTGCTCGGGTTGGAAATCGTGACCCAAAGTGTACATGGGTATGAGCGGAGTCATCCCTGCAGTGTCGCCAAAATCGTATTCGAGCTTGCCTTTTGTTAGTTTGGGGCAGGCAGAGGGCTCTGCAGCAATAAGGGTAACTTTTTTATTGCCTGCCAGTTGGTGGCGCAGGAAAGGGAAACTTATACCGGAAAAATTGGAACCTCCTCCAAAACAGGCAATCACCTTGTCGGGGAACTCCCCTGCCATCTCCATCTGTTTCTCTGCCTCAAGGCCTATTATGGTTTGATGCAAAAGCACATGGTTGAGCACACTGCCCAGAGTGTAACGGGTGTTCTCTTTGGTCACGGCCATCTCCACCGCCTCCGATATTGCCATGCCCAGGCTGCCCCTGTTGCCGGGATCTTCCTGCAAAACTTTACGTCCGTAATTTGTCAGACTGCTTGGGGATGCATGTACCTTACCTCCGTAACTGCCAATCACAAACTTCCTGTATGGCTTTTGTTCGTAACTCTGCTTAACCATAAAGACATCCAGTTCCAGTCCAAAATAGTTGCAGGCGATGCTCATTGCGCTACCCCACTGGCCTGCTCCTGTTTCGGTTGTGAGCCGTGTAATGCCCTGTTTGCTGTTGTAGTATGCCTGGGCTAGTGCCGTGTTGAGCTTGTGCGACCCCACAGGACTCACACTTTCATTCTTGTAGAAGATCTTTGCGGGAGTATCCAAAGCCTTTTCCAAAGCATAGGCCCTTACCAACGGAGTGGGGCGGTACATCTTGTACAACTCCCTCACCTGCTCGGGGATATCTATCCATTTCTCGGTAGAAAATTCCTGCTTTACAAGCTCTTTTGCAAAAAGGCCCTCCATCTCAATGGGTTTCAACGCCTCCCTTGTTTGCGGGTTGAGCAGAGGCTTGGGCATCGTTGGCATATCGGCCATTACGTTATACCATTGCTTGGGAATTTCACTCTCCTGGAGCATGAATTTTTTTGTCTTTTCCATTTTTGTTTGTTTTTAAAATTTATTGTTCATTTTAGGTTTCGCTGTTTGGCTGTTTGGCTGCTTTTTTGGCCTGTGGGCACAAAAAAAGGCCCGGTGCGTGAGCACCGGACCTCGTATATCATTAGATTATATTTACAAAACTAAAAGAATACTTACCATACAAACGGTGTGCTCACAAATCCATCGGACCTGTGCCACCACCACATTTGTATGTTAAGCATTGTGTTCATCTGTTTTCTTCGCTACAAAATTATAAAAAAAAGATTACGATTATTAATTTTCTCAAAAAAAATTATCCCGGGTTAACTAGATTTTCACTGCTTTTACCATCCTGGGTTTATCATTGAAATCCTTACGAATCTCATTTAATGTGAAATATGGTTCCTGAAAAAGAGAGGAGGTTTCGGTTGCAAATTGTTCGTTTATTTCCATCAAAATTGCACCTCCCGGGGCTAAAAGCACCCTTGCCAACCGCTCAAGTGCCCTGTAAAAAAGCAGAGGGTCCTTGTCGGGCACAAACAAAGCCTCTGCCGGTTCATAATCCAGCACGTTCGGGCGCATTTGCGAACGTTCCTTGTTGGTCACATAGGGCGGATTAGAAATTATCATGTCCAAGATTCCGTCGTTCATGCGATTATCCATGCCAATAAAATCGCAAATCATTTGGATCGCATCGCCACTTAACAAATCGCATTCAAATACTTTGGCATTGAAGCAATTGTTGCTTTTAAAATTTTTTGCTGATATTTCCAATGCCTTACGGGACAAGTCGCAGGCATAAACCTCTGCATGGGGAAACTTATTCGCAATTGCCGCAGCTATTGCTCCCGAACCGCATGCAGCATCCAGGATCCTTATTTTTTCATCCTGTGTGGTAAACTTTCTCTCGTTCTGTTTCTCCAAGGCTCGTTCCTTAAAGAACTCCTCTGCCCACATCACCAGCTCCTCAGTCTCGGGCCGGGGTATGAGCACCCCCTCCTCCACCTCCATCTTAAGCCCGCAGAACTCCTGCCAACCAATCACATACTGCAAAGGACGAGACTTTTCCAACTGCCTGACAGCATCCTCAAGTTGCACAGCCAGCACAGTATCAATTACCCTGTCCGGCTCCACAATATGCTCGTAGCTGCTATACTCGCAATAATGCTGCAACAACCGAATTACCATGGCCTTAGCCTCTTGCGCAGGATAAACCCCAGCAAGCCTCACCACCACCCCGTCTATAAATTCACGTATGTTCATGCCCACAAAGGTAAAAATATTGAGTTGTGCCAGGCCCCACCTCTCATCTTTTTTCACATGTGCTTCTTAACCAGGTATTTTAAAAGAGTATCGGATTTAATCCCGGATAGAACTTTAAATCCTTTATAACCTACACTCCCGTTTTCCTGTTATCAATTAACTATATTGA
>JAQWAL010000014.1:30559-37003 GCA_028707695.1 Bacteroidales bacterium | reverse complement strand
ATCTTCCTGTCTTCCAATGGCTGCCGCAACATCTCCAGCAAACGTCCCGAAAACTCAGGCAACTCGTCCAAATACAAAAGTCCGTTATGGGCAAGTGATATCTCTCCCGGCAGAGCCTTTACACCTCCACCAACAATTGAAATTGCAGAAGATGAATAATGCGGAGCCCGGAACGGCCTTTTCCTGACAAGTCCCTTCCGGCCCCTCTCGCTGCCCGACACAGAATAAACCATTGTTGTCTCAATGGCCTCGGCCCTCCCAAGAGGAGGCAAAATCCCCGCCATAGCCTTTGCCATAAGGCTCTTGCCCGATCCCGGAGCACCACACATAAGAACATTGTGAGCCCCGGCAGCAGCAATCTCCAACCCACGTTTGATATACTCCTGCCCCTTGATATAGGCAAAGTCTGGTATATCAGCGTCAATATAATCATCCTCAGCATCATCCACAGGTTTCACAGGAGCATAATTGCCCTGGCCAGACAGGATTGAAATCACCTCTTTTAAATTGTTGGCTGCATAAACATCTATATCCACAGCTTCGCACGCCTCATAAGCAGACTCCACCGGAAAAACACACGCCTTGAAAGACTCTGCAACAGCATGAATTGCAATTGGAAGCGCACCGGGGACAGGACGCAGGGAGCCATCCAATGCAAGCTCTCCCATAATCATGTAGTTGCCCAAACCCTCAAAACTATATTGGCCAGAAGCAGCAAGTATCCCCACAGCTATTGCAAGGTCAAAGGAAGAACCCTCTTTGCGGATATCTGCCGGAGCCAGGTTCACGGTTATCCTCTTGCCCGGAATACGCGCATCTATGGTTTGCAGGGCGGTGGAAATGCGCTGCTGACTCTCCCTCACCGCACTATCGGGCAATCCCACCAGGTAAAAACTAATCCCTTGGGAAACATCAACCTCAACCACAATTGTAATAGCATCAATACCGATACATGCAGCACTATATGTACGACAAAGCATAACTTTTTGACCAAAGTTAGGCAACAATGAAACAGATAAATTCCACAAAACCCAGAATTATCTATTCCCGGTAAAAAAATATCTGATTCTAAATTAAGCAGAAATCTTGGCATATGGTAAGTTTTTTAAATAAATGGAATTAAATTTTAACTTTGTAGTTACTATGGAAAATTCTGTTAAGCTATTATCCTGCTTCTCACCAGATGAGATAGAACCCCTCCTTTCCCGGGAGAGGCATGTGGTTGTTATCATAGACTCCAAAGTTAAACAGCTATATGGCAGTTATTTCCCATATACCCAAATTGAGATCGATGCATCCGAGAAAAACAAGTCATTGGAAAACCTGGCTGTAATAGCAGGTAAACTCATGGACGCCGGTACCGACAGGGATAGCTTTATCCTTGCAGTTGGCGGCGGTATAACCACAGACATTGCAGGTTTTGCTGCCTCTGTATATTTCCGTGGAGTGCGTTTTGGTTTTGTCCCCACAACGCTGCTTGCACAGGTAGATGCCTCCATTGGAGGCAAAAACGGGGTTAACTCCAATGGATACAAAAACATATTAGGCACAATCACCCAACCTCAGTTTACATTGCTGTGTCCTGCATTCCTACAGACACTGCCCATGGAAGAGTTCCTGGGGGGAGTTTCCGAAATGCTAAAGGCATTTGTGATAGCAGACACAGATTCATTTTTCAAATCGTCTACACTCCTGTCCGGTATTTCCAAAAGAAAACTGCAAAAAGAAGATATTCAAACTATTGCTCCCTATGCTCAAAAAGCAGCCTCTATAAAAGCTGCAATAGTAGAGAGGGATATGTACGAAAAAGGAGAAAGAAAACATTTGAACCTGGGACATACTTTTGCCCATGCCCTGGAAAAACACACCGGAATGCCACACGGGCAGGCAGTTGCAATAGGTATTTGCATGGCTGCCAGGCTCTCTGCAAAACTATCATTGCTCAGTGATAACGAGGCAAATAAGATAGAAGAAGCATTCACCGGCATCGGGTTGGAAACCCACTCTTCTGTTCCCGCCAGACTGCTGGCAAAAGCAATGGTCATGGACAAGAAAAAATCCGGAGATAATATTTCATTTGTACTAATAGAAAGGATTGGTAAATGTGTTACCCGCCCTGTTAACATCTATACCCTGGAGGAGTTGATTTATGATTTGTCTTAGCATAGGCACGCCCGGCCCAACCAAAGTAAATGAAGCGCTTTCAAAAAGCAACATGGCAGAGATCCGTCTTGACCTCACAAACCTTGACAGGGCACAGACAGTCGCATTGTTCCGCTCCAAGAAAGATTTGATGGCCACATGCCGTACATACCAACTGAGCCACCAAGAGAGTGCAAAAAGGCTCACCTGGGCTATATTAGGCACCCGCACAAAAAAAAATGCCGGTGCAAGGTACCTGGACCTGGATTACGATTCACCCGAAGAGTACAGGAACGACCTCATTACAGCAGCACGCAAAGTGGGCTTCAAGATAGTGCTCTCATACCACAATTTCGACAATACGGACAGTTTTGAAAGACTCATGGAAATCTACTCCACTTGTATCAAAAGAGGAGCAGATATTGTCAAAATTGTAACCACTGCAAGATCCATCCAGGAGTGCTCACGTGTGCTTAGCCTGTACAAAGCAACAGAAACGGGCAAACTAGCTGCTTTTTCAATTGGAGAAGAGGGCAAGTTCACACGTCTGTTGTCCCATTTTTTAGGATCTCCTTTCATCTACTGCACTTTGGACAAGGAATCTGCAACCGCCCCCGGGCAGCTTACCATAGCAGAGGCAGAAAAATTGATTTCCAAAAAATATTACCCTAACCAGGTCTCCAAAAAGAAACTCCTTCCAAAAATTGCTGCCCCTGCTTCCAAAAGCCATGCACAAAGGGCCATCCTTGCTGCTGCATGGGCCAAAGGAAAAAGTTCTTTGTACGGATATACTCCATGTGCCGATAGCGAGGCAGCTATCGGGGTCATAAAGAAACTTGGAGCCAAAGTAAAAAAAGAAAAGTGCAAACTACCCAAATATAAATTGGAAATAACAAGCCCCGGCATAGAAGCACTTGCTTCCCAATTCAAAGGTAAATTCACCAAAAGCCAAAAAACAATCACTTTGAATGTAGGTGAATCGGGACTGCTTTGCCGTCTGATGATTCCTGTTGCCGGACATTTTCCCGGAAGTGACAAAGGGCTGCAGAGCGTGACCATAAAAGGAGAAGGTGGTCTTAACAAAAGGGAGCTGTTCCCTACCGACAAACCTCTGCAAGAACTTGGTCTGATTATAGAAACCAACTCTGGAAAACTGCCGGCAGTAATATCCGGGTCACTTTCCCCTGCCTTGTTGGAGCTCTCGGGAACAGGGGGTTCACAGTTACTATCCGGAATGCTCATGGCATTGCCTCTGTGTGACAAAAGCAGCCGTATAATATTGTCCGAACCAACCAGCATTCCATACATAGACCTCACAATAAAATCTATAAAAGACTTTGGAATAACAATTGACAACTCCGATTACCGGGAATTCAAAATACCCGGGAGGCAAAGATACAAGGCGAAAAACTTTATTCCCATTGAGGGTGACTGGAGCGGGGCTTCCATGCTCATGGTTGCCGGGGCAATCACCAATGGAGTGACAATCACCAATTTGCCGGTCAACTCAAAACAGGCCGACGAAAAAATTGTAGATATACTAAAAGCATGCGGAGTAGAGATAAACATAACCGAACATCCAAAATACCTGGTAATGTGCGGCGATGTTCCTTGTGCTTTTAAAGAGGATTCAAAAAAAGAGATTATACTTGGTTCCAGCATAGAGGTCATAAAACCAAAACACCCTCTGCTTCCTTTTGAGTTTGATGCCACAAACTCTCCGGACTTGTTCCCCACGCTTGCCGTGCTTGCGCTAAACTGCGAAGGAACCAGCAAAATAAAGGGGATACAACGCCTTTCAAACAAAGAGAGCAACAGGGCAGAGAGTATCTTCACAGAGTTCACAAAACTGGGTGCAAAAATAGATATAGACGGAGACTGGATGGTGATAGAAGGGGGTCCCTTGCATGGTGGGTACTGCAGCTCCCACAAAGATCACCGTATTGCAATGTCAATCATAACTGCAGCACTCAATATCAAAGAATCGGTATTCCTGGACGATTTGGAATGCATCTCCAAGTCTTTCCCGGATTTCCTAAAAAACTTTAAATAAACCAAAAACTTATGAATTCATTTGGAAACAGATACAGGGTTCAGCTTTTCGGTGAATCCCACGGTCCGGCAATCGGGGTTACCATAGATGGTATACCGGCAGGAATAACTTTGGATGCTAATGATTTTGCCATGGACCTTGACCGCAGGGCAGGAGGCAAGAAAGGAGGCACACCACGCGTAGAAAAAGAGGCCCTTGAGTTCCTGTCGGGACTGTACAACGGCGTCACTACCGGAGCTCCCCTTTCTGTGATTGTCAGGAACCTGAATACTCGTTCCAACGACTATGACAACTTGCTCAATGTACCAAGACCCGGGCATGCCGATTTCACAACTCAACAAAAACACAAAGGTTTTGCCGACCCTCGTGGTGGTGGACACCACTCTGGCAGGATTACCCTTGCGCTTGTAATTGCAGGTGTTATTGCAAAAAAGATAATTGATCCCATAAACATCAACAGTCAAATCCTCTCCATAGGAGGCACAACCCAATGGGAGGCCAAACTGGAGCAGGCATTGGAACGGGGTGACTCTCTTGGAGGAATAGTAGAGTGTACCATAAACAATATCCCGGCTGGTATTGGAGATCCATTCTTTGACAGCTTTGAATCGCTTGTTTCCCACATAATATTTGCCATCCCGGGCATAAGGGGCATTGAATTCGGCGATGGGTTCAAAGCAGCCGGAATGTGGGGTTCCCAACACAACGACCCAATAATAGATATAAACGGAAAAACCGCCCGCAATGCTGCAGGCGGAATAAATGGCGGAATCACAAACGGCAATCCTGTTGTTTTCCGGGTAGCTGTCAAACCAACTTCCAGTATTTCCCTGCCCCAGGAAACCATGAATATGTCAACCGGAGCTATACAAGAGTTGGTGGTCCATGGGCGTCACGACACCTGTTTTGCCCTAAGGGTACCTGTGGTTGTAGAATCAGCCTCTGCAATAGTGGCAGCAAACCTGCTACTTGCAGGTAACGGCACCGGCAACGGCATTGGCCACTAAAGCACGAAGCCTTACAACACTATGTTTGTCCTCTGGATGTACCCTGTTTGCCAGCAAAATGACAGCTGTTTTGGATACAGGATCCACAACAAAAGAGGTACCGGTGTAACCGGTGTGACCAAATGTCTTGGTGGGGTGGAATAAATTCCCGTTATTGGATGCATACGGAGAGTAATTGTCCCAACCCAAGGAACGGCCTATGTGCTCCAATCCCAGAGGAACCCTTGTCATGGTTTCAACAGTAAGTGCTCCCAGTATCCTTTTCCCATTGTATTCACCTCCGTTCATCAACGCAGCTGCCAACACAGCAAGGTCATTTGCATTCGAAAAAACACCCGCATTACCTGAATTTCCATCGTTCAACAGTCTTGCCAGTGGATCATGTACTTTGCCAAGAATTACCGATCCGTCTGCCTGTTTTTCGGTAGGGGCAATCATTTTGTAAAGCTCTTTTGGAGGATTGTAACAGGTATGGTCCATACCCAAAACATCAAACACATTCTTTTTGGCATACTCTGCCAAGGTCATTCCGCTTATATTTTGCACAATATGTTGTAATGTGATAAAATTAAGGCAACTGTACTGGAACTTTGTGGTGGGTGCAAAATCCCTTTTACAATTGGAGATATATTCCAGCAAACCTTCGGGAGACGGAGAGCCGTATTTCTCTACAAGTTCTGCTGCCGGTGCATATGGTGGAAGTCCCGATGAGTGCGTAAGCAAATCAACTACACGAATAGCAACATCCTTACCATTTTCGGGATTACCAAACCCCTTGAAACCTGGAATGTACATAGAGACATTATCGGTGAGCCTTAGCTTGCCTTGCTCTACAAGCTGCATCACAGACAACGCAGTACCAACAGATTTGGATACAGATGCCATGTCAAAAACCGTATTCACATCCATTTTCTCTACCTTGGGATAGACCGATTTGTTGCCGTAACTTTTGAGGTAAACCATCTTGTCCCCCCTTACAACAGCAAGAACCGCTCCCGGTATCTCTCCATTTTCAATTGATTTCTCAATGATTTCATCTACTTTGGACAACCTTTCTTTATCCATTCCTGCCTCTTTTGGAGATACTTTATGCAGAGGTTGTGCAATTACCAGGGTAGAAAACAACCCTGCAAATACTAATAGGAATAATTTTTTCATGACTTTCGTATTGTATGATTACATTAATTTTTCTAAATATAGCATACAAATGTACTAAAATAAAAAAAGAGAGACCGTATATGG
>JAQWAL010000014.1:26832-30459 GCA_028707695.1 Bacteroidales bacterium | reverse complement strand
ATAAGTACCTTGATACCCTCTGCGCCCATTCTCATGGTTGATGCCATTGCCATTTTAATGGCACGACGATAAGAGACACGACCTTCTACTTGGCGTGCTATATTGCTTGCTACAATGTTAGCATCAATTTCAGGTCTTTTTACTTCAAAAATATTGATTTGAACCTCTTTGTTAGAGATTTTCTTCAACTCCTCTTTGAGTTTGTCAACTTCCTGACCGCCTTTTCCGATGATAATGCCCGGACGTGCGGTGTGGATAGTTACTGTGATGAGTTTCAATGTCCTCTCAATCACTATCTTTGACAAGCTGGCCTTGGACAGACGTGCATTGAGGTATTCGCGGATCTTAGAGTCTTCCAGCAATTTTGCAGAATAGTCTTTACCACCGTACCAGTTAGAGTCCCAGCCACGGATTATACCAAGTCGGTTTGATATAGGATTTGTTTTTTGTCCCATTTTATTGCTCTTCTTTTACGGTTTTACTTTTCTTGCCCAACACAATGGTGACGTGGTTGGAACGCTTACGGATCCTTGCTGCACGTCCTTGTGGTGCTGTCCTTATACGCTTGAGGGAACGGCCTTGTCCAACCATGATGGTTTTCACACAAATATTGCCATTTTCAAGCTCTTTGCGATCCTCTTCGTTTTTGGCTTCCCAGTTGGCTATTGCCGAACGGATAAGTTTTTCCAGACGAATAGACGCCTCCTTTTTGGTATACTTGAGTATATCCAAAGCGCGGTTTACCTCTACCCCTCTAACGAGATCTGCAACCAGTCTCATTTTCCTTGGAGAGGTAGGAACATCATTCAGCTTTGCTACAGCTGTCTGTTTTTTTATTTCTTTAAGCCTTTCGGCTGCTTCTCTTTTTCGAGCTCCCATTATTGTGAATTTCTTTTACTCATTAACATATATTAACGATTACCCGAGTGACCTTTGAAGGTACGCGTAGGTGCAAACTCACCAAGCTTGTGACCAACCATGTTCTCGGTTACATATACCGGAATAAACTTGTTTCCGTTGTGAACCGCGATGGTGTGGCCTACAAAGTCCGGCGATATCATACTGGCTCTTGACCAGGTCTTGATGACCTCCTTTTTACCAGTCTCATTCAAAGCTAGTACTCTATTCTCGAGACTTGCCTGTATGTAAGGTCCTTTTTTTAGTGAACGACTCATAATTCTTTCAGTTTAATCCGTTATTTTTTCCTTCTTTCAATGATAAATTTCTTGCTGGTTTTCTTAGGGTTACGTGTTTTGAAACCTTTAGCCAGCAATCCTTTTCTAGAACGAGGATGTCCTCCAGATGCACGACCTTCACCACCACCCATCGGGTGATCTACCGGGTTCATGGCAACACCCCTTACTCGAGGGCGACGTCCGAACCAGCGGCTTCTACCCGCTTTTCCGTATGATTCAAGGTTGTGATCTGCATTAGATACAGCCCCAACAGTTGCACGGCAAGCTGTCAAAACCATCCTAACCTCACCCGAAGGTAGTTTTAGGATTGCATGGTTTCCTTCCCTTGCTGTCAACTGAGCATATGTTCCGGCACTCCTTGCCATAGCGGCACCTTGTCCGGGACGAAGCTCTATGTTGTGAACTACTGTACCTAGTGGAATTTCTGAAAGAGGCAGAGTGTTGCCTATTTCGGGTGCAACTCCTGGGCCCGATGATAGAACCTGACCCACTTTAATTCCGTTAGGAGCTATTATATAGCGCTTTTCTCCGTCTGCGTAAACTACCAGAGCAATACGGGCACTTCTGTTAGGATCGTACTCGATGGTTTTCACTGTAGCTGTGTAATTGTCTTTGTTTCTATGGAAGTCTATTACACGATACATTCTTTTGTGACCGCCTCCGATATTACGCACTGTCATTTTTCCCTGTTTGTTCCTTCCACCCGATTTGTGAATCGGTTGTAGCAACGATTTTTCTGGTGTAGAACAGGTAATCTCTGTAAATGCGCTAATTGCCTTATGTCTTGTACCGGGTGTAACCGGTTTGAATTTGCGTATTGCCATGGACTTAAATATTACTGTAGAAATCAATCTTATCTTCGCCGGCCAATGTTACAATCGCTTTCTTGAAGTGATTTGCGCGGCCGGATAATAATCCCGCTTTTGTAAAGCGGCTCTTACGTTTACCGTGGTAGTTAATTGTGTTTACATCCACCACTTTAACACCGTACATTTGCTCAACCGCATCCTTTATCTGCAACTTATTTGCAAAGCGGTCCACAATAAAACCGTAACGATTCAACTTCTCGCCCTGAATCGTCATCTTTTCTGTTACTATAGGCTTAATTAAAACTTCCATCGTTCTACGGTTTAACTATTTCCATTACTTCCCTGAAGAATCTCCTGTACACCTTCCATCATAATCAAAGATGTAGAGTTCATCAAGTCATAAGTGTTAATTTCATTTACATTCACAACCCTTACATTGGGAAGGTTGCGTGAAGACATGAAGATATTGTCAATGTTTTCCGGAAGTACAAAAAGTACTTTCCTGTCATTCACTTTAAGATTACTGATAATCTTGATAAATTCTTTTGTCTTGGGCGCATCCATAGAGAAATTCTCAACAATCCTGAGTGACTCCTCTTTGACCTTGTAAGAAAGTGCAGAAAAACGAGCTAACTGCTTAAGTTTCTTGTTCAACTTAAAGCTATAATCTCTTGGTTGCGGGCCGAATACACGTCCACCACCAACATAGATATTGGCTTTTATACTACCGTGACGTGCACCACCGGATCCTTTTTGACGAATCACTTTTTTGGTGCTGTATGCCACTTCCCATCTCTCCTTAGTTTTGTGAGTTCCCTGGCGTTGGTTAGCCAAATACTGCTTCACATCAAGGTAGATAGCGTGGTCGTTCGGCTCTATGCCAAAGACCGCAGGGTCCAGAGTAACTTTCTTACCGGACTCTGTCCCATCAATTTTATAAACTGATAATTCCATAGACGCTTATTCCTCCACGATTACATATGAACCCTTGGCTCCGGGAACTGATCCCTTCACTATAAGAAGATTATTTTCTGGAATAATCTTTAAAACTCTAAGGTTCTGAATTTTCACCTTATCGCCACCCATCCGGCCGGCCATTTTTTTACCTTTAAATACTCTTGAAGGCCAAGAAGATGCACCCAACGATCCGGGAGCACGCAATCTGTTGTGCTGACCGTGTGTTTGGCCGCCAACTCCTGCGAAACCATGACGTTTCACAACGCCCTGGAATCCTTTACCTTTAGAGATTCCTGTAACATCTACCCACTCGAGGACGCCGTTTCCGAAAACGTCATCGACGGTAATAGTATCACCTAACTGCAACTCTTTGCCAAAGTCATTGAGAAACTCAATTACTTTTCTTTTAGGTGTGGTGTTTGCCTTTTTAAAGTGGCCACTCTGGCCAGCGCTGGTGTGTTTTTCTTTTTTTTCGTCATAGGCAAGTTGTACAGCGGCATAACCATCTTTTTCTTCTGTACGAATTTGCGTAACAACACACGGACCAGCCTCAATAACGGTGCATGGAATATTCTTTCCATCGGCACCAAAAACAGAAGTCATTCCGACTTTCTTTCCAATTAATCCAGGCATTGGTTTTTAATTTGGTGTTTATTAATAATTTA
>JAQWAL010000014.1:9038-26732 GCA_028707695.1 Bacteroidales bacterium | reverse complement strand
TTTGCAGAGCGGAAAACGAGACTCGAACTCGCGACCCTAACCTTGGCAAGGTTATGCTCTACCAACTGAGCTATTTCCGCATTTGGGACTGCAAAAGTAATAAAAATTTTATTCGTTCCAAAAAAAACAATCAGAATTTATATTACTGTATCAAACTGTTTCAGGAACCTGATGTCGTTTTCAAAATAGTGGCGCAAATCCTTCACCTGCCATTTGAGCATGGCAATCCGCTCAATTCCCATTCCAAATGCAAAACCAGTGTATTCCTTACTGTCAATACCACTTGCTTCCAACACGTTTGGATCTACCATACCACATCCCATTATCTCCAGCCATCCTGTTCCTTTGCAAATATTACACCCGCTGCCACCACAAATATTACAACTCACATCAACCTCGGCACTTGGCTCTGTAAACGGGAAATATGAAGGACGCAAACGAATCCGGGCATCTTCTCCAAACATTTCACGGGCAAATAAAAGCACCGCTTGTTTAAGGTCTGCAAACGAAACATCCTTGTCTATATAAAGCCCCTCTACCTGGTGGAAAATACAATGTGCACGTGCAGATATTGCCTCGTTACGGAAAACCCTTCCGGGACATACAATCCTGATTGGCAAATCCATCTTCTCCATTGCACGTACTTGCACAGAACTGGTATGAGTCCTCAAAAGTACCGGATTGTCCCCGGAGGTAACGAAAAAGGTATCCTGCATATCCCTTGCAGGGTGTTCGGGAGGGAAGTTGAGTGCTCCAAACACATGCCAGTCATCTTCAATCTCAGGGCCTTCTGCAACCACGTACCCAAATTTGTTAAAAATAGAGAGAATCTCTTCCCTTGTTATTGATATTGGGTGCCTGCCCCCAACTTCCACGATATCTCCAGGTTTGGTAAGGTCAAATGAACTCACGCCAGAATCGCCACTTTCGTTCAAACCTGCACGCAACTCCTCAATTTTTTGAGCTGCAGCCACTTTTAATTTATTCAGAACCTGACCCAACTCCCTTTTCTGTTCCGGAAGCACATTCCTGAATTCATCAAAAAGCTGGGTTACAGTGCCTTTTTTACCAAGTAACCTAACCCTTATCTCTTCAATCTCCTGCTCTTTCTTAACCTTGAGACCCTCAATTTCCAGTAGCAATTTCTCTATTTTCTCTTTCATCATTTGGATAATTTCACCCATTAGACGGGTATTGGACCCGCAAAGGTAATAATTCTATCAATTAGTTTTGCGAAAGCTCTTTCAAAACCTCACCAATGGCTCGTTCCAGCTGGGGATCGCGGGAATTGACCCTATCCTCGAATGTGTTTTTCACATAAATATCAGGAGAGACCCCTTCAAACTCCATATCCTTTCCATCCAATGTATAGCAACCCCAAGCAGGTAATCTTACAGAAGAGCCATCAATCAACCTGGTACCCGATGTGAATATTATCCAACGGTAGGTTTCGGTACCCACCAATTTAGCCAAGGACAGAGCCTTTATTCCATTGGATGTTACCTCTGCATCACTAAGGCTACGCTCGTTGATAAGAACAACCAAAGGTTTGGCAGAAGGAATAACATTCGGGTGAGAAACCATGGGATGGTCACGGTGGCTCCAGCGGAAATGTTCACGGGCAGCAAGGAAATCTATCACCTCCTTGTGAACATTACCCCCATTGTTGAAACGCAAATCCAGAATCAAAGCATCTTTATGTACTGCATAGCTGTTCATGTCAATCAGGAATTGTTCCAAAGCACCGTCACCCATATCCCTCATATGCACATAGGCAATCCTGCCGTCAGACAACTCCTCTGTCCTGGCCCTGTTAAAATCCTCCCATTCGGTATAAAGCAAAGACCTCAATCTGGAAGATGGGAAACTATGGATTGTCACCTCCAGCTCCTTCCCGTTCCTTATAAATTTCAAGGCTATCTCATCCAAACCCGATGCACCGGTAAAATAAAACTCCCGGTTTTCTTTCTCATTCACAACAAATCCGTTCACAGAAACAAGCCTATCCCCTGTCATCAAAGGGTTTGCAGAAAAATCTGCAGGAGACCCGGCGACAATCCTGTCCAAAACATACGGAGAATCCTCCCTGAACATAAGACCGGTAGCTTTTGTCACATAACTCGCACTTGTCTTCTCTTCTTCTCCAATACTACTGAATCCCATATGTGAAGAGTTCAGTTCATTGAGCATATCGTTAAGGAGAACTCTCAAATTATCCCTGGTTTCCACCTTGTCCAGGAAAGAGGCATAATAATCCCTTTTGGCAATCCAGTCCACACCGTGGAAATCCACATCATAGAAATTCTGTTCCAAAGTAGCCCATACCTCATGAAACATCTGCTCAAATTCATCCTTTATGTTCTTTTCAAAACCATGCTTTACAGATATTTTGGTTGCAGAGGCAGAGGCAGGATCAATCCTGTACAAACCTTCCCTGTCTGCACCCATCAAAACCTTACCCCCAAAACTATAGGAATAGATGGCACCTGCACCTTTTACCCGTTTGGGTGGAGTTGCATCCCAGTCTTTTATTTCCAAAACATAAAGGCCGCTTTCTCCCTCGTGGCTGGAGTTGAACAATAAATAGTCCTTCCCGCCGGTGCTCACCACAAAAGGATTCCCCTGGCTGCCTCTTCCTACAACAGCACTATACCTGCGTTGCAGGTTTTCCAGGTCAAAAGGAATCGTCTCGCCACTGTTTTTCTTAGAAGAATCGGCATCGGAAAACAATTTTTCATACTCTGCCCTTTTGAAAGGAGCAGCAACCTTGTATAAAGGCACCTTGTATAACTGCAACGCAGCCCCACGTGGAAACGAAGCCGAAGTACGGTTGGACAACATATACAAATATTTTCCTCCGGGGCCAAAAACCGGGTCATTCTCTGTATTTGCAGAATTTGTAACATTGATAACCCTGGATTCAGCCAAATCGTAAATAAAAACATCCCGTTCAAAGATATTGACTGCAGTATAGGTAAGAAACCTGTCATCGGAAGAAAATGAAATACGGTAATCCTGGAATGCCCAAAATTCGTGTCCGTTCAACTCTTTGACAGCGTCTGCTGCCATATCAAGTATCATCAGTTTTTTCCCGCCACAAACAAATGCAACCTTATCACCTTTGTTGGATATGGTCAAAGAATTGACAGAAGCATCCGGAGCAAAAACAACAGTTTCATTTCCACGTGCATCTGCACTTTGTTTGCACAGAGAATACCACCCCCTGTTTGTCCTGGTATAATACAATGTTTTGCTGTCCGATGCCCACACAACATTGGAAACCCTTTCATTATCCGGAGTCTCGAGTTGAGTTACAAAATTCCCTTTGGCATCCGAAACAAAAAGCATCCCCCTGTATGCAAAGGCAAGTTTTTTTCCATCCATGGAAATTGCAAAAGCATCCGGCCTCTTAACATCCACCCTCATATCAGGCACAACAGGCTTTTTTGCAACCTCTATGGCCGGTACAACCACTTCTCCCGCAGAAATATCAAAGAGATGGATCCTGTATCCTTTCAAAAAAACGATATGGCCCCCTTGTGCACTAATGGAAGGATATTGCACAGATTCCTCAAAAGAGGTAATGAACCTTCCATCGCTATGCCTTACAATATTCGCCTCCCCGTTCTCCTGATCAGATACATAATAAAGGTTTCCGTGAACATCCACCATTGGCCATATATCCTTGCCCCTGTATTGGGTAAGCACCTTGAACTCCCGTGTTTTGGCGTTCCAGCTTTTGATATCCGGATTATGATCCCCCTTATATCCTTTTCTTGTAGCAAACCTGTAACTCTCCGAAGATTCATTGAAATAAAATTCACCTGTTACAGGATTCTGGACCAAATTTGCAATTGTATTGAAATAATCAGGGAAAAGCCTTTGAGGAGTGCCTCCCTCTAAATGCACCTTGTATGTAGATATACTGTTGTACCTGGAAGATTCAAAATAGACAAAACGGGAATCCGGACTCCAGGAAACAGGAATATCTGAGGCGTCATGGAATGTAAGCTGCCGCACCTCCCCTCCGTTTACCGGCACAACATAAACATTATTGTTGCCCTGGACATTGGAACTGAATGCCAAAAACCTGCCGTCAGGAGAAACCTTTGGAGACCCCTCGTTTCCTCCAATGGAGACAACCATCAAAGCAAGTCCGCCATTACTATCCACTTTGTAAATATCCCCTCCGTAGGAAAAATAGATGACACTTCCATCTGGCGTCAGCGATGGTGCAGAGGCAAAATGGAGATTAGAGGCAAATGAGATGGAACAAGCCATCATAACCATACAATAAGCAATAATCCTTGACATATTACAGAATAATTAAATTTTTTGGGAAACAAAACTTACCACTCCACAGGCGACCTTCTCAAAGGCATTGTCATACAACGGGCACCACCCCCTCCACGAGGCAACTCAGAACCATCTATGGTTATTACACACTGCTTGCTCTTGTTGATATCCTTCTTGCCCTTGATGACATCCCATGCAGTAAAAACATCAAATCCATTTTTGGATAATTCATTCAAAGTATGCACATTCCTTGCATAAGACATCACCTTGCCCGGAGCCAAAGCAAAAAAGTTTGCACCACTATGCCACTGCTCCCTCTCCTGGTTCCATTCATCAGCACTACCTCCACATATTATTGGCTCCACCTCCATCCCCAACTTCTTAAGGATAGAAGGGATATTGTTTACAGACTTTATTTTGGAAACCTTGCCGTTTTCAATTACCATATGCACGGTCTGGTATTGGTTCTCATTCAATATCAAAGGCTCATACACCATTGCCTTATCTTTGTCCAGCAATGTAAATACCATATCCAAATGGATAAACGATTCCGGTTTATGCGGTAACTGCTGCACAACAACATTCATCTTGCCTTTGCAACCTGTACGGCACAACCTGTTGATGAGCATGTCAATCCCCTGGCTGCTTGTCCTGGAACCATTACCTAACAACAAAATGTCTTCACGGGCAACCAAAATATCACCCCCCTCCATATACAAATCGTCGTTCCCTGGCTGGAAATCATGGGCATTCATAACCTCGCAGTCAAATACCCTTTGCTTCCTGAAAATAGCTTCGTTTATAAGGGACTCCCTCATCCTCACCTTGCTGGCCATCTTGCAAACCAACAACTTATTCCCTATTGTAACAGAGGCATCCCTGGTAAAATAGTAATTGTACAAAGGCGGCAGCGCATAGTACTCATCCTTCAGGTATGCAGTGAGGCTGTTTATCCTTGCAGGCAAACCCTCAATCAGAACCGTGGCCAGGTTCTTGGAACTCATCTCCATCAGGTATTCAAAATAATCCGTAACACCTTCACCAACGCAAATCTTGCCTATCAAAGCCTCCCTTTGGTCATGGTCATTCAAAAGGTCTGTCAACAAATCCTTCACCTGGTAGGTTTTTGCAACCTTCTCCAAAACACCAGATACTTGCTCATACTCTTTCTTTGCAATGGAAAGGTTAAGGATATCACTATACAATGCTCTTTGTGCATTTTCGGGAGTCATGTTTTCTACTTCGGCTCCCGGAGTGTGAAGCATTACAGCTTCCAATTTGCCGATTTCCGATTTTACATCCAACGAAATTAATTTATCGCTCATATATTATTTAGTTATACTTGTTCTCTATTGGTATTTCCCAAGTTCGTTCAAAGGAAGCTCTGCAAAAAGGGTCTTCAATGCAGATTCATCCCTGGGGCAAACCAGCACCAAATCGGGAGTGTTTATAATCATGAAATTCTCAAGCCCGGATGCTATGATTGCCTTCTGTTCACCTTCACACATCACCACGCTGTTTTTCACGTCCCTCAAAAGCACCTCATCACACTTCACAAGGTTTTCGCCGGTGTTGTTTTCCTTGAGCTGGAAACCATACAAAGCCTCCCATGTTCCCAAGTCCGACCATCCGAAAGCTGCAGGATAAACAACAGCTTTTTCAGTTTTCTCCATAATCCCGTAATCAATGGAAATGCTTTTACACTCCTCATATACCTTTGTAACAAAAGCCCTTTCATTTTGAGTGTAATAAAAATCGCTGCCCTCTCCAAAAAGAAGGGCTATCTCACTTTGATGACTCTCCAATTCCCTTTTTATGGTTTTGGTATTCCAGATAAAAATTCCCGAATTCCACAAAAACTCACCACTGTTCACAAAAACCTCTGCCAACTCCTTGCTTGGCTTCTCTGTGAAAGTCTTGACATTGTATGCCACATTCCCCTTGATGTTCAAAGCAGAGTTCTTGTTTGCCTGAATGTAGCCATAAGCTGTCTCCGGCCTGTTGGGTTTTATTCCCAGGGTTATGAGAACATCATTGGAATCAGCATAATCCAAAGCATTCAAAATTGTTTGTGAAAACACTCCATCGTCCATAATCAAGTGGTCAGAAGGAGTAACCACAACAGATGCCTCAGGATTCTCCACCATCAACTTGTAAGTTGCATAGGCCATACACGGGGCAGTGTTCCTCCTGTAAGGCTCCAGCAATAAATGCTCTTCTTTAAGGTCTGGCAACTGCTCCCTCACCAAGGATTCATATTGGGCAGAGGTTACTACAATAATGTTTTCTTTAGGCAGAATCTTTGCAAACCTGTCAAAAGTGTGTTGTATGAAGGTCCTTCCGGTACCCAGGATATCCAGGAACTGTTTAGGTTTTGAATTCCTGCTTACAGGCCAGAAACGGCTTCCCAGCCCTCCGGCCATGATTATGCAATAGTGGTTCTTTTCCATTTTATCCCTAATAAAATAAATAATCCTTTTACCATTCGGGGCTGAATGCATCTGGATAATATTCCAGCTTGTAGGTACCATCAGTCGAAAACAAAACAGAGACAATGTCAAACCTGGTTTCAAAATCAATCCCGTGTACCTTTATATACCCGCTGGCTGCAGAAATAACCATCCTGCGTTTCTTTTTGTCCACGGTCTCTACCGGCATTTGGCAACAAGGCTCATAAAGGGAACGTACCTCTACAATATGCAAAACATCTTTTTTTCCATAACTACAACCACCCTTCATCACCAAATCCAACTCCCGGTGCCCCCACCGCCAATTCCTGTCCAGCAGTACCAAACCCCTGTCAATTAAAAACCCAAGCGCTATCTCCTCTGCAATCCTTCCCTTCTGCCCCTTATCATTCATAATGACAAATGTTCAAAACATATCAAATATAATACATTAAAAAAGCATTACAAAAAAAAGACCGCCATTTCCGGCGGTCCTTTGATATATCAAATGAAATGTTGTCTAGAACATAAGCCTTACACCAAACAACATACCCCAGGTACTATATGTAGAAAGATCATTTACCTGCCTGTTTTTCGATTTGAAATCGGCAACATCCTTAGCATTCAGAGTATATGTAGGAGCACCACCGGCATTGACAGTTTTATAAGTCAAAGGCATGATTACACCATAGCGGTTTGCAAGACCACTTGCAGTTCCAACACCCCAATCACTGTTCAACAGGTTACCTGCATTCACAATATCAAGTGAGAATTGTAGTGTGTATTTTCTGTCGGTACCAAAGTTTGTGAAGACATCCTGAAGGATCTTCACATCCCAACGGTTTCTCCAAGGGAGTACCACACCAAATCTCTCAGCATATTCACCTTTCCTTTTGCTCAAATATGAATCGTTATCCACATACTCCTGGAAAGCAGCAGCCTGCTCGGCAGCTGTCATCTTACCAGGAACATCAACAAAAGTAAGTTCGCTAGCGTTCCTTGGAATGTAAATAAGGTCAGAAGAGGCCTTGTCTCCATTCATATCATTTGAGTAGGCAACAGAAGAGCGTCCTTGGGCAGAACCACTGTAATAAACAGAGAAAGTGGTAGCAAGGTTCCTAAGGTATTCAACCCTGTAAGACAACGAGCCCACAACCCTGTGAGGGACTGCAAAGTTTGAATGGCTCAGCTGAGGATCGTTCAAATTGAACGCATCCAGGTTGCTGGTCCATGCAGAGTAAGCAGAAGATCCCGGGTTAGAGGTAACATCCTTGGAAATATTGTAAGTATATGCCAACATCCCTGAGAAACCGTTTGAGTAGTTCTTGGTCAATTGGGCTGTCAACAATGTTTGGTAACCTTTGCTTGAGTTGTCAAGGACCATTGCAGAAGATACATTGCTGTTGATCCTGTTGGATGTATACCTTGGCCTTCTGTCCGGACCGGAGAATACATTGTCAGCCTCAGGAAGGTTCATGTTTTGCTGAACAACTGCATTCACATCTTTGGAGAACAACGCCTCCACAGTAAGGATCATGTTGTATGGCAACTCAATATCACCAGCCAGGTTAGACCTCCAAATCCTTGGCATCTTGAAATCTTTGTGAACCTCTGCAATTGAAGCACCGGAAGCAAGGGTTGTACTTACTGCCTGAGGGAACAAACCTGGGTAATTGCTTATCTGATCCCTGAAATCTGGGTTGAAACGGAAGTCATCCGGCAGGTTTTCGCCTGATATTCCAATCTCAGGACTTTGAACGGTACCAGAAGCTGTAGGCTGGTTAGTAAACCACACGAAAGGAAGTACACCCGAGAACAAGCCTGTTCCACCGCGTACCTGCAAACTCCTGTCGCCTTTCACATCCCAGTTGAAACCAACACGCGGATTCACCTGAAGTTTGGTGTTTGGCCATGCATCTATATCCACTTTGTATCCATCCCTGAAAGTAAGGGCATCAATGGCAGGGTTGTTCAAAAGCTCATTATGGTACATTGGAAGTTCTGCCCTCACGCCATAAGTCAGTTTGAAGTTGTTGTTAACTTTCCATTCATCCTGCAGGTAAAGGCTACCCAAACCAAAGCTCATCTCCACACCTTTGGGGTCCTCTCCGTTGTAACCGTAGGTCACACCAAAAGCAGTTGGTTTTGCATTGGCAATAAAGTCATCCAATGATGCATAACGGTAGTAACTTGTACCCTCGCGGATATATGAGTTGTTCACATAAATATTGTCGTAAGAGATACCAGCTGTAAGGGTGTGTTTTTCCAGGTTTACGGTAAGGTTGTTCACAACAGAGAAGGTATTGTTTTCTACCTGGTTCCTGTATGTGAAAAGCTCATAACCAAAAGCCATGTAAGGGTCACCATCTTTATAGATATCCACGAAAGGGAAAATCTCGCTTGGGCTGGAACGTTTAGGGTCTGTTGTAGCAGTGTAGGAAACAAGCAATTTGTTGGAGAACCTGGACCCGAAAGTGGAGTTCAGCTCTGCAGCAAAAGCGTTTATTTCGTTGTTACTTGTATAGAAAGAGTTTGAAAACGCAATCGATTTTTCACCCATACGTGCAAAGTTGCTCCTTGAGATCCCTGATGGGCCGGAAGTTGCGTTTGTCACACTAGGGCTTTCATTTTTAAGCTTGTTGAAGCGGAAAGCAAACTTGTGGTTCCTTGCAATGTTCCAGTCCAGCCTTGCAAGAATCTTATAATTCTCAGAAGGGTAGGTTCCGAAATTCTGGTAATTGCCCGGGTCATAACTGTACGTAGACATCAGATGAGATTTTGCCCTTTCAAGGTCAGCAACTGTAGTGCGTGACTGACGTATGTCAAGATCTGCCTGTCCGTTGGTGCTTGGCTCCCAAGTATCGCTTGGACTGTCCTCTTTTTCATATTCGTAACTGGCAAAGATAAATAGTTTGTCTTTTATGATTGGTCCACCAACTGTAACACCGTAAGTTTTTGAAGAGGAGTTACGGGCATTTGGAACAATTTGGTCCCCTACTTTTTCCCCTGTGAAAGATTTTGGTCTTAAATAGGTGTAGGCTGTAACCTTAAGGTTGTTGGTACCCGATTTTGTAACAGCATTGATGGAAGCACCTGTAAATTGTGACAAGCGAACATCATACGGAGCAAGGTTAACGGTTACCTGCTCAATTGCATCCAAAGAGATTGGCTGGGCAGATCCCCCTGGCATTGCACTGCTGGAAAGACCAAAGTTATTGTTGAAAGCAGCACCATCTATGGTTACTGTGTTGAAACGACCATCACGTCCTGCAAAAGAGTTTCCGTTTGCCTGTGGAGTCATCCTTGTGAAATCACTCAGACCCCTGCTGATTGAAGGCAACGAAGCAAGCTCCCTGGAACCTACGTTCATTGAAGCACCTGTACGGTCACTGTTCAGGATAGGGTTCACAACCCCAGCAGATACCACAACCTCAGAAAGGGACATAGCCTCCTCTACCAGTTTGGCATCGTAAACGAAGTTTTCACCAAGGCGCAAATCCAGGTTTTCTGCCTTGATTGTGCCATAGCCTAAATAGGTCACTTCTACTGTATACGGGCCACCAACACGCATGTTCTGGATGCGGTAGTTACCAACGTTATCAGTAATTGAATAATACTTGGTACCGGAAGGTGTGTGCGTAGCCACAACTGCAGCCGCCACTACCGGAGTACCATCCACCTCGGTTATCTTACCACTCATGGATGATGTCGTTACCTGTGCAAAAAGAGAGACAGACAACACCAAACTGAATGCCAACAAGGCAAAATGCTTAATCATTTGTTTCATAGGTATTTAAATAATTTATTAGGTATTCTGTGGCAAAAATAAGAAAATCCCTTTGATAAGTTACAAATAATCTGGATTATTTAACATTTACTTAAAAAAACGATGAATTTGTCATATTATTAAGCAACAATGATATACAGGGGCAAACAGGACTATTTGTGGATATTTGGTTAATAAGTTTTTTTATTTACCTTTGCACCCCTAATGTGGAGAGATTTGACTGCTTGCAACCACACAAAAAAATGCTAAAACGTTCCCTCAAGAAACCGGATGACAACTCTTCCCCGGGATTTAGGAAATGTTTATTGCATCATACAGTTGAACTCCCGCAAAGGTTTTTTGTTAACCATTATTTAATTCTTATAAAATGTCATATCTATTTACATCGGAATCGGTGTCAGAGGGTCATCCCGACAAAGTGGCCGACCAAATATCAGACGCCATACTAGACCAATTCCTGAAAAGTGACCCTGAATCAAAAGTTGCATGCGAAACATTTGTCAGCACCGGACTTGTGGTAGTTGGCGGAGAGGTAAAATCCAACGCATATGTAGATATCCAAAGCATCACAAGAAAGGTCATCAACAGGATAGGATATACCAAAGCAGAATATATGTTTGACGGTAACTCATGCGGTATAATGAGTGCAATCCACGAACAATCCCCCGACATCAACCGGGGAGTGGAGGTTTCGGATCCCAGCGAACAAGGTGCCGGCGACCAAGGGATGATGTTCGGCTATGCCTGCAGGGATACAGAAGAGTTCATGCCATTACCTCTTACACTATCCCATATTGCGCTTTTGGAACTGGCTAAGATCAGGAAAGAGACCAAACTCATGCCCTATTTGCGACCCGATGCAAAATCGCAATTCACAATTGAATACAATAACGACAACACTCCACTAAGGGTACACACAATAGTTATCTCTACACAACACGACCAGTTTGACGACGATGATTCCATGCAAACCAGAATCAAAAGCGATGTCAAAAACATACTTATTCCTGCAATCCTCAAAAGGCTCCCTGCGCAAACACAGGAGCTGTTCAAAGACGACTATATTTTGCATGTGAATCCTACAGGAAAGTTTGTAATAGGCGGTCCGCATGGCGACACCGGACTTACCGGACGCAAGATTATCGTAGACACATACGGTGGGAAAGGAGCCCACGGAGGTGGTGCTTTCTCTGGCAAAGACCCTAGCAAAGTTGACCGCTCTGCTGCCTATGCTGCAAGACATATAGCTAAAAACCTTGTAGCCGCGGGAGTTGCAGATGAAGTCCTGGTTCAGCTGGCATATGCAATTGGCGTTGCCAAACCGGTGAGTATTTTTGTAAACACATATGGAACTGCCTTCCGCAACAATCAGGAAAAATTTGTAAACGATGGCGAAATTGCCCGTATAATCGGAGATCTTTTTGACTTGAGACCGGCTGCAATAATAGAGAAATTCGGGCTTAAAAAACCAATCTACGAAGTAACTGCTGCATACGGGCATATGGGAAGAGACCCATTCACAATGGAGGTAGAAGTTTGCAAAAACGGGGAGTTTGTAAAAGAAAACGTCCAGTTCTTCAGTTGGGAAAAGCTAGACGCTGTTGAATCAATCAAACAAAGCTTCGGGCTTTGACAACAAGGAGCACATCAGCTTTCTGCAAAAATCACCGGCTCCAGTGCAATTTTTTGCCAAAACCCAAACGGTTGTCGGTAAATTTGATTTCTGTAATCCTGATGGTCCATAAATCTCCTCCTTTCAAAATAGCATAAGGAAACCGCTTCAGGTAACTGAGGCGGTAGTTGTTTAAGAACCTCTCTTGTACCTGTTCCATGACTCCGTTGAACTGCACCCCGCGTATAAGCCCCACACTCTCTGTTTCCAAAGATACTCCTCCGGACACCAATCCGGTCCCGGCAGAAACAAGCATCTGTATATGGCGGGTCTTGGACTCCGAAGTAATTACCATTACGTTTTCCTCTGGCAAATAGACATAAAATGCATGCCAACTCCAAATCCCTTCCCCGTCAAAAACTGTAAGGGTAACTACGTGATGCTCGGCAAGAAAGGACGCGATCCTTTTATCAGGTAAATTCTCCGACATAATCCTACTTTTTGCATGGGTTTAGTTTTTGGATGAGTCCTTGAACAGGTAAATCTTGTCAGACCGCCTAAGACGAACGCCTTCCGGGACAGGTACAGAACAATATTCCCCCTTCACACTTTTTTCCACACTCTGCAAATCTACCCTTATTTCATTTATGGTATGCTCTACCACCCCTGTAGAGGGCCCGATAATCAATATCTCATCCCCAATGCAGAGTTCACCTGTCTCTATCAAAACCTCTGCAACAGATAATTTGGAAAAAAAATTTGTAACCTTGCCCACATACCTTTTCTTTTTGGTTGCTTTATTCCCATACACATCACTCCACTCACCCAACCTGGCACCTTGGTAATACCCATCCCAGAAACCACGGTTGAAAACGGTGGAAAGCTCCTGGTGAAGCTGCTCGGCAAATTCGGGAGTGAACACTCCGTTACAAACAGCATCTGCAGCCCTTCTGTAGGCAGAGGTTACCCTTTTTACATACTCCGGGGCCCTGGCCCTTCCTTCAATCTTGAATACCCTCACTCCCGAATCAACAATCTTGTCCACAAACTTTATTGTGGACAAATCCTTGGGCGACATAATATATTCATTGTCTACCTCAAGTGTGTTGCCTGTCTCCTTATCCGTCACCTGGTAGCTCCTGCGGCAAATCTGGTAACAAGCTCCCCTGTTTGCAGAGGCATTGTACTCATGCAAACTAAGGTAACATTTACCCGAAACTGCCATGCACAAAGCCCCGTGGCAAAAAAGTTCCAACCTTACAAGCTTCCCCGAAGGTCCGGTTATGTTCTCCTTGACAATTGCATCGTGTATATCCTTGACCTGAAACAAGCTTAGCTCCCGGGCAAGCACTATAACATCGGCAAAACGAGCGTGGTATCTCACACTTTCGATATTTGAAACATTAAGCTGTGTAGAGATATGCACCTCCATACCCCTCTCCCTGGCATACAAAATGACAGCTATATCAGAAGCAATGACAGCAGAAATACCGGCTTTCACTGCAGCATCAATTGTTTTTTTAACCGGTTCAAGGTCTTTGTCATATACCACAATATTGAGGGTCAGGTAAGATTTGACCCCGGCTTCTCGGCAAATACTCGAAATCTGCTCAAGGGAGTCGTCAGAAAAATTATTTGCAGAATGGGACCTCATGTTCAGGTTTCCCACACCAAAATAGATCGAATTGGCACCCCCCTGGATGGCAGCCATGAGCGATTCAAAATTACCGGCAGGAGCCATTATCTCAATATCTTCCGGGCATATGTTCCCAGATAGCGATTTATCCATTTCAATAGATTTTATTATGAAACTACAATCCAGGTTCAAAAAAGTTTGTTATCCTGGCGGCAACATCCTCTGGTTGCAATCCGTTGAGGCAAACATAATCTCCCCTGTAACACTCCTTGTTCCCAAACACAGAACATGGGCGGCACTCTGCCGGAGCCATCAAGGCATTCGAAGGATCTTGCCCCCATCCGTAAAAACCCAAATATGGATGTGTTGCCCCCCAGACAGAGATCACAGGTATTTGCAAAGCAGAGGCAAAATGCATGTTCGCAGAATCCATACAAACCATAAGGTCCAGTTGTGAAATGAGTTCCAACTCATGTTCAAAACCATATTGCCCGGCTACAGACCTTACACCCGAATACCTCTGCTCCCACCCCTTCAAAATGGCGCTCTCCTTTGCACCACCCCCGAACAAAATGATTTTGTAATGTAAATTCCTGCTCAACAAAGAGACCAAAGATTCCATCTTCTCTGCCGGCCACTCTTTTCCCTTATGTTTTGCAAAGGGTGCGATCCCTATTTTTATTTGACCTTCAACCGGTTTACCGGTAAGGTTATCCTTGACAAGTTTTTTGGAAGAGAGTGCAACCACAGGTCTGTTAGAAAAGTCCAGGAACTCCAATCCAACTTTATGCAAAACCTGTTCATACCGGCTCATGGAAGATGGCAACCGGACCAAAAGCTTGTTTTCCCTGGCGGTCAGCCTGGCTTTCTGTGACCTGCCCTTGTCAATGGATTTGAACTCCACAGCAGTAAAAAGAAAGAAAAACCTAAGAATATGTGTCCTTAGAACCGAATGAATATCTGCCACATCGGTTACCCCAATCTTGCGCAAATCTTTGTATAGCCTGTAAAGCCCTGCCAACCCCTTATGCCTGCCTTCCGGCATCAATGCAAAGAAAGAGATATTTTGTACACCCCCGAACAATGGCCTGAGCATAGCCCGGGATACCATTGTAAACTTTACCCCTGGATTTGACATAGCATAGGCCTTGAGAAGAGGTGCCGCAATTGCAACATCACCCAAGGCAGAGAACCTTAGTACAGCAATATGTTTGTCATTTTTTTCCCCCATACAGAACAGGGTTCAGTGAAGGATCGTTGTACATCTTCATCTGTTTGTAAAACTTCATGTACTTTTTCCCACTCTCAATTTCTGACAACAACTGGTCAATTGCACCGGAAAGGTCAACCCTCTGGGTTAGCAAGGTCTCCAGCTTTGCAGAGCAGCTCTTGCGATGCTCTTGGGATGCCTGCGGACGTTCTGCCTCTGCACGCATGTGGTATATCTTTAGGGCCAGTATAGAGAGACGGTCAATTGCCCACGCAGGAGTTTCGGTATTGATTGTTGCCCCCTCCAAAACCTTGACATTGGAATATTCCTCCATGAAAAAGCTGTCTATAAGCTCCACCATATCTGTCCTCTCTTGGTTGGAGCGGTCTATCCTGCGTTTTATTTCCAACGCCTTAACAGGATCAATTGACGGCTCCCTTATAATATCTTCCAAATGCCATTGTACTGCATCTATCCAGTTTTTGGAGTAAAGGTACCAATCCAGGCTCCTCTCTTTGAAAGGATTTGCCATTGGAGTATCAACATTGTCCGTTTTGTGGTAATCCCCTACACATCTGTCAAAAATGGAATTGCAATTTTCGCTGAATGTCATGATTGAATATCTTTTTTTTAATGAAAATCTATTTTTCCCTGTTGATAAGTTCCCCTGCAAATTCATGCAACCTCTCTTTTTGCTCTTTTGTCAAGCCGCAATCCTTTACAAAGTCAAGGGCTTTTTTATGTAGCAAATCCATCGCATCCTCGGCAGCCTCCTTTATGCCCAACTCCAGGTAAATCTCCAGCACTTTGTCTATCTTCTCCTGATGGTCCAATGTTTTGTTTTTAATAATCTCCTGAAGCTCCGTTCTTTTGCCTCCACCAGCCCGTTTGAGGGACTCAACAAGCAACCAGGTCTTTTTACCGCACAAGATATCACCCCCTATTTTCTTTCCAAAAGTAGAAGGGTCTCCAAAGCTGTCAAAATAATCGTCCTTAATCTGGAAAGCCAGACCTAGCTGGTATGCATAATTGTACAAGGCATCACATACGGTTGCCGGTGCATTGGCGATGATTGCCCCAACCTTTGCAGAGGCAGCAATCAGCACTGCTGTCTTGAGCCCGATCATGGACAAATATTCGTCCATTGTAATAAGCGGGGAAGTCTCGAAGTTCATGTCATATTGCTGTCCCTCACAAACCTGTTCTGCCGTTTCTGAAAAAAGGTCCAACACCTCTTTCAATTTGGCTGCAGGTGCCATTGACATATATTTGTATGACTTTATACACATCACATCCCCCGACAAAATGGCTATGCTATTGTTCCATTTTTTATGTACTGTCGTGCGGTTCCTTCGCAAATCGGCATTGTCCATGATATCGTCATGGATAAGGGTAAACCCGTGGAAAATCTCAAGGCCCATTGCAGGATATATTATGGAACGGTCAATCTTGTCAGAGAAAAGGTTGTAGCTCAAGATTGCCAATTTTGGCCGCAAACGTTTTCCACCAATGGACACCAGATACTCTATAGGATTGTAAAGTTCTACCGGTTCCCCCTTTAAATCAAGTGAAAAGATCCCCTTTTCTACCAATGCATCTATTTCGGAAATGCTAAACATGATTCATTTAATTTTGGCAAAGCTAACCCTTTTTTTCTACATTTTAGTATCTTCGCGCCCGTGGAAACTAAAATTTCAAAAGAGGCAACAGTTGTCAAGCATACCGGAAGCCAATACCTGGTAAGTGACCTTCCAAATTGGGAACTAGTTACTTGCGTATTGCGAGGCAAACTCAGGTTAAAGGGATCAAAAACCACCAATCCTATTGCCGTGGGGGACAAGGTCATCTATGACCCGCAGGAAGATGGCTCGGGAGTCATAACAGAGGTGCTTCCAAGGAAAAACTATATAATACGGAAGTCTACCAACCTTTCCAGGCAGGCGCATATAATTGCATCCAACCTGGACCAGGTATTCCTTGTTGTCACACTGGATTTCCCGGAAACCAAACTGGAATTCATAGACAGGTTCCTGGTTACATGCGAAGCTTACAAGATTCCGGCAGTCATCCTTTTGAACAAAAGGGATTTGATCACGCAAGAGTACTCTGCATTCAAGGAGTTTTTCTACAATACATATGCCGTAAGTGCAGGCTACAATATCATTGAAACTTCTGGTTTGGAGGGGTATGACCTGACTCAGCTTAAAGAGATGTGCAAAGGGAAACTCTCCCTGTTTTCAGGAATTTCGGGTGTTGGCAAATCCTCCCTGATAAACAGCCTTGACCCTGCATTGTCCCTAAAAACAGGCGATATTTCCCAATACCACAAACAAGGCAAACACACAACCACATATTACCAAATCCACCCTTTGTCTTCTGGCGGGTTCATAATTGACACTCCCGGAATAAAAGGATTCGGTTTGCTGGAAATGCAAAAGGAGGAGCTGAGCCACTATTTCCCCGAAATGCTCAAGGTCCTTGACAACTGCAGGTTTGCCCCTTGTACGCACACTCACGAACCAGGTTGCCGGGTAAAGGAGGCGGTAGAAAACGGAACAATAACAGAGCAAAGGTACCAATCCTATTTGAGCATGCTGGAACAAGAAGAAAAATACAGATGAACAAAAAAGTATTGAAGCTGGCCGGTCCCAGCATTTTGGCAAATATCACAGTACCCCTTGTAGGGATGGTGGACGTGGCAATAGC
>JAQWAL010000014.1:4286-8938 GCA_028707695.1 Bacteroidales bacterium | reverse complement strand
GCATCTCTGCAAAATATGGCGACAACTTGCTAGCAGTAAGCACAATCATGATGAAGTTGATGCTGCTTTACTCCTATTTCATTGATGGTTTCGCATATGCCGGAGAAGCATTGACCGGAAGATTTATAGGAGCAAAAGACCCAAATTCCCTCAAAAAAGCTATCAAGGTATTGTTCGTATGGACTTTCATCATCGCTTCAGTCTCTACCCTGGCATATGCAGTGGCAGACGAATCACTCTTCAGGCTCATGACCAACAATACCATGGTTGTAGAAGCTGCCAAGGCTTATTTCCCATGGCTGCTGGTAGTCCCGGTTTTCAGTTGTGTGGCCTTTATCCTGGACGGTATATTCATTGGGGCAACTGCATCGGCTGCCATACGCAACACAATGTTGCTCTCTGCAGCCTCTTTCTTTGCAACCTACTATCTGCTGGATAGCAAAATGGGACTGCATGCCCTCTTTGCAGCATTTATGATGCATCTGGTTGTAAGGACTGTAGTCATGGCTTTCATGATAAAGAAAGAGGTTGTTGTAAGAGCAGAATAAACCTGGGGATTAATACCTTGCACAAACGGCATCCCAATCAATTATACCCCACAAAGAAGAGAGGTAATCTGCCCTTCGGTTTTGGTAATCCAGGTAATAGGCATGCTCCCACACATCAAATGTCAATATAGGAGTCACTCCTTTTGTAAGTGGATTCCCTGCATTGCTCTCCTGGATAATTGATAATTTGCCTGAATTGTCCTTGACAAGCCAGGCCCAGCCCGATCCAAACAGTGAGAGTGCAGCGGCATTGAATTCCTTCACAAAGTTTTCGAATGTGCCCCATTCACCTTCTATTGCCTTAGCTAATTGTCCTTTTGGATTTCCTCCTCCACCTGGCTTGAAAGAGTAGAAATAAAAAGTGTGGTTCCAAACTTGTGCCGCATTATTGTAAATTGCGCCATCTGACTTAAGGATAATCTCTTCCAGCGACATCTGCTCAAATTTTGTCCCTTTGATCAGGTTGTTAAGATTGTTTACATAGGCTTGATGGTGTTTTCCATGGTGGAACTCAATGGTCCCTAGCCCTACTACAGGCTCCAGTGCATCTTTGGCATACGGGAGAGAGGGTAATTGAAAATTCATCTTGTTGTGTTTTTAAATAAATAAACTTTATCTTTGGACTACTTAACCAAACATATATTTATTGCTAAGTTAGCAAATAAATATGAAAGACTTTCATATGAACAGACCATTAATCTTGATTGCAGAAGATCTTGACAGTAATTTCCTTTTCCTCAAAATTGTCCTTTCAAAAAAATACGATATAATATGGGCAAAAAACGGAGAAGAGGCAATAGAAATGTTCCAAAAAGAGCATCCCGACCTTATCCTGATGGATGTTAAGATGCCCGGCATGGACGGGCTTGAAGCAACACGAATAATAAGAAGAACATCTCCCGATATACCAATAGTGATTCAAACAGCAAATGCTTTTGAAAGTGACCACATAAAAGCTAAGGAGGCCGGGTGCAACGATGTACTCACAAAGCCCATCAAAATCACTCATTTGATCAACACGGTTGATAAACATCTGGAGCACTTGATTTACAATGAATCCGTGAACAATCAAAGCGAAGGTCATGAGCAAAGATCTTAAATATCTCAAACTGCTTTCAAAAAGCTTTCCAACCATATCAGACGCCACGACAGAAATAATTAATCTGGAGGCAATCCTCAATCTTCCAAAAGGAACAGAGCACTATCTTACTGATATCCACGGGGAGCACGAGGCTTTCCGTCATGTTTTGAAAAACGCCTCGGGAGTCATCAGGAAAAAAGTAGAGATGATATTCGGGCATACCCTGCGCGAAAATGAAAAAAGGGAACTCTGCACCCTCATATACTATCCCAAAGAGAAACTCAGGATCATAAAAGAGAGGGAGGGAAAGGAGATAGACGATTGGTACAAGATGGTGCTGGTACAAATTATGAAAGTATGCAGCAATGTCTCTTCCAAATATACCCGTTCCAAGGTAAGGAAAGCACTTCCCCCAGAATTTTCTTACATAATACAGGAGTTGTTGCACGAATCCCTTGCGGAGCCCAACAAACACGATTACATCTCTGCAATCATATCTACAATTGTCTCTACCGGACGGGCAGACAATTTCATTATTGCAATTTGCAACCTTATCCAGCGTTTGACCATAGATTCCCTGCATATAATCGGGGATATATACGACAGGGGTCCAGGTGCCCATATAATTTTGGACCTGCTTTGCGATTACCACAACTTTGACATCCAATGGGGCAACCACGACCTTGTATGGATGGGTGCAGCTTCCGGTAGCGAAGCCTGCATGGCCAACGTGATAAGAATCTCCCTCAGGTATGCAAACCTGGCTACACTGGAAGAGGGTTATGGTATAAACCTCATGCCCCTCGCCACTTTTGCCATGGAACATTACAAAGATGACGACTGCAAATTATTCAATCCCAAAGCAAATGAAGATGAGCCGGTAAAAAGCAAACATATCAGGATGATTGCCCAAATGCACAAAGCAATATCAATCATCCAGTTCAAACTCGAGGGAGCAGTCATTTCCCGCAACAAGGAGTTTGAGATGGAGGGGAGGAACCTTTTGCACCTTATAGATTACAAAAGAGGTACAATCTCCCTGAATGGCAAAGAGTATGAACTCAAAGACAAGAATTTCCCCACAATAGATCCGGCCAACCCTTACAAACTGACAGAAGAAGAACAAGAGACCGTCAATACACTCATGCACTATTTCCTCTCCAGCGAAAAATTGCAAAAGCATATGAAATGCATGTTCAACAACGGTTCGCTGTACCTGGTAAGGAACTCCAACCTTTTATACCATGGATCCATGCCTTTGAATTCAGATGGTTCATTGCGGAAAGTGAAGGTCCTTGGAGAAGAGCTTTCGGGTAAAGCGTTGTTCGATAAGATTGAAAAGGTGGTCAGACAAGCATATTTCGAAGAACGAAAAAAGAAAACCAAGAATTCCTGCAAAGATTATGTGTGGTATTTATGGTGTGGCCCTTACTCCCCCCTGTTTGACAAGATGAAGATGACAACCTTCGAGAGGTATTTTATTGCAGACAAAGAGACACACAAAGAGGAGAAAGGCTACTATTACAAGCTCAGAGACAACAAGGAAATCTGCGAGATGATCTTGCAGGAATTTGGAATCACCGATACCCAATCCCATATAATTAACGGTCATATCCCTGTCAAGACCGGCAAAGGAGAGTCTCCCATAAAGGCTCAGGGCAAACTCCTTGTCATAGACGGTGGATACTCAAAAGCATACCAATCAGAAACCGGTATTGCAGGATATACCCTTATTTACAATTCCCACGGGCTGCAAATCATCCAACACCAACCGTTTGTATCTGCAGCTAAAGCAATCAGGGATGGCGATGACATTATATCGGAAACCACTGTTCTGGAATTAAGCAACAAACGCAAACTTGTAAGGGATACAGATATAGGTTGTGAACTACAAAACCAGATAGACGACCTGGTCCATCTGGTTTCTGCATACCGTAGTGGTATAATCAAGGAAAAAGATTAATAAGGCTTTTTCAAACAAACAGCTCTGCAATCATGCACCTTGCAGAGCCCCCTCCATTGTTTTCTATCACGGTCAGGTCCGGGGAAACAATCTTACAGTAAGTTTCAAGCTTTTTGATTTGCCCCTGATCAAGTGACCTTCTGGCCCTTGCAGACATTACAAGCAGAGTACCCCCGTTTGCAGTTTTCAACTCCAGCATGTTTCCTGCAAACTCCGCCATTTGCTCCGGGGATATCTCTATCACCTCCTTGTCACTCTCCTCTGCCAATGCAATGAAGTTGGACCTTTGGTCAATATCCTTAATGGAATCAAGGCATGCCACAACAAAACGTGAGCAAACACTCATCATCACATTTGTATGGTAAATGGGATTCCCAATTTCATCGGTTGCATCAAACAGGAAATAATCAAAATCCAGCTCGTCACAAAAAGTTTCAAGCACATCTTCATGTGTCCTTAAAGAGCGGCAAGCATAAACCAGATTATTGTCCCTGTCCGGCACCATGCTTCCGGTTCCTTCCAAAAATTTGTTTTCCCCCTCAAAATATGTCAGGTCCACCACCCTTTTGAAAGCCCCAAGGCTTTTCAGGTAATCCAATACCGCGGGTTTGCGTTCTTGCCTCCGGTTAGGAGCATACATTGGATAAAGCACCATTGTACCCCCCTGATGGGTAGAAAACCAGTTGTTCGGGAACACAGAATCGGGAGTGTACGGGTCAGGAGTGTCTTCCACTACATCAACCTCCACTCCCTCTGCCCGCAAAAGTGAGACAAAATTGTCAAACTCCTCCATAGCCCTGGACTCTGAATCTTGTTCGTAACCTTTTACCTGGAAAGCATTGTTTGTTGCTGTCTGTTGGTTGAACCCGAATTTTACGGGCCTTACCATCAATATCTTGGATGTAGATTGCATATCTTGATATTATTCCAGTGAACGGATAGATTCCTTAATTATTGCTATTGCCTCCATCAGCTCTGCTTCTGTGATTACCAATGGCGGGGCAAACCTGATGATGTGCCTGTGCGTTGGTTTTGCAAGCAAGCCGTTTTCTGCCATTTT
>JAQWAL010000014.1:0-4186 GCA_028707695.1 Bacteroidales bacterium | reverse complement strand
AAGTCCCGGAGTAAAGGGACCATACTGGGCATAAGAGTCCGGATCAGTTGACAAGGAGACAATTGAGATAGTCCTTCCATGAAAGTTGTTTTCACATCCGACAATAAGAGCTTTGTCTTGTGGTATTCCTTTTTTTACATATCCCCACCTGCGGGACAACTTAAGGGCTGTCTCCACCGCCTCTGCACCTGAGTTCATAGGCAAGACCTTGTCATAACCAAAATAATCATGGATATACTCTTCATATGGGCCAAGACAGTCGTTGTAAAACGCACGTGATGTAAGACACAGGTTTTGTGCCTGTTCCGTTAATGCCCCAACAATATCCGGATGGCAATGACCTTGGTTTACCGCCGAATAGGCCGACAAGAAATCGAAATATCTCTTTCCGTCCACATCCCACACAAAAGCTCCTTTTCCTCTTGAAAGCACAACTTCAAGTGGATGGTAGTTGTGAGCTCCGTAAACCTCCTCTTGCTTGATGTAAGCTTGTGCTTTTTCCGAAATTTTCATAGTACTTTATTAATGTTTTTATATTTGTGTAATTTAACAAAATTAACCTTTATTTTCTACATAATATGTGGATAACTTGTTTGTAATTACAGAAATTAATATTACCTTTGCAACCCGTTTTGTATAACGTAAATAGATAAAGTAAAGAACAACAACTAATTATGCCAACAATTCAACAGTTAGTTCGCAAGGGGCGTGAAGTTATCACCGAGAAAAGCAAATCTCGTGCTCTTGACTCATGTCCTCAAAGACGCGGAGTATGTGTACGTGTTTACACTACAACTCCTAAAAAACCAAACTCAGCTATGCGTAAAGTAGCTCGTGTACGCCTCACAAACCAAAAAGAGGTGAACGCATATATCCCGGGAGAGGGTCACAACCTCCAGGAGCACTCAATCGTGCTTGTTCGTGGTGGTCGTGTAAAAGACCTTCCGGGTGTACGTTACCACATCCTTCGTGGTGCACTTGATACTGCAGGTGTAGATGGACGTAAACAGAGCCGTTCTCTTTATGGCACCAAAAGGCCTAAGAAAACAGCTGCAAAGAAGTAATAACAAATTCAATTTTAAGTAAATGAGAAAAACGAAGCCTAAAAAGAGGATTCTACTTCCTGACCCCAAGTTTCACGACTCATCTGTAACAAGATTCGTGAATAATTTGATGTATCAGGGAAAGAAGAGTATCGCCTACAACATTTTCTACGATGCACTTGACATCGTTGGCGAAAAGATGAAAGATTCTGAAAAGGCTCCTCTCGAGATCTGGAAAAAAGCACTTGAGAATGTCACCCCGCAGGTAGAAGTAAAAAGCCGCAGGGTTGGTGGAGCTAACTTCCAGGTACCTACAGAGGTGCGTCCGGAAAGAAAGATTTCAATCTCAATGAAAAACCTAATTCTTTACGCACGCAAACGTTCCGGCCACACTATGGCCGATAAGCTTGCCGCAGAAATTATGGCTGCCTACAACAATGAAGGTGCAGCGTACAAAAGAAAAGAGGATATGCACAAAATGGCAGAGGCCAACAAGGCATTTGCACATTTCCGTTTTTAAGCACCACAGTTATTTATAGATGGCAAGAGATTTAAAATACACAAGAAACATAGGCATCATGGCTCACATTGATGCCGGAAAAACGACTACCTCAGAGAGAATCCTGTTTTACACCGGGAAAAGTCACAAGATAGGTGAAGTGCACGATGGTGCAGCCACCATGGACTGGATGCTTCAGGAGCAAGAAAGAGGTATCACAATCACATCTGCGGCTACGACCGCTTTCTGGAATTTCGAGGGTCAGCAGTATCAGATAAACCTTATCGATACTCCCGGCCACGTGGACTTTACTGTAGAGGTCGAGAGATCCCTGCGTGTACTTGATGGTACCGTTGCTACTTTCTGCGCCGTTGGCCGTGTACAGCCCCAATCCGAGACTGTATGGCGTCAGGCAGACAAGTACAAAGTACCAAAGATTGCTTACGTTAACAAAATGGACCGTGTTGGTGCCGACTTCAACGCAGTGGTAGAAGAAATCCGCTCGAAGCTTGGAGCCAATGCAATTCCTATTGCACTTCCTATTGGTGCAGAGGATAAATTTGAAGGTATAGTAGACCTTATTTCCAAAGAGGCATACATCTACAATCAAGATGACAAGGCTTTGGTCAACTACGAGATCAAAGAGGTACCTGCATCAATGATAGACGAGGTAGAAGAGTGGAGAGGGAAACTGATTGAGTCAGTTGCCGAATACAACGATGCTATCCTGGAAAAATACTTTGACAATCCCGATTCAATCAGCAACGAAGAGGTGATTGATGCTTTGAGGAAAGCTACCATAGATATGGCAGTAGTTCCCGTTACCTGTGGGTCGTCCTTCAAAAACAAAGGTGTTCAGTTTTTGCTGAACTCCGTGATGCGTTACCTTCCTTCTCCTCTGGATATAGAATACATCAGGGGCACAAATCCCGAAACCGACAAAGAGGAAGTGAGGAAAACAGATATCAAAGAGCCGTTCTGCGGTCTTGTTTTCAAGATTGCCACAGATCCTTTTGTGGGCAGGCTGGCTTATATCCGTGCATACTCCGGCAAACTTGATGCCGGCTCTTATGTCCTGAATACTCGTTCTGACAAAAAAGAGAGGGTTGCCCGTCTGTACCAGATGCACTCAAACAAACAAAACCCAATTGAATTCGTAGAAGCCGGAGACATTTGTGCTGCCGTAGGGTTCAAAGATTTGCGCACAGGCGATACAGTTTGCCTTGAAAGCAAACCTATAGTACTGGAGTCAATGACTTTCCCAGATCCTGTTATTGGTCTTGCCGTTGAACCAAAAACTCAAAAAGACCTTGACAAATTGGGCGTTGCACTCTCCAAGCTTTCAGAAGAAGATCCTACATTTACCGTTAAGACAGACCACGAAACCGGTCAAACGGTTATCAGCGGTATGGGAGAGCTTCACCTTGAGATTATCGTAGACCGCCTCCGCAGGGAGTTTGGTGTAGAGATCAACCAGGGTGCTCCTCAGGTTAACTACAAAGAGGCTATCCGCTCTACTGTTCAACACCGCGAAGTGTTCAAGAAACAGACTGGTGGTAGGGGTAAATTTGCAGACATAATATTTGAAATCGGCCCTGCCGACGAAGGTGTTACCGGGCTTCAATTCATTGACGAGGTAAAAGGCGGTAACATCCCTAAAGAGTATATACCTTCTGTAGAAAAGGGCTTCAAGGCAGCAATGGCAAATGGTGTACTGGCTGGTTATGAGGTTACTTCCTTAAAGGTGGTTCTCAAGGATGGTTCATTCCATGCCGTAGACTCAGATGCGCTTTCGTTTGAAATTTGTGCAAGGCAAGCATTCCGCAAATCATGCCCTAAGGCAAATCCATACATCCAGGAGCCAATCATGACCTTGGAAGTCGTTACTCCGGAAGATTACCTTGGTGATGTTATCGGTGACCTTAACAAACGCCGCGGACAAATTAACAACATGGATTCCAAAGGAAATGCCAGGATTGTAAAAGCCAAAGTTCCGCTTGCAGAACAATTTGGTTACGTTACAATCTTACGTACACTCTCATCGGGAAGGGCTACCAGTACTATGGAATTCTCGCATTACTCCGAATTACCCGGCAACCTTGCAAAAGAGGTTATCGAGAAAGCCGGTGGTAAGAATATTGACAGCGATCTAGACGAATAAAAGAGAAAAAATTAAAGATATGAGCCAAAAAATAAGAATAAAGCTAAAATCTTACGATCACATGCTTGTTGACAAATCGGCAGACAAGATCGTTAAAACAGTAAAGGCTACCGGCGCAATTGTAAGCGGTCCAATACCACTGCCTACAGATAAAAAGATTTTCACTGTTAACCGTGCAACTTTCGTAAACAAGAAAGCACGTGAACAGTTTGAGCTTAACTCATTCCGCCGTCTTCTGGACATCTACAGCTCTACCCCCAAAACAGTAGATGCTTTGATGAAACTGGAACTTCCAAGCGGAGTTGAGGTAGAGATCAAAGTGTGATAAACTAAAGGAAATTACACAGAAATAAAGACTGCAAATTTGCATCAATTCAAAGAATTTTACTATTTTTGCAGTCCGTTTCGGGCCCATAGCTCAGTTGGTTAGTAGCACCTGACTCATAATCAGGGGGTCGCTGGTTCAAGCCCAGCTGGGCCCAC
>JAQWAL010000048.1 GCA_028707695.1 Bacteroidales bacterium | reverse complement strand
AGCTGAGGGTCGTGAGTTCGAACCTCATTTGCCGCTCAAAAAATGGAGAGTCAGAATTTACTGCCTCTCCTTTTCATATTCAGGAAGTCAATGAATTCCCTGCCTTCCAAAACCTCTACTTCATTACACAATCCAAGGACAAACCTACCCACCCCTTCAAAACTACATACTTGGTCACTGTAAATGTATTCCTTATCCGAAACGGATACTGTTTTGTCAATTGTCAATGGGTACTCTTCGTTCAGCAAATTTGCTGCAACCATGGAGAGCTTGAGCTTGACAAAATGAGTTTTGGTAGATGAAAACCGAAAGGAGTCTGTCACAATTTTCACATGCTTCTCTTGGTGTGACCAACTGTTGCCTGTATGGAGCACCTCTCCTATCCTCGAAACCTTGAACGATTTGCATATTCCGCTTGAGATTTCGTAGCAAAGGATATCTACCATGTTTACGCCAAATTGAATTGGTTCAACCACCCTGTCAGAGACATTTCCACTGTGGGAAGACCTGTAATCTTTCAATAACACCTCTTTTTCCGTTGCTATTGCATCAAGCAAATTGTTAACCACTGCCCTGGCATTTTCATTCACAACTATATCGGCAACTTTATTGTAATCGTAAAGGTTGTAGAGTTTGTTTTTGATGCCGTTCACAGCCGGATTCATGGGATCCAGGGCTTCTATCGCCCTTTTTAACACATATGCCTCTTCCTCTGTAAAATAAACCAAATCGGCTATGGTTTTGAAATGTCTTGATTCCCTTGCCAGCCAAACCATTCCATTGTGTTTGTTGACAATGAATCCTACCGATTCAAACGTGTCTATATACCTGTATACACTTCTTTGAGATATTGATAAAATTTCTGAAAGTTCGGCAACAGAATATCTTTTGCCCTTGTCTGTAAGCAATTGCATTACACGTAATAATCTTTCAAGTTTTGGTTGGTCCATTATTAATTGGTTTACTGTTTGCTAATTTAGTCATTTTTCGGTTACTTTGTGTAAATTAAAGTAATGACAGACACCTACCAGAACATGGCCCTGTTCGGGGTCACGATAGAAAACCTGAATAAAATATTAGCTACCGCATTATCAAAGGGCGGGGATTATGCCGACCTCTATTTTGAATCCAGCAAGGCAAACGAGTTGTCTTTGAGGGATGGGCAAGTCAACTCTGCAGGGACTCACGTAGATTATGGCATGGGCGTCCGGGTTCTTTCTGGTGACAAGACCGGATATGCGTTTACAGAAGTCACGACTATGGAGGAGATGATCAAAGCTGCCAAAGCGGCTTCTGTCATCGCATCCCAAAACAAGAGCAGGATAGATGGTTTCCCTGTTGCACAAATATTGGAAACAAAGGCGGGCAATGGTTATTACCCTCAAACCAAAGAGTGGGAACACATCTCCGTTTCACATAAAATCCCTTTTCTGCAAAGACTCAACGGCAAAATATTTTCTTCGGACGACAGGGTAAACAAAGTAATGGCTAGGATCTCAGATTCACAATCTTCTATCCTTTTTTATAATTCAGAGGGTGTATTGGCTTCTGATGTCAGGCCTATGTTATCTATAGTTGCAACATGCATAATGGAGAGCAACGGGAGGATAGAAAACGGAAGTTATTCAAGGAGCTACAGGGGTGGATTTGAATTCCTGACAAATTCATTAATAGACCATATTGCAAAAGAGGTTGTGGCCAGCACCAGTTTCCTTTTCAACGCAACCCGCCCCAAAGGTGGTCAAATGCCTGTTGTAATGAGTGCCGGCAGTTCCGGTATCCTTTTGCATGAAGCAATAGGACATGCTTTCGAAGCCGATTTCAACCGCATGGATACTTCAATATTCTCCAATAAAATGGGGGAAAAAATTTGTTCCCAAGAAATCTCAGTAGTTGATGATGGAACAATCCCGTTCAACAGAGGATCAATCAACTTTGATGACGAAGGTGTTCCTTCCCAAAAAACATATATGGTCAGGGAGGGTATCCTTGAATCATACCTACACGACAGGATTAGTGCAAAGCATTATAAAACCAACCCTACCGGTAACGGACGCAGGGAATCTTTCAGATATATGCCTCTTCCAAGGATGAGGGCTACCTACATGGAAAACGGGAAAAACAGGGAAGAGGATATCATTGCATCTGTGAAAAAAGGGATTTTTGCATTGAATTTCAGCAATGGCCAGGTACAAATAGGAGCTGGTGATTTCACTTTTTTTGTCAAATCGGGATACCTTATAGAAAACGGCAAACTTACCCAACCTGTAAAAGACATAAACATTATTGGCAATGGTCCGGAAGCTCTTGCGAATATTGTTGCAGTAGCTTCCAACAACATTATAGATGATTCTACATGGACATGCGGGAAAGAGCAGTATTGTCCTGTTTCATGCGGGATGCCTTCTGTATTGGTTAACAAATTAATAGTTGGAGGGAATGAATAAAAACATGTTACAAAAAGAGAGGGCAAAAATTGCTTTGGAATATGCAAAACAATCGGGATGTGACAATGCTCGGGTTACATTGAGTTCTGCAACACAAAGTTCGTTCACTGTAAGGAACAATCAAACAGAAAGGATACACCAGTCCAAAAGTGCTTCGTTGTATATCCAGCTTTTCACAAACGACAGGTATGGTTCCTTTTCTACAAACCGTATGGAAACGGCAGAATTGAAAAAATTCATTGAAGAAGCTGTACGGGTGACAAAATTGGTTACCCCAGACACATACCGTTCATTACCAGATAAATCTTTATACTATACGGGTAACGGAAAAGATTTGGAGCAACATGATAATTCCACATCAAAGCTTGAACCTTCTCAAAAAAACCAGATTGCTTTTGATTGCTCATCTGAGATTTACAAATCAGATCCAAGGATAATCTCTGTCAACAGCGAATTCTCTGATTTGGATGACTATTTTTATATGATTGATTCACAGGGGTTCGAAGGCGAATCCAGACAATCGTCCTTCTCTTTGAGCTGCGAATGTTCTGTCAAAGGAAAAGGTGAATCCCGTCCCGAAGGTTGGTGGTATGAAAGTTCAATATTCTTTGATAGCCTCAAGAAAAATGAGATTGGCAAAACTGCTTTGGAAAGGGCCCTTTCAAGGTTGGGCTCGGTAAAATTGAAATCCGGCAAATACAATATGGTACTTGAGAATACTATATCCTCAAGGGTTATTGCACCGATAATCTCGGCACTCAATGGAGCATCCTTGCAGCAAAACAACTCATTCCTAAAGGATATGGCTGGGAAAAAGGTGTTTGACGGGAATTTCCGGTTATTCGACAACCCTCATCTTGTAAAACATGCCGGATCCCGGTATTTCGATGGAGAGGGAATAGCTACCAAACCAATGGCAATTATTGAAAACGGAGTTGTCAATTCATATTTCATCAACACATACTATTCCAAAAAACTAAAGATGCCAGTGACAATAGAGGGGCCATCCGTACCAATGTGCAAATATTCAGAATCTCCAGGCAATAACCCATCTGGAAGGGACCTTGGTGAAATCCTGAAACATTGCGGGAACGGAGTATTGGTCACAGGGTTCAATGGTGGGAACACAAACAGTTCTACCGGTGACTTTTCCTTTGGTGCAGAAGGATTTGTGTTCGAGAACGGGATAATAAAACATCCTGTGAATGAAATAAACATAACTGGGAACATAATCACCCTTTGGAACAACCTCATTGATATCGGAAACGACCCCAGAACAAGCAGTAGATGGCTCATTCCCACATTAGCATTCGAAAACGTCAATTTTAGCGGCATATAGACTATGAAGAAACCTGGAATAATCGTATCCCTTGTACCTGTACTAGTGTTGATTGCAATAATTTTTGCAGGTGTAAGGATGTTTGGAGAAGATGTGACATCCGGTCCATCCCAAATTGCATTGATCTTCACTACTGTTTTAGCTTCTGTAATCTCTCTGGTCCATTTGAAAATCCCATGGGATAAGCTTGAGGCGGGAATGATGGACCATCTGACCAAAACCGGTCCGGCTATATTCATATTACTTATGATAGGCGCTTTGACAGGATCGTGGATGATAAGCGGGGTTGTCCCGGCAATGATCTACTACGGATTGAAAATAATAAGCCCTTCTGTTTTCCTGCTGGTTGCATTTTTGTTGTCCGGGATGGTTTCAGTCATGGCAGGAAGTTCTTGGACAACAATAGGAACCATAGGAGTTGCTATGCTTTCTGCCGGGCAAATCCTCGGTTTCCCGGCTCCTTGGTTGGCAGGTGCAATCATTTCCGGAGCCTATTTCGGAGACAAGATATCCCCACTTTCAGATACCACAAACCTCTCTGCATCTGTAGCAGAAGTTGATCTTTACGTGCATCTGAAATATATGCTGGTAACTACAATCCCGGGGTTTGTGTTATCTGTCGTATTCTTCACCATAGTTGGTTTTGTTTTGCCTGTAAACAATGCCCTTGACATTGGCAACCAATTGAATGTTATAGAGGGGACTTTCAATATTTCTCCTTGGCTATTGCTGGTTCCAGTCTTCACAATCACACTGATTGTAAAAAAAGTATCTCCGTTTATAACATTGTTCAGTTCTGCTCTGCTTGGTGCTTTGGTTGCTTGTTTGTTCCAACCACAGATTTGTGCACAAATATCACCTGACAATTTCTCAAAAACAGGAACATTCCTCTATTCATCCCTTAAAATGCTCTCTTCCAATGTATCCATAGAAACAGGAGATGCCATGTTAAACAACCTGACCTCTACAAGTGGTATGTCGGGTATGCTCAACACAGTGTGGATCATCCTCTGTGTTGTCACCTTTGGTGGTGTTATGGAAGCAAGCGGGATGATACAGACAATCACAGAAAAGATGATGCATTTGATGAAGAACACAGTCAGTTTGGTCTCCTCTACAGTAGGAACCACAATCTTTTTCAACATGACACTTTCTGACCAATACATGGCAATCTTGCTGCCGGGAAAAATGTTCTCCGAAACATACAAAAAACTTGGTTACGAACCAAGGTTGTTAAGCCGCACGTTACAAGATTCTGCAACAGTCACCTCTGTGCTGGTTCCCTGGAACACTTGCGGGGTTGTGCAGTCCAGTGTTTTAAACGTGGCAACTTTGGCTTACCTGCCCTACTGTTTCTTTAACCTTATAACACCGGTAATAACAATTATTGTTGCAGCAATTGGCTATAAAATATCCCGCAACAAATCTTAGCATAATATTTGCATAAACAACTTTTTTTAATCAAAACAATTTATCCATGGAAATAGGAAAAAACAAAGTAGTATCACTTTCATACACACTTACAGTTGGTGGAGATGTCATTGAGACAGTCAATGCCGATAATCCTCTCAAATTTATTTTCGGAACAGGTTACTTGCTGCCCAAATTTGAAGAGAATGTATCTGGCAAGAAAATTGGTGATGGATTTGATTTCATACTCTCTGCAAAAGAGGGTTACGGAGAGGTAAACAGCGATGCGATTGTTGAATTGCCAAAAGATATGTTCATGGTTGACGGTGCAATAGAAGAGGGCCTTCTAACTGTTGGCAATGTGCTGCCTATGCAGGATTCAGAAGGGAACCGTCTTCAAGGTACCATAGACCAAATCAAAGATGAATCTGTGGTTATGAACTTCAACCATCCTTTGGCCGGGTCCGAACTCAACTTCAAAGGTGAGGTTGTAGAGGTAAGGGAAGCTACAGAGGAAGAATTGGCCAGTGGCCTTTTTGGTGAAAAAGCATCATCTTCATGTGGCGATGGTGGCTGCTCCGGTTGCTCCGGCTGCTGATCGACAATTCTGTATATCAAAAAAAAGAAGCTGTCCAAAACGGGCAGCTTCTTTATTATATACTAATGCTCTAAATAAAATTACAAAGCATCGTTGTAGTCTGTCTCTTTTAGAGGAATCCTCCAAGTCCAGTTGTTTTGTTCATTTGGCTGTACTGTAACCGCCAAAGTTGAAAGGAAACTACCTCCGTCTGCATGGGTTTTCCTAACCACAGGATCTTTCCATCTCTTTAGGTCAAACCAGTCGAAACCTTCTCCCCAAAGTTCTATTGCCCTGTAAGTCTTGATCTCTTCAAGCAGAGCAGCTCCGGTTTTGTCACAACTGTATTCAGTATCCCTTCCGCTGTCCCTGTTAAGGGCTTCCAGGGCATCCTGGGCACCGTCAAAGTCATTTTGGAAATATTTGGCTTCTGCCTCTATAAGGTACATTTCTGAAGAGCGGAAATGGTTCAGGTTACCAACACCCGGAAGGTCCTCTGCTGCAATCTTGAACTGCATATATGCATAGGCAACGGCAGTTGAATAGAGGTTAGGATACAAGCCCATAGCATAATTCTTAAGTGCAGAACCGCCTCTTCCTGTAGCAGTATCATAAGTAATACCATTAGGATCAAGGAACAAATCTTTCCTTATATCGGAATCCGGAATCTTTTCGTAAAGTTCACGGCTGATGCATTTAGGATAGTTCCTGACATTACTTGCATTAGAATTGTATGCTATATATGCATGGTAAGAGTAGTAATACAAAGTTTCATCCGGCGCACCATAGCTACTCCATATCCACTCACTTGTAGGTGTGTAGAAACCAGCCTTGTATGCAGTGTTGTTCATCAACGGGTAACCGTTCCTGGCATTTACTGCCATGGTTGCAGCCTTAGGGTAATCTTGGCGTGTGATTGCAGCCCTTGCATAAACAGCGTATGCTACATTTTTATCGGGATCGTAATTGTTGTCCCTTGTCAAGCCAGATGATGTGTACAGGTCGATAGCCACATCAAGGTCGTCGTAAACCTGGCTGTAGACTTCAGCCAAAGTAGAAAGTGGCATCTCTCCTGTAGATTCATCCAGTCTCAATACCAACCCGTCTGAAGCACCGTTATTGGAATCAACCCATCTTACACAATACAATTGTGATAGCATGAAATAGCTGTATGCCCTGAATGTAAGTGCCTGTGCTTTTATGAATTCCTTCTCTGCTTCAGGACCTTCAGCATCATCTATGTTATGTATGATTGTGTTTGCATTACCTATGATCATATAATAGTAGTACCATGGATAGTACAAATATAGGCTTGATGTATTATCATGATAAAGAGCGTTTATTATCGATGCCCAACCTGGAAGGTTCACATAAAAATGTGCCCCAGGATAGTTTCCATACAACATTTTTATTGTACCCTCTCCATTGAATCCTTGGGAACCTAAATATTGCCTTGTCATCAATTTATTGATACCATTGATTGCCAATGCAGCATTCTGTGTAGTTTCGAATATCGTGGGGGTAGCGGTGCTGGAAGTGGGCTTGGTATCCAGGTAATCCTTGGCACATGAAGCCAAAAGGACCAACCCGGCAATTAAAAATAATATTTTTTTAAACTTATACATAGCTAATTGATTTACAAATTTATAATCTAATATTCAGGCCAAGCGAGAATACCCGTGCTGTAACAAAAGCATTGTCATTGGTTCCTGCAAATGATTGCTGCGGGTTCATACCCTGTAATTTAGTGAATGTAGCAAGGTTGTCCACGGAGAAATTCACAGACATGCCCGATATATCCATTTTGTCAGCAATCCTTTTTGGAAGGGTATAGCTCAATGCTACGTTTTTGACAATAAAATAAGATGCATCAATCAACCATCTGCTGGAAACAGCATCGGTGAATTTACTCTGGTCGTAGTTTGGCATAGGGATCCCCTTAGGGTCAATCCTGTTTGCACTGGTATAGACACCTTCACCCGGTACTCCATCCCATGCATTGAGCAAATCTTTGTGCAATGCACTTGGGTTTGCAGTTACCGACATCAGGTCTCTGTATGAGTAATCTATTGTTTTGCCACCCAAAGAGTATGTGAACAATGCAGACAAGTCAAAATTCTTGTAACTCAAAGTTGTATTGATACTACCATAAAAATCAGGTATTGCACTGCCACTCCAATCCTTCATTGAGTATGAAGCGTTGGTTGTATAGTAGTCATCGTCTATTTGGACAAGATACTCAGCAGGGAATTCGGTTTTTCCTTCAACAGCCTCTCCTATGTAATATGCTTCCATATCCGGCTTGTACAAAGACATCCCGGTCATTTGGTCTACACCTACAAACTGGTACATCCAGAAATCGTATATTCCTCCACCCTCTACATATCTCTTGGTTCCGGAGATTATTCCTTTTTCACGGTTCTGTTCAGGCAAGGTTACAATCTTGTTCTTGAGATAAGTGCCATTGAGTCCAACATTCCAGTTGAAATCCTTGGTTCTTATGATATCTGCATCAATTACAAATTCAAATCCCCTGTTGGAAACCGACCCTAGGTTCTTGGTTATTGTAGCCTCTGCAGAAGAGGTAGAAGTTGCACCGGCAGACAAAGGAAGGTTCACATCAAACAACAAATCCTTTGACCTTTTGTCAAAATAGTCCAGGCTAACGTTCATCCTGTCAAAAAGGGTTGCATCTATACCGATTCCAAATGAACTGGTTGTCTCCCAAAGGATATCTGCAGCTTCATTTTGTGTTTTGTAGGCAGCACCAATATTGGCATTTTGCGCCATACCATACAAAGCGAGGTAACCATAATAATCTACACCAGCATCATTACCAACCTCACCGTAAGAAGTACGTAATTTGAGCGAGTTGATAAAATGCTTGGTACCTGCCATGAAATCCTCTTTTGAGATTGTCCAGCTACCACCGACAGACCAGAAGTTACCCCATCTGTTGTTTGGATGGAACCTGGAAGAGCCATCTCTTCTGAATGAAGCCTCTGCAAAATATTTGTTATCGTAGTTGTACCTGCCCCTTGTCAAATAACTCTCCAAACGGTAGTTGTTCTGGTAACCGGTAAGGCTTGTTATCTCTGTGAAGTTTATCAGTTCCGGACCACCTTCAAATGTTTCTGTTGTTTTGTAACCATAGGTGTAAGAGTAATTGTAGCTGTAATTCTCATGACCTGCAAGAAGGTCCACGTTGTGAAGCCCAAACTCTTTTTTCCATGTAAGTTGCTGTTGGAAAGTATAGTTTTTATACCTGTAAAAAACACGTTTTGCACGACCTTTGTTACCGGCACCATCACCAATTATAGCATTGTTATAGCTCTGGTTTTCTGAATTCCTGAGGCTGATATCACCTTTGATGGTGAATTTGAAATCATTCAAGAAATCGATATCAACAAAGGCCTGGCTTCCCAATGTGTTCCTATAGGTACGGTCCATGTCCAGTTCAGTCTCCCATACTATATGTCTGTCAATATTCTGAGGCCTGGCATACAAACTACCGTTGTCATACTGTTTGTTCCCATCACTATCCAGTAAATACTCCCCGGTATCCATATCATGCAAGTAAACTGGATATATTGGGGACATGTTCCGGGCATAATTGAACGGATT
>JAQWAL010000047.1 GCA_028707695.1 Bacteroidales bacterium | reverse complement strand
ATGTGAAAAAAGGTGAGAGGTGCATTTGGAGTGGTAGTTTTGTGCGAGATGTTTGCACTTATATGCTTTTTCTGTAAATTTGATGCAGAGGTCCGGTACTTAAGTGACTTAAATTGTGAAAATTGTGAAAAAAGATGAGAGGTGGAACAAGCATACAAATAGATAAGGACATTGAGTTAAGGCAGTTGGAGGAGCCTGACGCCAAAGATATTTTTCGAGTAATTGACAATGAGAGACTGTATTTGGAAAAATGGTTACCTTTTGTTGAACTTACAAGGGAAATATCTGATACTGTTGAGTATGTCAAGTCTGTCATTAATGCACCAGAAGATAGATTTGAGTATGTTTTTGTTATCAGGTACAGAAACGAATTTGTTGGTTTGATAGGATTTAAGGATACTGACAAACTAAATAAAAAGACAGAAATTGGATACTGGCTTTCTGAAAAATATCAGAAAAAAGGGATCATGACAAGATCGGTAGAAGCTCTTTGTAATTTTGTATTTGAAAAACAGGGGATTAACAGGATACAAATAAAGTGTGCGGTTGGAAATATTCCAAGCAAAAAAATTCCACAAAGACTTGGATTCATATTTGAAGGAATTGAACGGCAAGGAGAATTACGGAGTGGGGATGTTTTCACTGATTTGGAAATATACAGTAAGTTGAAAAATGATGTGTCATGAAAAAAAGTCAAATATTTAATTTTTTGATGAGGCATGGGCATTTGTTACAAGGGAGGTTGAAAAAAGAGGTTTTCGACTCAAATACTTCCATTGCCGGGTTTAGGGATAGGTGTGAGAAAGGTGCCAGCAGGTATTCCAAGATTCCCAATGGGGTGACAGTAAGGCGACTGGAAATAGAGGGAATGAATGCAGAGTTTTTGCTGCCAGATGGTTGTGATGCCGATAAGTTAATACTGTATGTGCATGGCGGTGGTTATGTGTCGGGTTCGTGTAATGACCACAGGGGTTTTGTCTCAAAATTTGCAAAGTTTACCGGAGTCCAAAATCTGTTATATGAGTACCGGCTAGCGCCTGAAAATCCATTTCCAGCTGCACTGGACGATTCGGTAACTGTTTATAAATGGCTCCTCTCCTCTGGATACCAGCCTGGTAACATACTTATTGCAGGCGAATCTGCAGGAGGTGGCCTCTGCCTGGCAACTCTGCTTGCATTAAAAGACCAAAGCTTACCAACGCCAGCAGCAGCTGTAGCGATCTCCCCATGGACCGACCTTTCATGCTCCAGCGATTCGTACAAGACAAAAAACAAGCTTTCGCCGGCGCCCCTCAATTCTTGGACAGTTTTCAGCAGTCACTATGTAGGAGTGGATCGTGCAGTAAATCCGCTGATATCGCCATTGTTTGGTGATTTAAAAGGGCTTCCCCCAATATTTATAAACTCCGGGGTAGATGATGAACTGTATGAAGACGGTGAAAAGTTCTATCTGAAAGCAAAGGATGCGGGGGTTGATATCCAATTTAGGGCCGGCAGAGGAATGCTGCATTGCTATCCTTTATTGGCGCCAATGTTCAGGGAAGCTACTGAGGCAATGGATGAAATTGTAGGCTTTGTGCAAAAGCATTTACACGGGCAGCAGGTCTGACGGGGTCACGGGAAGGGCTGCCACGGGTGGCAGGTCTCTCACGGGTGGCAGGTCTCACCTTTTTTTACATGTTACTGGTTATGTGGCTATTTGGTGTATAGTGTTTGCACTTTTTGCTGAGCATGGCAGATTTTAGGTCTCACCTTTTTTTACATGTTGCTGGTTATGTGGCTATTTGGTGTATAGTGTTTGCACTTTCTGGGTGGTTTGTGAGAGGTTTGTGCAGAGGTGCTTGGGGTATGTGCATGTTGGTGAGTGAGATGTGAAAAAAGGTGAGAGGTGCATTTAGCGTAAGCGGTTTAGTAATGCAAGCATTAAAATTGTCACATATATAGTGTCCCCGTAAATTTTAGTTAGTTTATCACGCAGCAAATCCAGAGCTTTGTATTTGCGTTTCTCAATTGTGCTTTCGGAGAGGTTGAGGGCATTGGAAATCTCCTTGATTTTCAATCCTTCGATAAAATTCATTTCCAGAACAACTCGGTACTTGTCGGGAAGAGTTGATATAGCCTTGAACAAAATGTTCAAGGTTTCTTGTTCTATTATACTATTGGTAAAAACAAGCTGGTCATCTAGCGAAGAGATGTACTTGTTTCCCGATTTTGACTTTCGATGTATATCAATGATATTGTTTTTGATACAGGTATAGAGGTAAGATTTGAGAGCAGAGGCAGAAGAAAAATTATTCCGTCTTTCCCATGCATTGAAAACCGCATTCTGGACACAATCCTCCGCTAAAAAAGAGTGCTCCTTGCCAAGCCAACGGATTGCATACAGCAATAAACCAGGGTAGATGACCTCATAAAAGGAGTCAACCCTGCTTTTGCAAAAATCCTCAAAAATCTTGTTTTCCGGAGACATGAACTGAAAAAATTATTCGCAAATATAAAATAACATAAACGATAAAAACAACAATACGGTTTTTTTAATTTAATTTACGGGTTTTTAAACTTATTACGTTTTATATGGGAAAACAAGATTATATGGATCAATATTCAAGGATAAAAAAAGTTGCAGGACTCATATTTAAAAGCATTATAGGGAGGTCATCCAACGACGAGTTAGGTGAGCTACGAAAATGGCGTGACAAGCAAGCAGAAAATGAGCAATTGTATCAAAAATTCCTTGACAAAGAGTATATAAAAGCAGAGTACGAACGTCTTAGGATTATTGACCATTCGAATGCAATGAACAATATGAAAGCCCGCATAGCAGCGCATAACAGAAAGAATGTCAAGCAATATATAAGAAAGATATCGGCTGTAGCAGCAATCCTAATCACACTGGTTTCTGGTCTCGTTATGCTGGACGGAACAATCTACAACTTCTTTGGGTCGGGAAGAAAATTGACAGAGCAACAGATAAAGCATGGTCAGGTAAAAGCACTACTAACGCTTGGCAATGGCAAGAGTATTCAGCTGGATGATGCCGAAGCCACCATTAAGGAAGAGGAGTTGCTCATTTCTAAAGCAGAAAACGGTAGCCTTTCTTATGAAGGAGTAAAACCAACTGAACAAGGCAAAATCAAATTCAACGACCTAGTCATTCCCAGGGGGGGAGAGTTCTCACTGATCCTCGAAGATGGAACAAAGGTTTGGTTGAATGCAGATTCAAAGCTTCGCTATCCGATTGCTTTTACAGGGGAGGAGCGTAAAGTTTTCCTCGAAGGAGAGGCCTACTTCAAAGTATCCAAAGGGTCAAAACCATTTGTTGTAGATGTGCAGGGACAACTGGTACAGGTTTACGGGACAGAGTTCAATATATCGGGATACCCCTCCGACCCCAAAGTCTATACTACACTTGTAGAGGGGAAGGTGAGCGTGAAAGCAATATACGACAATAATGTGGTGGAATTGGAGCCCGGTTTTCAATCCATATTCAATAAAAACAATCTGGAAATAGAACTAAGAGAGGTCAACACCGACGAAGTTGCCAGTTGGAAAACAGGGATGATAGTGTTCGAAAACCAATCGCTGGAGCAGATAATGCAGAACCTGGCACGTTGGTACAACTTTGATTACAAATATACAGGAAACGATATAAGCCACTTACAGTACAGGGGCAAGGTACCACGATACGGCGATTTCAAGGAGGTCTTGAAAGTGTTGGAGGAGTGCGGGGGGATTAAACTTAGTGTGAAGGGTAAGATGGTAACAATAACGGGTTTGTAGAAAATTACCTAACTATAAACTTAACCTATGAAAAACAAATCTAAACCAATGAAGCATTTTTGGCTATTATTGATGTTATGGGCATTTATCCCTCTCTTTGGGGTTGCTCAAGATCAAATACGGCTTGATGTTTCGTTTGAAAACACTCCCATCGAAGAGGTCGTCAGCAATTTAAGGGATAAGACTGGCTACGAATTTGTCTATCAGGCAAACATCCTCTCGGGACAACCAAATGTGACACTCAAACTAAAGGGTGCAACACTAAAAGAGATCATGGACCTGATAACTGCAACCCGTGACCTCGAGTACTCAATCCTAAACAAAGTGGTGGCAATCAGGAAAGCATTACCCGCCAAACAAAAGAGCAATCAACCACAACAAAAGCACAAGATTACCGGTGTTGTAATTGACAGGCAAAACCTACCTATCCCAGGGGCAAACGTACGTGTAAAGAATTCTACAAAAGGAACCCCTACCGAAATTGACGGAAGTTTTACAATTGAAACAACCCAAAGCACAAACGTGCAACTGATTATTTCATTCATGGGGATGAAAACCAAAGAAGTTGTCTGGAAAGGAAACAATATCAAGGTTGTGCTGGAAGATGACGCCATGGCAATAGAAGACTTGGTAGTAACGGGTATCTACGAAAGGAAAAGGGAGAGTTTCACCGGCTCTTCCACCTCATTTACAGGAGAGACCCTAAAGGCAATCGGTAACCAAAACCTACTTCAAAGCCTCAAAACACTTGATCCCTCATTCTCAATCATAGAAAGTACGGAGTTCGGATCGGATCCCAACCGCCTCCCTGATATTGAGATACGGGGTAAAAGCAGTGTGATTGGACTTGCCGATCAATATGGCACCGACCCCAACCAACCCCTCTTCATTCTGGATGGGTTTGAATCGGATCTGGCTACCATAGTCTCATTGACAATGGACAGGGTAGAGAGCATAACATTATTAAAAGACGCATCAGCAACAGCTATTTATGGATCCAAGGCGGCGAATGGTGTAGTGGTTGTGGATACCAAAAAACCAAAATCGGGAAAGTTGAGGCTCAATTACAACTCTAACTATTCATTGGGTTGGGCCGATCTGTCGGACTACAATTTGATGAATGCTACCGAAAAGTTGGAGTTTGAGAAGCTCTCCATAGCATTCGGACTTTTAAACGGGAATGAGCTCACAAATGAGACCTATGCCCAATATTACGAAAACATCAAGAAAGATATAGCACGGGGAGTGGAATCCTACTGGCTGAGCGACCCCCTCCGCAAGATTGCTCTTACAAACAAGCACACCCTGTTTGTAGAGGGTGGCGACAACTCCATGCGTTATGGAGTAACCCTGTATGGAGGCGGCAACCAAGGGGTCATGAAAGAGTCGGGTCGCAGCAGCTTCGGAGGCAATGTAAGGCTGATGTACCGTAAAGGGAAACTGGCATTTACCAACTCCCTGAGCATAGATTACTACTCTGCACAAAGGGAGAGCGTCGCTTTTGACAAGTTTGCCAAGATGAATCCGTACTACCGCAAATACGATCCGGAGGGTAATGTGGTGCCATTCTGCTACACCGAGCGTTATGGCAACAAACCAAATCCGTTGTACGATTTTAATAACAACAACTTTAACAATGAATACAGCACTCGTATCACAAACAATTTTGAGATAGATTGGAGAATAATGAACGAGCTTAGGTTCAGGACCAGGATTGGATTGTCAAAATCATTGGCTAGCACAGAGCTATTCAAATCACCGAAAAACGGTGAGTTTGTCAACCTTGAAACAGAGCTAAAAGGGTTGTACACAGAATCCAACAGCAAGAACTTTGGTTATGATGGCGATATAGCTCTCACATATGGTAAGTTGTTTGAAGAAAAACATATGTTAAATGTAGTGACAGGGATGAAGTTCGATCAAAGGGATGCCCAGTCGAGCAGATATTCAATGCAGGGCTTTATTGACGATATATTTGTAAACCCCACATACGCCTCGCAGTTTGTACCCGGGTCCAATATCACAACCGAGAGTATAAAACGATCTGCAAGTTACTATTTGAATGTGGGCTATGCATTTGACAACAAATATCTTCTGGACGCCACCTATCGACTGGACGGTTCAAGTGTCTTTGGTGTAGACAACAAGTTCTCCAATACATGGTCGGTTGGTATAGGATGGAACATCCATAAGGAGGAATTCATGAATAACATTGGTTGGGTAAACCAGCTCAAATTGAGGGCCTCCATAGGTAATCCCGGCAATCAGAACTTCAGCGATTACATCTCTACCAGGGTTTATAAATATTCTACCCAGAGTACCAGTCCTTTTGGCAACGGGAATGACATTGCAACATGGGCAAATCCGGGTCTCAAATGGCAAAAGACTATTGACAGGAATATTGGTTTTGACGCCTTGGTCGGCAAATTGCGACTCAACTTTGACTTCTTTGTCAAAACCACAGACCCCCTTCTCATTTACATGAGCGTTCCCACCTCCACCGGGACAAAAACCATCCCCACCAACATGGGAGAACAACAAACCACCGGTGTCACATTAAACGCCAACTACCAGATTGTAAGAAAGTCAAACTTCATGTGGTCGGTCAACGCAAACATGAGGCATCTGGAGTCGGAGTACAGGAACATAAGCAAATCATTGGAACTATACAATCAGAACAACCAAGGGGTGAACATGACAAGGTATTACGATGGAGCCAGCCCCACTGCACTTTGGGCTGTCCGCTCCTTTGGAATTGACCCTGGCACAGGATACGAACTCTTCATGAAAAAAGATGGTTCCCCTACATTCCTGTTCGATTTTGCCGACGAGGTTGTGGTTGGAGATTCCAACCCGGTAGCTGAGGGGATTGTCGGAACAACCCTTTACTACAAAGGGTTCTCATTGAGCATCAACTGCCGCTATAAACTGGGCGGACAGGAGTTCATGAAAACCCTGTACGACAAAGTTGAAAACATTCCCGACAGAACCATAAATCTGGACAAAAGAGCATTGACCGAAAGATGGCAACAGCCAGGTGATAAGTCGAAGTTTAAAAAAATCAGCTCAAATATTGCCAGCGATATGACATCAAGGTTTGTCGAAGACAACAACATCATAACCGGCGAATCTATCTCTCTTGGCTACGAATCTCAGGGTAAATGGATTCAAAAAATCGGAGCCTCATCCGTTATCATGAGGTTTTACATGAACGATATCTTCCGGATTTCTACAATCAAGAACGAGAGGGGAATCTACTACCCGTTCTCCCGCTCGGTATCCTTCTCTTTGGGTCTAAGCTTCTAACATACTCCACTATAAAAGAAAACAGAGATGAAAAACTATATATACAAAACACTCCTCATTTGTGGACTTGCAATGTTGTTGCTCTCCTGCAACAAATGGCTCGATGTAAAACCAAACGACCGGCTGAGTGAAGATGCCTTGTTCTCCACAACACAAGGTTTTTACAATGCTCTCACAGGGGTCTACATGGAGATGACCAGCACCTCTTCCTACGGGAGCTCCCTTTCCTGTGAGTTCCTCGATATCATGGCACAATACTATTATGTGCATACAAACAAATACCTGCCCCATGTGAACTTCCGTTTTACTGACGAAAAGCTAAAAGATCCGATAGAAAACATTTGGCAAAAAAGCTACTCACTGATTGCAAATTGCAATGTAATCATTGACCGTTGTGCACAAGACAAAGGAGTTGTGTTAAGCACTGCCAACCACTCAGTCATCATGGGAGAGGCACTGGCCGCAAGGGCAATGATCCACCTGGATTTGCTCCGGCTCTTTGGACCCGTCTACTCTGAGCAGACCAAAGGGCAAAAAGCCATACCCTATGTTACTGTAAGCGACCAAAGTGTACAGCCCATCCTGACCGCCCGGGAGGTGCTTGCAAAAATAATAGAAGACCTAAACCAAGCCTCTGCACTATTGAAAGAGCATGACCCTGTCATTGAAAAAGGAGTCCTCAACTCCTCGGACCCAAACGGTAACAACCTCAGGTACCGCCAATACAGGTTAAATTATTATGCTGTACAGGCATTATTGGTAAGGGCGTATATGTGGGGAGAAGATAACGGGACGGCACTTACAACAGTAACTGCACTGATAAATGATGTGGAAACCAAAAACACGTTTCCTTTTACCACCTCCTCTGCAATCACCTCTACCACCAATCCCGACAGACTCTTCTCCACAGAGGTGATGTTTGCGCTGTACAACTCCAACCGGGTCAAGAATGTATATGAATACAACTTTATACCAACCCTTGGTGACGATTCCCAGACGCTGCTCAAGGCAGGAGGAACCTTTGCAGCAGGCAGGGTAACTGCTCTTTACGACGATGCCAATGACTACAGGTTTAAAACATGGGGCTCTACAATTATAGAAGGGAAAGAGATTGTATATACAGACAAGTTCAAAGAACCATCAAGCAGTTCAAGTTTCCGTTACATGATGCCACTTATACGCATGAGTGAAATGTACCTGGCTCTTGCAGAGTTGACCGACGACATCACTGTTGCCGACGAGTGCATCAACAAGATCCGCAGGAACCGAAACTGTACCAGTATCTCCTCCAACAGTTCTTCCCTATTTACTAATATCACGGCAGAATTCCGGAGGGAGATGATAGGCGAAGGACAGATGTTTTTCTTTTACAAACGTCATAATTTCAATAAGCTACCTGACGGAACCAATATAGGTAAAAACAATACAAGGAGCGTGACTGAGTCAAACTACGTTATTCCGTTGCCCGACAGCGAAACCAGTACCCGTAACGACCTGTAAAATAACAAATGAACAAGATTATGAAAAGAATATTCAAGATATTGACCTTGATTGCAGGAGTTGTTTTTATCTCCTCCTGTACCAAAGAGATGATGGACTATTCCGGCCCCGAGAGCATCTATTTTGCAGTGAGGGACGGTAACAAAACTATGTCATCCACCGGATGGCCCTATGTACCTTACACCAATGTGGAGTTTGTCAAGACAACTGCCGATACAATCGTTGCAAATGTATTGATACGGGCCACAGGGGAGACCAAACCCTACGAAAGGAGGGTGGACCTGGAGGTTATAGCCGACAGTTCCAGTGCTCTAAAAGGGCAACACTATCATGTACCTCAGTCGGTAACACTTGGTGCGGGTCTAATTGAAACTTTTATTCCTGTCTCCTGGTTCCGCACACCTGATATGAAACTCCAAGAGATGAGATTGCAGATAAAACTGGTGGCCAACGAACATTTCTCCCTCATATTCAAATCATGGGACAATCCCAAAGAGCTCACCTCCGGCACTGTTTACAACGGATTCGATGCCAGTCGGCACAACCTCATATGCTCGGACATACTTGTAAAGCCATCCAATTGGTTGGGCAGTTTTGATGCCACGACCAAAAAGGAGAAGAGTGCATTCGGGGCTTTTTCACCTAAGAAGTTCCTCCTGATTCAGAGCCTCATGGGCTACTCTTACAGTGACTTCATGAGCAGTGAAACCATGACAATCGGTTTGCAGTATGCCATCTCAAGGTATATGAGCAATTACCTTGTTGCAAAATACAAGGCAAAGGAACCTGTGCTCGAGGATGATGGCCGCCTGATGTGGTTTGAGTATTGTCCCTGGAGTACCTTCGAAGGTGTTCCGTGGGATGGAGTTTATGTAGAATATTAAAAAACAATCAACTATGAAAAAGAAAATAGATTTGTTGATAGCATCGGTATTTGTAGTATTGATGTTGACGGTCTCCTGTATCTCGGACCTGGGCAATTACACATACTCCGACATCAACGAGATTAAGATATCCGGGATAAATGATGAGTACAATGTTAACATGGGCATTGAAAACCTTAAAATCTCCCCCCAGATTACAATGACCCG